>CAYRXN010000190.1:0-10102 GCA_964428275.1 uncultured Planctomycetales bacterium | reverse complement strand
GAGCGTTTCGGGTGAAGGTGCGATGCCCCAGCGTCCGAGGGCCCCCAGGCTGTCGCGCCAGGAAATGCCGAGCTTGCTGGCCGAAATCAGCGCGAAGGGCGCGAAGTCCACCAGCCAGGCGATCAGACGCTGCATGCTCAGCGCCGGGGCGTATCCCAGCGGCAGGACCGCCGGCCGCACCATCGCCCCGCGGCGGAAGATGAAAAGACCCGTGAGTATCGCGATCAGCAGGATCAGCATCGCGCCCTGGATCAGGTTGTCGATCTGCTCACGTGTGCTTCGACCGACGATGATCCGCGAAACCGGAAGCGTGGCTTCCGTCGGCGGTTGGGCGAACCGTCCGAACCGCACCGCGACGCGATCCTGCGCATCGCGCGCCAGCACGACCACGTGCTGATTGAAACCGCCGGCCCCCTCGTATCTCGCGACAGCCGCCCGTTCCGGCATGGGCGAGAGCCGCAGGTCCGCTGCGTTCCACGTGCCGTCGGCCTCCGGCGGCCGCCAGGCTTCGAGAACCTCCTCTTGCGCCCCGTGGCGGCTCGCGGTGAGGAGGACCGGACGGCCGCCGACCCGCACCGCCCAGAACGCCGCCAGGTCGGACACGATGACCTGCCCGGCGGGACGCCACCCCGTCGGCGGCTCCAGGCCCGCAAAACAGCGGATGCGGTTCGGCTCGGGACCGGCCGCGAAAAGGAAAAGGCGCTGCCCGTCGGAGACGATGCGCGGCCGTATGCGTCCGTCGGAGGCCGCGCTTACCGACGTCGGCAAGGCCGCGATGGCGTACCAGGCGTGCCCGTCGTAGCCGATCAGGCTCAGCGCCGCGCCGTGCGCGTCGAACGCCTCCGGGGTCTCGGCGGACTCCGCGGCGTTGTCCCGGGCCGCTCCCCGGCGTTCCAGGGGGCGCACGCCGCCGAGCTGGACGGCGACGTCCGAGGAGACGATCGCCACGATCATCCCGTCGGTGTTCGTCAGATCGTAAGGGATCGTCTGGCCCGGCAGCACGCGTTCGGCCACCGGCGCCGAGCGATCTCCCCAATAGCGATAGACGGCACCGTCTTCAAAAAACGCCAGCAGGCTGTCGCTATCCGCCACGGCGTTGACGATCCGGCGCGAGAGCAGTTGTCCGCTGTCGAGCGGATTGCCCCGCGTGCGATTGAACATGCGCGACACGCGCCGGCCTTCGCGCGTCTCCGGTGCGACGAGCCAGAGGCGGTCCTCCGTCGCGCAGAGCAGGTAGCGATCGTCGGAGCTGACTTCGTCTCCCCGCCCCGCGGGCGCGATGACCGCGCACAGCCCGACCATCACGAGGCACACCCCGCCGGTTCCGTACTTGCTGCGCAGCCGCATCCCCGCTGTCTCTACGCTCACTGGGGTTCTTCACTTTCCGTGGCCGCGCCGGGCGGTACCGCATCGGGCGGCGTATCGGGAATCGTCTCGAAAGGCATCGCTTCGATCGGCGCCCGCGCGTCGGGGGCCGGCGTCTGGTCGAGACGGATGACCTGGCCGTCCCACCCCTCCGGAAACTCGCAGAACGGCGTCTCGCGCGTCCGGTAGCGCACGTCGGAAAGGTCGATCCGCATTTCGGCACCGTCCTGGTTCCACTGTACTACGTAGTGCCGCGCGGTATAGGGACCGGCCGGGCCGGTTCCGCCGACGCGCCGGTAGTTGCCCAGCCGGGCGTGCATCGCCACCCGGCCGTCGGGCAGACGGTCGATGATCTCGATCGGCAGGAAGGGCGGTTGCGAATCGAGCACCATCTCGCGCCGCACCCACGGCCAGCGCTGCCCGTCCACCTCGATGAACAGCAACCGGCTGATCCGCCCGTCGCTTTCCAGCAGGGGGTGGATACCTTCGGGCAGTTCCTCGGGCAGCGGGCGCATCAGCAGCGCGTCGAGCAGCTCGTCGGGCGGAACGATCATCTTGCGCGCCAGCCCCCGCTCGAGCGCCTGCCAGGTTCCGTACCAGAGCTTGCGCGTGTCCTGCAAATCGACCCACAGCCAGTAGCGCTCGTCGTTCGAGCCGATCCGGGCCACGCTGCCGGCCAGGGTGTGTTTGATGTCGAAGTACAGGCAGCGTGGCCGCTCGAAGATGATCGTCGCCGGGTGGCCGACGAACCGCCGCTGAACGCCGTTGGTGTCGCGAAAGTGGAACGACACGAGCGCCTTGCAGTAGAGCGCTCCTTCGATCCGCAACAGGTTCCCGTTGATCCGCCGCATCGCCTGCTGCGCGTCGCGCGGCGGCTGGGGGTCGAGTCTGATCGCCGGCGCGCATCCGGCAAGTCCCACCAGCCCGGCCAACAGGCCCACGGCGGTCCATGCCCCGCGTGTCGCGCTGATGGGGATGGTTGCCTGTTCAGCCATGGTTGGATTCCCCCGCCTCGGCGGCGATCTCGGCGGCCGCGGCCGCGGGCGGCGCATCGTCGTCCGCGGCTTCCCGGCCCGTCAGAAGCGTTTCGATCTGCAACCCGAGCCGGTCGAGTTCGTCTTCGCCGAGGTCCGGGCGGAGCACCGCGAACGTCGCGGCGTCGCCCGGCGCGACGAAATGCCAGACTTCGCCTTCCGGTGCGGCCTGGCTGCCCTTGAGCTTGAGCGCTTTCTTGCGCCACAGGAGCAGCGCCAGCACGAACCGGAGCTGCTTCTGTTCCGGCGTGGCGGGCTGTTCGAGCCGCTCGAAGAACTGCCAGACGGTGGCCCGGTCGAAGGCGCGGGTCTTCTTTTCGGCGGGCGGCGGCCGCCGCGTGCGCCACGCCGCGATCGCCGGCGGATCGTCCGGGACGGCGCAGGCGTCGCAGTAGTCGCGCCGCTCGTAGCCGTCCGGCGTTTCGTAGAGACAGGCCGTCATCACGTCGCCGGGTTCGAAACTGCGCCCGCAACAGGAGCAGGTTTCGCCACGCCGGGGCATTTGCCAGTCGGTTGCCACGCTGCTGAGCTCCTTCCCGTATCAGGTTGCCCCGATTATAGCGCCGGCCCGACGCCGTGCGACCCCCCCGCCTGGCCGGGGGGTTCGGATGCGCGTCGCCGGGTGGCGGGTACGACGGGGGCGGCGCCGTCAGTCCGCGCGGGCGTCGATGAACCGCGGCAGCAGTTCGTGGCCGGGCGCGACCAGCGCGCCGCAGGTCTGTGCCGCCCGCTCCGAGAAAGCGGTGGCGCCGCATGTGGCAACGCCTGTGCCGGCGAAGCAGTACGGCGGCGGCGTGGCGTCGTGGGCGGTAGTCGTGCATGGTGTGGGGTGGTCGGGGGCGACCATGATCCGCCAGCGCTGCTCGCGCGACAGTGCATCGAGCAGCGGCCGGACGATTTGCGCGTCGATCGCCTCGAGCGCTCGGACCTTCTCGTTCGGATCGCCGAGGTGCCCCGCCTCGTCGGGCGCTTCGATATGCACCACGACCAGGTCGTTGTCTTTGAGTGCGGCGACCGCCGCGGCCCCCTTGCCGGCGTAGTTCGTGTCGATGTACCCCGTCGCTCCGGGCACTTCCACGAGCCGCAGCCCCATCATCAGCGCCAGCCCGCGGATGATGTCCACGCCCGTGATGGCGACGCCGCTGACGCCGAACTGATCGGCGAGCGACGGCATGCGCACCGGCTGGCCCTGTCCCCACAGCCAGATATCGGTGACCGGCGCGCGCCGGCCGGCCTGGCGGCGTTCGTTGATTTCGTGTTCGGCGAGCAGTTCGCCGGCCCGTTGCATGATCGCGCGGATGCGGTCGGCCCCGCTGCCGTAGGGCAGGTGTTGTTCGATCGGCTGATCGGGGATGTCGTGCGGCGGGGCGCAACGGATGTCGATGTCTGCGGCGTCGGAGAGGATCATGAGGTTGCGATACGACACGCCGCTGTGGAACGCGCAGCCTCGCAGGGCTGGTTCGCCCTCGGCCGCGAGCGCATTGAGATCGGCGATCAGCGCATCGGCCTCGTCCTGGGCAATGTGGCCGGCGGTGAAGTCGCGCATCCGGCCGCCCTCGATCGTGACGAAATTGCAGCGGAAGATGATTTCGTCGCTGGCCACCGTCAGGCCCCGGGCGACCGCCTCGATCGGTGCCCGCCCGGAGTAGTACACGTGGGGGTCGTACCCGAACAACGACAGCGTCGCGACGTCCGTTGCTGGTGTGAAGCCGTCGGGAACGGTCACGACACGTCCGATCTGCCCGTGGGCGGCGATCCAGTCCATCGCCGGCGTGTTGGCCGCTTCCAGCGGCGTGCGCCCGCCGAGAGCTTCGAGCGGCTCGTCCGCCGCCCCGTCCGGAAGAACAATGACGTACTTCATGGTGCAGGTTTCTCAGATGAGGACGAATGATCGAATACGAGATCGTAACCCGAAACCGCCTTCGGCGTTGCGGACCGCGCTTCGTCCGGCCCCGCCCCGGGGAGTATCACGGGTGGCTGCACGGCGGACGCGCCGTCCGCGGTCCCCTCCGTTTCGGGTTCCCTCCACGTTGCGCATCCAGGCGTCGCCGTGCGCCCGGATCGGCCTTGCGGCGCCATTATGTTCGACTGGGCCCGTACGTCCAGCGCCCGCCGCGGTCCCGGGGGGCGACGGGACGCTGTCGCAGCGGTGGGGGTGGAGGATCCTGGGGCGCATCCGCCTGCCGTGCCCCGGGGCGCCGAACGGGCCGGTCGTGGCGCCCGAGCTTGCGCAGCGCACTCGACCGCGCCGCGCCGGTGCCGGGCGGTTCGGCTATGCGCTCACGTCGTCTTGCCGCTTGGTTGTCGAATCGCTGTCATGCACCAGCCGTTCGAACGTCTCCCGGTCGAGCGTTTCGACGCGCAGCAGCTCGGCGGCGACGCGTTCGAGTCTGTCGCGGTGCTGCGAGAGGATGTCGCGGGCGGCTGCGTAGGCTTCGTCCAGGATGCGTTTGACCTCTTCGTCGATTTCGCGGTTGGTCTGCTCGCTGCAATCACGCTGCAAGAGGCCCTCGCCATCGAGGAACTGGGCGTGGCGCCGGGCGCACTGGGCCAGTCCGATCTTGCGGCTCATCCCGTAGAGACAGACCATCTGCCGCGCGAGGGCCGTGGCGCGTTCGAGGTCGTTCTGCGCGCCGGTCGAGACGCTGCCGAAGACGACTTCCTCGGCCGCCCGGCCGCCGAGTAGCCCCTTGAGGCGGTCGAGCAGTTCTTCCTGGGTCATGAGGAATTGCTCCTCGGTCGGCAGCTGGAGCGTGTACCCCAGCGCCGCCCGCCCGCGCGGCACGATCGTGATCTTGTGGACCGGGTCGGCGTGCTCGCTGAACGCCGCCACCAGCGCGTGGCCGGTTTCGTGATAGGCGACGCGGGTCTTTTCTGCTTCGCTGAGCCGGCGGCTCTTGCGCTCCGGACCGGCCACGACCTTCTCGACCGCGTCTTCGAGGTCGCGCATCGTGACCCGCGCGTGGCCCCGCCTGACCGCCAGCAGCGCCGCCTCGTTGATCGCGTTGGCCAGGTCGGCCCCGGAGAATCCGGGCGTGGCCTGCGCGATCCGGCGGAGGTCCACGTCGTCGGCCAGCGGTTTGCCGCGGGCGTGGACGCGCAGGATGGCCTCGCGGCCGTCGAGGTCGGGCGCATCGACGACGACCTGCCGGTCGAACCGCCCCGGCCGCAGCAGGGCCCGGTCGAGGACTTCGGGCCGGTTGGTGGCGGCGATGATGATCACGCCGGCGTTGGCCTCGAAGCCGTCCATTTCCACGAGCAACTGGTTGAGCGTCTGTTCGCGCTCGTCGTTGACCGCGCCCATGTGGACGCCGCGCTGCCGGCCGATGGCGTCGAGCTCGTCGATGAACACGATGCAGGGGGCCTTTTCCTTGGCCTGGGTGAACAGGTCGCGGACCCGTGCCGCGCCGACGCCGACGAACATCTCGACGAAATCGCTGCCGCTGAGCGAGAAGAACGGCACGGCGGCTTCGCCGGCGACCGCCCGGGCCAGCAGCGTCTTGCCCGTTCCCGGCGGACCGACCAGGAGCACGCCCTTGGGCGTGCGGGCGCCCATCGCGGTGTACTTCTGCGGGTTGCGCAGAAACTCGACCAGCTCGACCAGTTCGGCCTTGGCCTCGTCGCAGCCGGCCACGTCGTCGAAGGTGACGCCGGTGGACTTGTCGGCGACGATGCGGGCCTTGCTCTTGCCGAAGGTCATCACCTGGCTGCCCATGCCGGTGACCTTCTGCGACAGCCACGACCACAGCAGCACGATGATGAAAATCGGCAACACCCAGGTCCACAGGAAGTGCATGAACTTGCTCGGCAGTACGCCGGTGAACTTCGCGCCGGCGGCCTGGAGCTCCTCGATCAGCTTGGGATCGTTCATGCGAACCGTGCGGAAGAAGAACGGCTTGGCCGGTTGGCCCTTCCCGCCCGATCGTGATTGCCCGCCGGGTGGCGTCTGGGCGGCCGGTTGCGTGCTCGGCCGGGTCGCGGCGGGCGCGACGCGCGGCCTGATATAGCCGCGGATTTCCTCGGGCCCGATGGCGCACTCGACGACTTCGCCGCGGTGGACGTGCTGCTTGAATTCGCTGTAGAGAATCGGTCGGACCTTCATCTGTTCGAGCGCCAACTGCCAGAATGACAGCAGCCAGAGCGCCGCGATGACGTACCAGAACGAGAACCGCAGATGGGGCGGCCAGTGTTTCAGCGGGTTTTGGAGGCGAGGCTTGGGCATACCGGCTCCTTCGCGTTTGCTGCGCTGTGGATCGTTCGTGGTCATGCCGGTCGATCTATCAATTTCCGTGCCGCGCGCGGGTTCTTGCCGCTGGTCGGCGCCTGGTGGCCACGCGGGTCGCCGGCTGTGTCTGTGCGCGGCCTTTTTGACACTTCCGGCGGCGCGTTCGTACAATGCCGCAATTAGGCGCACCCGGCCGCGCCGGCCGGGCGAAACAAGGGACCGGGGGGTCGAGAGGCGTATGCAAGCCACACTCGCAGAACTGTGCCGGATGATCGAGAAGCACGGCATGAAGCCGGAGCTGTGCGGCGACGCCTCCCGCGTCGTGAGCCGGGTCAACACGCTGGAGGACGCCGGCCCCGGCGAGGTCAGCTTTCTTTCGAATCCGAAGTACGAAAAGCTGCTGGTCGAAACGAAGGCGTCGGCGGTCGTGTTGGGGCCCGACGTGTCCGCTCCGGAACGCCTCGACCTCATCCGTGTGGCCGATCCCTACGCCGCGATCACCGCGGTCATCGTCGAGCTGCACGGCTATCGCAAGCATCGGCGGGTGGCACCGGGCCACGCGTGCACGCACATCGCCGGGTCCGCCCGGGTGGGGGAGAACGCTTCGATCCACCCCGGCGTCACCATCGACGAGGACGTCGTCATCGGCGACAACGCCATCATCTACCCCGGTTGCTACATCGGGCCGCGCTGCCGCATCGGCGACAATCTGCTGCTGTTTCCCAACGTCGTGATCTACGACGACACGATCATCGGGGACCGGGTGACGATCCACGCGGGCACGGTGGTCGGTGAAGACGGGCTGGGCTATGCGCCGATCGGGGGCAAGTGGGTCAAGATCCCGCAGATCGGACACGTCGAGATCGGCGACGACGTCGAAATCGGCGCCTGCTGCACGATCGACCGGGCCACCGTCGGCCGAACGATCATCGGTTCGGGCACGAAGTTCAGCAACCTGATCGCGATCGGCCACGGGTCGCAGATCGACGAGCACTGTCTGTTCGTGGCGCAGGTGGGGCTGGCCGGCTCGGTCAGCGTCGGCAAGCACGTGACGATGGCCGGCCAGGCCGGCGTCGTCGGACACATCCACATCGGCGACAACGCGACGGTCGGCGCCAAGGCGGGCGTGACCAACAGCATCCCCGAGGGTGAGACCGTCCTCGGCCAGCCCGCGATCCCGATCACCGACATGAAACGCCGCCTGGCGCACGTCGCCAAGCTGCCCGAGCTCCGCCAGACGGTCAAGATGCTGGAACGGCGCATCGCCGAGCTGGAGCGCGCCGCCGTGAGCGATCCGCCCAGCCGGGCGTAGGCGACCTGCGGGCTGCCCGGTTCCTTCCACTTCGGGTCCGGGGTATGCAGGTTGGGCATCGCCCACCAGGGCCAGGCCAGTGAGGCTGCGGAAGACCGCGCGGGCTGAAAGCCCGCGGCGCTTCGTCTGACTGGTTGAGAACTGCTGCGACGGGAGGATGGCAGACCGGTGCGGCCGCGGGGCGGATACCGTCAACCGGTGTGTTCCGGCTCACACGTGCCGCAGGTCGTGGCCCATCTTGTGTTTCTTGGTTTCCAGGTAGCGGCGGTTGTCGTCGTTGGGGGGCATTTCGATCGGCACCTGCTCGACGACTTCGAGGCCGTAGACCTCCAGCCGGCTGGTCTTCTTGGGGTTGTTGGTGAGGATGCGCACGCGGGAAAGGCCGATATCGCGCAGAATCTGGGCCCCGGTGCCGTAATCGCGCCGGTCGGCGGGCAGCCCCAGCGCCAGGTTCGCTTCGACCGTGTCGAGTCCCTGGTCCTGGAGTTTGTATGCCCTGATCTTGTTGGCCAGCCCGATGCCGCGGCCCTCCTGGCGCAGGTAGACCAGCGCGCCGCGGCCCTCGGCGGCGATCATCGCC
Source organism: uncultured Planctomycetales bacterium (assembly GCA_964428275.1). GTDB lineage: Bacteria > Planctomycetota > Phycisphaerae > UBA1845 > Fen-1342 > JALSRY01. Next base: position 1,586 of record CAYRXN010000190.1, on the reverse strand, counting down.
ATCGCGGCCTGAAGCTGTTCGCCGCAATCGCAGCGCATCGATCCGAACACGTCGCCGGTGAGGCATTCGGAGTGGACGCGGACCATCGCCGGCTCGTCGAAACGGCGCGGGCGGCCGGTCTCGTCGAGCGCGCCGATACCGCCCATGCACAGCGCGACGTGCGTGCCCTGCTCGGCGTGCGAGCGGTAGGCGATCAGCAACCACTGCCCCCAGCGGTTGCGCAGCGGGATGGTTTCGATCCGCTCCACCAGCCGCTCGCGTTTCATGCGGTACTCGATCAGGCTGGCGACGGTGCACATCTTGATGCCGTGTTTGCGGCAAAAGCGCGTCAGTTGCGGCACGCGGGCCATCGTGCCGTCCTCGTTGAGGATTTCGATGATGGCGGCGGCGGGCATCAGCCCCGCCAGTCGGCAGAGATCGACCGATCCCTCGGTCTGCCCGGCCCGCACGAGCACGCCGCCGTCGCGGGCGATCAGCGGGTTGACGTGTCCCGGCCGGACGAAGTCCTCGGGGGCCGCCTCCTCCGCCACCGTGCGCCGGATCGTCGTCGCCCGGTCGAAGGCCGAGACGCCGGTGGTCACGCCCAGATGCGGAGCGGCGTCGATCGTGATCGTGAACGCCGTCCCGTAGCGCGTGGTGTTTCGCGGCGTCTGGGCTTCGAGCTGAAGCTGTTCGCAGCGTGACCGCGTCAGCGGGACGCAGAGAGTGCCGCGCCCGTGCTTGAGCATGAAGTTGACCTTCTCGGGCGTGATGTGTTCGGCGGCGCAGACCAGATCGCCCTCGTTCTCGCGGTCTTCGTCATCGACGAGCACAATCAGGTTGCCCTGGCGCAGTTCTTCGAGGATATCTTCGATGGGGCTGAAGGGTCCGCGGGCATCTTCCGATGCCGCTGGGTTGGGGACGTCGGCCATGGGGGTCGCTCCGATGCGGATGCGTGGTCGGGGCTGGTCGCGCCGCCCGCAAACGCCACATACTCGAATCGCCTGATTCTAGCGAAAACGCGCAGAAAGTCCCAGCCGGCGCGAAGCGAGGGCGCCGGCAGGTCGCTTGGGTCGCGGGGGAGCGCCGCGAGCGGAACGCGGTGCTCGCCCGCGGGAGGATCAGCCCGCCGATTCTTCGGGCGCGTGGCCGGTTCGGCAGGCGCAGGGCCACGGCGACGATCACGCCACGGCAGGATGCCGTATCCGAGCGTGGTATCGGTGGCGCTGCTGCGGTCGGCGGCGGTCTTGAAGCCGACACAGTCCCCGCTGCAATCGACGTCCCAGGCCGGGCAGCCGCAGGGGGCGCCCCCGTCCGGATCAGCCGGCACGGTGAACGACGCATCGCCGCCGCTGTACCGACGGAGGCGCGCCCCTGAACGGGAAATGGTGCTTTTTCTGGCGCGATACAGGGATTGGCGGGTGGGGCCCCGCCGGTTCAGCCGCCGAAGTCTGCCTGCAGGCGCAGAAAATCGCGCATATCCACGTCGCTGTCTTCGTCGGTGTCGCCGCTGAGGCAGAAATTGCCGGCGGCGTACGTGTTGTCCGGGCCGCCTAGGCAGAAGAGGTAGGCGCTTACGTCGTTGAAGTCCACGTCGCCGTCGCCGT
>CAYRXN010000189.1:0-4715 GCA_964428275.1 uncultured Planctomycetales bacterium | reverse complement strand
CTTCCGCCGGCGCATCGCCTTCGCCCCTCAGCCCCTTGATCCCTTAGTCCCTGTTCCCTCAGTCCCTTTCTGAATGGCGAATGGCGAATGGCGAATGCCGAATGGCGAATTATCTTCCGCCGGCACGTCGCCTTCGCCCCTCAGTCCCTCCGTCCCTGTATCCCTTGATCCCTCGATCCCTTAATCCCTGCTCCCTCAGTCCCTTTCTGAATGGCGAATGCCGAATGCCGAATGGCGAATTGCCTTCCGCCGGCGCATCGCCTTCGCCCCTCAGCCCCTTGATCCCTTAATCCCTGCTCCCTCAGTCCCTTTCTGAATGGCGAATGGCGAATGCCGAATGGCGAATTATCTTCCGTCGGCGCATCGCCTTCGCCCCTCAGTCCCTCAGTCCCTTGATCCCTTAGTCCCTGTTCCCTCAGTCCCTGTATCCCTTGATCCCTTAATCCCTGTTCCCTCCGCCCCCTCTTCGTCCCATCGTTGCCGCGCCAGGCACGGTGCGCTTGCCCATCAAAGCTCGGCCGGCAGCGTGCCGATCGACTGCTGCCACCTGATCGCCCGCGGCACGCCGGCGGTCAGCGGGACGCGCGGGGCGTAGCCCAGCAGATCGCGAGCCTTGGACAGGTCGGCGACGTAGCGTGTCACCTCGCCCGGCCGGGCCGACTCATAACTGGCGCGTGGTTCTTTTCGCAGCGCGAGCGCGATCAGGTTCACGAGGTCTTCGAGCGTCGAGCCGTGCCCGTAGGCGAGGTTGATCGTCTCGCGCCGGACGCGTCCCTCGACCAGCGCGTCGAGCCCGCGAATCACGCCGTCGGCGCAGTCGTCCACGTAGGTGAAATCGAGCACCTTGTCCGGGCCGAACACGACGATCGGCTCTCCGTCGGCGATCCGCCTGATGAACAACGGGATCACGCGTTCGAGCCGGTCGATATCGCAATCGTAGCGGCCGTAGACGTTGCTGAAGCGGAAGACGAGGCAGGGCAGCCCGTAGCACTTGGCGTAGGCGTAGATGTAGGCCTCGCCGGCGATTTTCGACGCGCTGTACGGGCTCTCCGCGACGACGAAATCCGCCTCGGACTCGTCGGTGATGTGGCGGTGGATGTCGCCGTAGACTTCGCGTGAGCTGCCGAAGACGATCGGCGTGTTCGTCAGGCGGCAGTATTCGAGCACATGGAACGCCATCTGCATGTTTTCCATGGCGCGCTCGGGGTGTTCGACCAGCTCGAAGACCTTGGCATGGGCCGCCAGGTGGAGAACCGCATCGAAGCGTCCCTCGGCGGGCAGTTCGCCGCCGGGGCAGGACGTGAGGTCGCAGATGGTGGTGGGGATTTCGCGTGTCCAGGAGTTTTCGCGTATGTCCAGCCCCGCGACCTCATCCCCGCGTGCCAGAAGCGCCAGTGCGACGTTGGTTCCGATCTGTCCGCTCGACCCTGTTATGAGAATGCGCATCGCGCGTTGCTCCTGCCGCAGTTTCCCCGCCGCCTGTTTCGAGTCGGCATGGTATCCCCGCCTGCGCCGCCGTTCCAGCGAGCGGGGAGGCGGAGCGTGACCAGCAACCGGCGGAAAACACGGAGACGGCCGCCCCGAAGCCCGGGTCGGTGACGGCGACGAGGTCGAGTGATCGACCCGGGCCGACCCCGGCAAGACGCCGCGTGATGTGACAACGCCCGGGCAGGCGGCGGGCCTGTCCGGGCGTCTGTGTGCGATCACGGCAACGGGTCCGGCGGTCAGGACTTTGCCTTGAGCAGATCGCGAATCTCGGCCAGGAGAACCTCTTCCTTGGTGGGCTCGGGCGGCGGCGCCGGCGCTTCCTCCTCCTTCCTGCTCATCGCCTCGGTCGCCTTGTTCATGACCTTGATCATCATGAAGATCGCGAACGCCACGATCAGGAAATCGAGCGTCACGTTGATGAAGCTGCCGTAGCGGATCGCGACTTCTTCCACCGCCGGCGTGATCACCGAACCGTCCGGTCCCTTGACCGCCGCGGCGCCTTGCTGGATGACGTACTTGAGCGAGGAAAAGTCCACCCCGCCCATCAGCTTGCCGATCGGCGGCATGATGATGTCGTTGACGAGCGAACTGACGATCTTCCCGAACGCCCCGCCGATGATGATACCCACGGCCATGTCGACCACGTTGCCGCGCATGGCGAATTCCTTGAATTCCTTGATAAGTCCCATGATAGCCTCGCTTTTGTTAAGTATTGGCGGAAATGGACTTCGGCCCGCGCCCGCCCCTGAACGAAAGCCGGTGCTCGTAACCGGCGACAACAGGAGGCTAGTCTAGCCGTTCCCGTGCACGAGGGTCAAATCCTCTCTTGCAGATTAAGGAACGGGGGCGTGACCGGCGTTCGTCTCTTCCGCTGCATGGGGCCACGAAATCCGGGCACGCTTCGCAGGACCCAGTCGGCTCGCCAGACGTGCCTCGCACGCGGCTCAGTCGCACAACCCGGCCATCAGTCCGAAATGGCCACACCCCGGTCCTTCGCGCCGGAAGGAATAGAACCGCGCGGCGTCGGTCATCGTGCAGATGCCGGCGATGTCGATATGGCTCTCCGCCACGCCGCAAGCGCGCAACTGCTGCCGGTTGGCCTCCCACATGTTGAAGTACATCCGCCCGTCGCGGGTCGAGAAACACGCGTCGCGATCCGGCAGCGTCGCCGCCGCCTCGTAGACGTCGCCTTTGACCTCGTAACGCTCGGGGCCGGCGGACGGACCGATCCCCGCCAGCAGGTCCGCCGCCGCGCAGCCGAAGTGCGTTTGCATCGTCGCGACCACCCGGCGGGCCATGCCCGCCACCGTGCAGCGCCAGCTCGCGTGGGCCATCCCCACCACGCGCCGCACCGGGTCGAACACCAGCAGCAGCGGACAATCCGCCGAGAAAGTCATCAGCACCGCGCCGGTTGCGGCGGTGACGACGCCGTCGAAACCGTCGAGCGCCCCACCCGGCCGGGCCCGCTCGACGACGGCGATCCGCGTCTTGTGCACCTGGACGCAGCAGTGCAGCGCGTCGGGCGCCAATCCCAGGTCCGCGGCCATCTGCCGGCGGCGGGCGGCCCGCTCGGCGGCGTGGTTGTCGCTGCGCATCGCAACGTCCTGCGGGCGGGTCGAGAAGGCGTGGATCAGCCCCCGCTGGCCCGCCAGCCGCGGAAACGCCACGTAGCGCCGGCCGTTGCGTTCCAACGTCACCATCATCCGCGGCCCGGCTCGATCAGGATCTTGAGGTTCTGCGCATCACGGGCGGCCGCGAACGCTTCCCGCCAGCTTGCCAGCGGGAACACGCCGTCGATCATCTCTTCGACGCGCACCTGGCGGGCGCGCAGCAGTTCCAGCGCCTGCTCGAAAGGCCCGCATCGGCTGCCGGCCACGACGATCTCGTGAATAACGACGGGCGCGAGGTCCACCCCCGCCGGCCGCGCGTAGGTGCTCTTGAGGACGATCGTGCCGCGCGGCCGCACCAGCCCCAGCGCCAGCCGCAGGCCCTCGGGGCTTCCGCTGCACTCGACCACCAGATCGTGGTCGGCGTGCGGTTCGCACGCCGCCGCGGCGCGGGTGACGAGTCCGAGTTGCCGGCCCAGCGCGAGCTTGCGCGGGTTGCGCCCCAGCACGATGAGCCGCCCGGTGCGCGTCGCCAACACCTGCCCGCAGAGCAACCCCAGCCGCCCGCACCCGACCACGGCCGCCCGCGTGTCCGCCGTGACCTCGTGATCTTCGAGCACCTGGCATGCCGCCGCCAGCGGCTCGACGAACACCGCTTCGCGATCGCTGATTTCCGCCGGCACTTCGTGGCAGTTCTCGGCTGGAACGGTCAGATACTGCGCGAGGGCCCCATCCCGGCCCGCGATGCCCAGCACGGTCCGGTCGGGCGCGTGCTTGCGGGCGCGGAAATCGCGCGTGGGGGAACCCGGCCCGACACAGTTGATCTCCGCCACGACGCGCCGCCCGCGCAGCGTCTCCGAACCGCGCACGACCGTCCCGACGAACTCGTGTCCCAAGACCCCCGAAAAACCCATATAGCCGCGCAGGATTTCAAGATCGGTGCTGCAGATGCCGGCGAGATCCACCCGGACGAGCACTTCGCCCGGCGGCGGTGTCGGATCGGGATAGTCCGCGACCAGCCGCAGGCCCCCCGGCTCGCTCGGATCCACCACCAGTGCCCGCAACGCACGCCCTCGCGCCTGACAACGCCAGCCGTTGGTCCCTCACGCCCCGCGGGCTATTTCTCTTTGGCCCCCGGGACCAGCCAGCGGAAGAACTCCTTGCTCTTGTACGCGAACCGTCCCCAGCGTCCCTCGTAAGGCGGCCGAAGCTCTGCGGGCAGTTGCCCGCCGTGATCGAACAGGTGCCCCGCGTGGGCCTCGACCCACTGCGACCACCGGTACGCGTCGCAATCGTGCGTCACGCCGGTCAGCCAGGCCAGCGACACCTCGCACTGGTACACCACCGCGAAGTCCTCGTCGCGCAGTCCCGCGATCAACGCGTCTACCACCTCGACGCGCGGGAAACGCTGCAACCCGCGGGCAGCGGCGATGCGCGCCTCGCGGTTGGGCGCTTCCTTGAGCTCCTTCAGGAACGTCGCCAGCACCTGATCGCGCAGCTCGTCGGGAACCTCCCCGACGAGGTCCGCCAGCACGTTCGTCGCGTCCCCCCGGCACAGGTCGTCCGGCGGCCGAACGTTGGCCGGCGGGTAATCATCGCTGTTGAGGATCTTCAGGCAGG
>CAYRXN010000188.1:0-11742 GCA_964428275.1 uncultured Planctomycetales bacterium | reverse complement strand
GGATGGGAGTGACGCGGCTTGCCGCCGGGTGTTCGCGCCTTACCCGAACCGCCCCCGCTCGCGCGGCGCAGCGCCGGGCTGGAAGAGCGGCTTCTGGATCTCGCGCAGGTAGCCCTGTTCCTTGAAGAACTCGAGCGTTTCCGTCGTGGAAGTGAAGACGCGCGTGGCCGTCTCGGTGATGAACGGCGAAGGCTCGGCCTGCGGCTGCCAGATGACGTACACTTCCTTGGTGGTTTCGTAGGCGTGTTGCAGCTCACGCTCGACGCCCGACGAGAGCCCCGGCTTGCCGTTGGGCAGCTCGGGCACGAAGCTCACGATCATGTCGGACTGGTCGATCAGCTTGAAGTCGCGGGCGTAGATCTGGGCGTCGATGTCGCGGGCGACCGACGCCACCTCGTTGACATCGAACGCGACCTCGCGCCCGTTGACCTTGACCGCGAACGTGGTTTCGCCGCGCTGCGTGGCGGCCCCGGCCTCGAACAGCAGGCGTTTTTCGTCGAGATCGCCGGGGTCGAACGTGATGAAGTGATCGTTGATCTGCGCCCGGAAGGCGTCGATCTCGGCCTGCGTCTCGGGCAGGTCCATCACGTGGGTCATCGGGAACGACGGATACACGCGCTTGGTTTCGGGCTTGAAGATCAGCCGATAGAGCGATTCGATCGTGTTGTCCTCGATTCCGCGCGCGAACACGAAAAAGGCACCAACGGGGCGGATCGCGTTGGCGAGGATCTCCGTCGCCAGGATCTCCTCTTCCCGCCACACGAGGATGTCCTTGAGCGTGTGCGGCACGTCGTGCTCGCGCAGCAGCCGCTCGTGGACGGCATCCACGTTGTCCACCAGCGTGATGTAGAGGTCGGCATCGAGGGCGGCCATCTGGTCGTAGTCGAACGCGGGGAACAGCCCGTGCTTCCAGCGAAACGAGGCGTGCGTGTTGACGATCACCGTCTTGTGCTTGTCCGCGTCGACCAGCACGTCCTTGAACACCGAGCGGCGCAGGGCGTGCAGGCGGGCCAGGGGCAGGTCGAGGATCTTCCCCGGCCGCACGTCGGGGGCCTCGGCGTACATCATGTCGCCGATGTGGTAGACCTTCACGGACTGGGACCGCTGTTCGGCAAGGCCGGCCACCTTGTCGAGGAAGGGCTTTTTGTCCACGCCGACCTGACCGGTCACGACGACGCGCCGGCCGCCGGCGCGGGGTCGGCGAAACAGGGGGTCACGCTGGGGTTCGGTACTCATATTCGTTTCCGCTTTCTGCCGGGAGCCTCGGAACCCCCCGATCGGGGGGCCGCCGTCGGCGGTTTCCGGCTCGTTCCGGGGCCGCCGTCTTGATTTCGGCTCTTGAATCCCTATCATGTACGTCGATCGGCGGTTTCGCAACGCCCGCCGAGGACAACACGAGCGGCTGTGGCGGAATTGGCAGACGCGCTGGCTTCAGGTGCCAGTGGGCATTACGCCCGTGGTGGTTCGAATCCACTCAGCCGCATGTCCATCGGCGAACCCCCATCATCAGGGCGGCTCGCCGCTTTTTCTTGCGCTCGTGGCGGCGCCTCCCCGCCGACGCTCATCGGGACGATGCTCGCAACCACCGACCTTTTCCGAACGGGAAACACCATCGAAGCCGGACTGTGGATCGCCATCGGCCTCGCGTTCCTGGCTGCGGCCACGCTACGCCGGGGGCCAGCCCGCCGCCTCTGCGCCGCGAGCGCGATCGTCTTCGTGCTGTTCGGCGTCTCGGACATCGTCGAAGCGCGCACGGGCGCATGGTGGCGGCCGTGGTGGCTGTTTGCATGGAAAGCGCTGTGCGTCCTGGCGATGCTCGTGCTGTTGCGCGTCTGCTTGAAACAAGAGCCGTAGGCGATTGGTGGGCGGTGCCTATCCCACCGGGCGGGGAACCGGCCTCCGGCCGGTCCGTGACCATCTCCCGCGCCTCATGACCTCGAACTCGTCACCGCCGGCGGGAGCGCCGGCCGGTGGTGCGCCGGCGGCGCGGGCCGCCGCGGGCCCTGGATCGACCGCGCGCCGCGCCGCGTTTTACGCCACCGGAAACACTGACCGCCTTGACCCGCCCGCCGGCGCCGCCCCACGGTCGGCCCGGAGCGGGTACCAGCGTCATTTCGCCACGCAGGTCGTCCACCGCCGCCACCACGACGCGCACCGGCTGTCCGAGCGTCAGCACGCGGCCGCTGCGCCGCCCCAGGAACCTGGCGGCTTCGGCGTCGAAATCCCACGTCTCATCGCCGAAGTCCGCCACCGACACGAGCCCTTCCGCGAAGAACGGCTGCACGCGCACGCACACGCCGAAACTCGTCACGCCCGTGATGATACCGTCGAGCGTGTCGCCGACGCGCTGCCGCAGCAACTTGAGCAGCAGCATCGTCTTCGCCTCCCGTTCGGCCTGCTGGGCCCGCCTTTCGGCGTCGCTGGTCGCGCGGCCCAGCGTCGCGAGCGTCTCGTCGTCGTAGAGCTTGCGGTAGCGCCTCCTGCGCGAGCGGCCGGCCGTCTGGCGAATGCACTCGTCGAGCAGCCGGTGTACGGTGAGGTCGGGATAGCGGCGGATCGGCGAGGTGAAATGGCAGTAGTGCTCGCTGGCCAAGGCGTAGTGCCCCTCGGCCGCCGGACTGTAACAGGCTTGCGACATGCTCCGCAGCGCAAGCATGTTGACGGCGGCCTCCTCGGGCCGCCCCTGCACCTGCGCCAGCAGCGCACGCATCGCCGCCCGATCCAGCGGCGTCCGGACGGCCAGCCCCATCGCGGCACAGATCTTCGCCAGCCTCTGAAGCGCTTCCGGCTCGGGGGCGGGGTGGATGCGCCGCAGGTGCGCGATCCCGCGGGTGGTCAGGTAGCGGCTGACGGCCTCGTTGGCCTCGACCATGAACATTTCGATCATCTTGTGCGAGAAATCGGTCGAGGCGGGGCCGGCGTCGATCACCTCGCCCCGCTCGTCGAGCCGTACTTCGACCTCGAGCGAGCTGAGCTCGATCATGCCGACCTCGAGCCGCCGGCGGCGGATCCGGCGAGCAAGCTGGGCCGCGGCGGTCAGGAGACCGCGGACGCGCGCGGGCAGGTCGCCCGCGCGGCCGTCCAACACCTCGGTCACCTGTTCGTAGGTCAGCCGGGCGTTGGACTGGATCACCGTGTTCGCGAAGCGCGTGTCAACGACGCGACCGCGGTTGTCGTAGGTGAGGAACACGCTGCGGGTCAGCCGCGGTTCGCCGGGCCGCAGGCTGCACACGCCGGCCGAGAGCGCTTCCGGAAGCATGGGCACCACCCGACCGGGAAAGTACACGCTCGTTCCACGCGCCAGGGCGGCGACATCGAGCGGCCCGCCGGGCTCGACGAAGTGGGCCACGTCGGCGATGTGTACGCCCAGTTCGCAGCGGTCGCGCGGCAGCCGGCGCAGCGTGATCGCGTCGTCGAAGTCGCGCGCGTCCGCCGGATCGATCGTCACCGTCACGCGGCGACGGAGATCTTCGCGCTGGGAAAGGTCCGTGCCGGCCAGTCGCCGGGCGGCCGCCTGGGCCTGGCGGTTGACGCGCTCGTCGAACGCGTCGGGCAGGCCGAACCGCCGAATGACCGACAGCACGCGCGTCGCCGTGCGGTCCGGGTCGCCCAGGCACTCGGTGATCCGGCCGGGAACGACGCGGTGGTCGTAAACGCTCTCGAGCGGCTCGACGACGACCATCTCTCCGATCCGGGCGCCGCACGCGCCGGCGTCGCGTATCGTGATCGTCGGGGCCGACCCCCGGCCCAGCGGAATCACCACGGCCTGGCCGTGGCGGCGCTCGAGCACGCCCACCCACCGGACAGCCGCCCGGCGGACGATCCGCGTGACGATGGCGCGGGGCGGATCTCCCTTGCGCCGCGGGCGCATCAACCGGGCCTCGACCTCGTCGCCTTCGAGTGCGCCGCGGGTTCGGCCGCGGGGCACGTAGATGTCGGGCTGTCCGGGGCATTCGATGAACCCGAATCCCTGGCGGGTTCCGCGGAAAACGCCCCGGAACCCCGGAGCGGCCGCGGGCAGGGCGAGGGTGCGTCCGGGGCCCAGCGCCAGCCGGCCGTCGGCGAGCATTTCGCGCACCAGGGCCCGAAAGCCGGCGTAGGCGGTGTCCGCCACGCCGATCTCACGAGCCAGACGCCGGGCTTTGAGTGGTCGATCCGGGTGCTGCGCGATATACTCGATTATGCTTCGAGACCATGTCGTCGAAGATGGGGTGGTTGGTCGGCGTGGCATCTGAGAACTTCGAAAGCGTGAGCAACAGCGTGCGGCCGGGCGACGCCGCCCGTCGTCGCACCGATCATAAGGGTGAATCTCCGGGCCTTCCACTTTCGTCTTGCCGCGCGGACCGCGCTCTGGCCGCCGGGTTGGGCAATCGGCACGTTCTTCAGAGGGCGTTCGCTGCAACGAGCCGGGTCGGGCCCGGCCCCACGGGAGTCAGCACATGATGAATAACAGCCTCACGACCGACAAGCAATTCTCCGTGTTCATTCCGAGCAAGCCCGGAGAACTGGGCCAGGTTGTGCAGCAACTGGCCGGCCACAAGATCAATATCATCGCGATGAGCATGATGGACTCCACCGAGCACCGCGTCCTGCGGCTCGTCGCCGAGGATCCCGAGCGAACCCGGGCGGCCCTTGGCGCGCTCGACGTACCCAAGACCGAAACCACCGTGTTGCGGGCGGTGCTCCCCAACCGGCCCGGCGCGCTGGCCGACGTGATCGAACGGCTCGACCAGGAGCACATCCAGGTCCATTACGCCTACTGCACCACCGGGGCACGCAACGGCAAGACGCTCGGCATCTTCAAGGTTTCCAACGTCAAGAAGGCCATGCAGGTACTCGCCGAGCGCAAACCCCGCCGCCGAACCAGCGCCACCGCGATTCGCACCAACAACCGCGGCCGCCGACGGTAGACGCCCATGTCCGGCGACACCCACGCGGCGCAGACCGAACCGGTCGAATCCCCCGTCGCCGCACGCCCCGTGGCAAACGCCCTGCTGGTCCGCCGCCGCCGGGGCTGGGCGGCGGTCGTCTTCTGCTGCTGCGCGGTCGTACTCGGGCTCGCCGTGTGGCTCACGCCCGACCCGCGCGGCTACGGCACGCATCGCCAGCTCGGCTTCGGCAAGTGCGGCATGCTCGTCATGACGGGGCTGCCCTGTCCCACCTGCGGCATGACCACGGCGTTTGCGTACACCGTTCGCGGGCGCTTCGGGCGCGCCTTTCTGGCACAGCCGGCGGGATTTCTGCTGGCGCTGGCGACGGTGCTGACCGGGCTTGGCTCCGCGTGGGTGCTGGTCACGGGTCGCATGCCGCCGGTGCGCGTTCCTTACATCACGCCGTATCGCCTGTTTCTGGTGCTGATGATCCTGCTGCTGGGCGGCTGGGCATTCAAGATCGCCTACGGCCTGGCGACGGGCATCCTGCCCGATCCGGGATGACCCAGACGGAAAGCCCCACGTCATCGCCAGTTGCATCTCAGCCACCACCAATCGCTAACTTGCTTTGCCGGCACGGGTTAGTTCGCATGTCCGCGCGGCTCTCAGCCAAGCCCCCCTCCCGGGCGGAATCAGGGCGGGACACTTTGGGCTTCCTATATTGGAACCGCAGGGGATTGGCAGATGGGGGCTGGTGGAAAGGAGCAGACCTCAGTGTTGCAGCCATCGACGAGAGCTATTTCAGCAGGAGTGCGTGTCAGGGTGAGAGAACCCGGTTCGGTGCCGACGTGGTCCACCTGGGACTGCGACGGGCATCGAACTTCCAGCAGCGTCAAGCGCCGCCTGCAGCAGCTTTTCTTCAAAGGCGACCGCCGCATCACCGCCGCGGTCGTCTACATCGCCGGCGAAGCCGAACGAGCCCGGTTGAAGCGTGAGAACCGCGTCAAGGTCGAGCTGCGCGATCCGGCGGGTTCGTCGATTATCATCACCGCCTGCGCGAAAAACCTGCGCGTCGCCTGACGCGCGGAGTTTCCCCGGAACATCCCGAGTCCGCGCTGTCCGGGAATCCGGTCCCCCAGGGAGCCGACCCTCCCGGGGGGGACCGGTCCCAGGCCGCCCCCCGGCACACCTCGGCGCGGCCTCCGATCGCAACCAGGGCGCGTGACGAGCCAAGAGACGAAGGAACGAAACCGGCAGGGCAAACGAGCCAATGGAACCCGACGTGGAGCGGCAGGCCTGAAGCCCGCGCGGTGCCGCGAGCGCCGGGACGGCCCGACAGCGTGTTTCGAGAACGTGGGTTCGGCAGCGGTACCACGACCATGGTGTGCCGTTGTTCCCCCGCACGTTGCGCGGGGAGAGTGGCTTACGGACCCGGCGGCGGCGGCGTGTGCATGCGCTCCTCGCTGGGATCGTGGCGCGGAAAGCGGCGGCGCTGCGGATCGTGGAAGAACAGGAACCGGGCCCGGGCCTCGACCCCATGACATTCCGTGCAGATGTTCGGCGCCACGAACGGCCGCAACTGCGTGCGAATCGCGAGCTGCTCGGCCCGCGAGAGCGTCTTGTCCTGGGCGACTTCCTTGAGCAGATCGAGCCGGCCGTGCGAGAGATGGCAGGTGCGGCAGGTGACCTGGCCGCGGGTGTCCACCTGTCCCGCCTCGTTGAACAGCGGCAGATAACCGGGCTCGCCGGGCCGCACGATGTTCCACATGTCGGCCTTGGGGTGGGTCGCGATCTTGCGGACCGGCGCGGGACCGTCGGCATGATGGCACGCCAGACACGGCACGCACGGCTCCTTGAGGCTTTCGGGCATCGACTTGCACGCCTGTTCGAGAAAACGCGGCGAGAGCATCAAGTCCCACGTGTCGTCCGGGTCGGCGTGCATCGCGTGACAGGGCTTGCACGAATCCACGTCGAAGCCGAAGCGCGAAAGGCTCGCCGCCGAGTGTCCGGTGTACTTCACGTAGACCTTGTCCTCGTGACAGTGGAAGCAGAGGTCTTCGGTCGGCTCGCCGGGCCTGACGCGGGCCAGGTGGACCGGATCGGGCCCGCCGTGCGGATCGTGGCACGTGCGGCAACCCATGCGCAGATTGCCGGCGGCGTCTTTGGGTACGAGCCGGAGCGGCACCCTGGTCTGGTCCGCCGGGATGTCGTGCGGGTGGATCGCGGCGATGTCGGAGTTCGCCCCCCAGGCCGCCGCCGGGTGACATGAGAGGCACACGTCGTCGTGCATGCCGACCGGTTCGCCGCCGGTGCGGAACAGGTCCGGGCGGTCGCCGCCGTGGGCGACGTGGCACGAAAGACACAAACTGTTGGGACGGTCCCCCGCCTCCCGGGGCCAGCTGTCGGGATTGCGGCTGCGGTCGTGCGGACCGTCGCAGATGGTCGCCTGGTCCTCGTGGCACTTCAGACACAGTTCGGCGTCGGGCTGGGCCAGGTAGTTGCCGAAGCGGCGGTCGTGCGGATCGTGGCAGTCCGTACACTCGGTCTTGGGGTGCAGCGTTCCGCCGGCGAGTTGTTTCTCGCCGCACCGGCCGGGCTGGTGGCAGGTGACGCACTGGCCGGTGGGATCGCCGGGAGCGGGGTTCGTCTCGCGCGCGACGCCGTGGGCCAGGTGGCAGGCGCTGCACGCACCGTTCTTGCGGGGCGTCAGACCGACCTTGTTGGGCAGATCGGGGAAGTTCGTGCGCAGGTCGTGCGAGGAGCCCATGACCGAGTCATGGTGCGGATGACAGGCGCCGCAGGTCTCGCCGTACTTGGGCGGGAAGGCCAGCAGATCGACACGGGTGTGCGACCCGTGGACCTTGTGGCAGGTCACGCAGAGCAACTCGTGGTCGGGGCCGACGCGCGTTCCCCAGTGCGCGACGACCGCGAGGCGCTGTTTGTCGAGCCGGGGCGCCTGGCCATGGCGCGGGGCCATGCCTTCGGTAAGCGTTTCGCCGCGCATGTCGGCGTGACAGACCAGGCACAACGCGTTCGAGTCGGGGTTCATCACCAGCAGACCGTCGGCGCTGCCGGCGTGGGGCGAGTGGCAGATCACGCAGGTAAGCTGCCTCAGTTCGGCCTGGACCCACGCGCCGGCGTCGATGAGCTCCTGCGGCACGGCCGACTCCATCTCGCCGACGGTGTGCATGCCGGCGGTCGGGCCATCCGCGAAGCCTTCGTGGCAGCGGGTGCAAAGCTGGTCGATCGGCTCTTTGAGGAAATCGCCGTAGTCCGGATCGTGCGGGTCGTGGCACTCCTCGCACCGGGATTCGGGGTGATCCATCGCCGTCCGCGCGTGCTGGGCGGCGATGCCACCCTCGCGGTGGCAGGTGATGCAACGACCGTCGGGATCGAGCGGCGACGACTTGAAATCGCGGGCGTAGCGGTGGGCCAGGTGGCACGCGCTGCACGGGCCGCCTTCGGCAGCGGTCTGGCCCAGGCGATTGCGGGCGTCGGGGCGGGTCTGACGCAGGTCGTGGGGGGTGCGCTTGGCGTAGTGTCCGGGATGGCAGTTGCCGCAGAACTTCCCATCTGCCAGCGTGTCGGCCAGCATGAACGGCTGGACGGCCTTCGGACCGAGCTTGTGACAGGTCATGCAGATCAGCGTGTTGTCCGGGCCGATGATCCCGCCCATCTCCCTGGCCGCGCGAACCTGTTCGGGCGCCAGCGGAACGTTCTGGGGGTGGCCGTGCTCGACGTCGAGACCGGCGACCGCCGGGCCGACCGGCCGGTGACACGCCAGGCAGAACTCGCTGCTGTTGGGGCTGTTCCAATCGACCTCGGCCATCGTCGAGGGCAGCGTTCGGGCCGGTCGCCGCCGCGCGGCCTTCACGTAGGTCACGCCGAGGTAAACGACCCCGCCGATCGCGGCGACCGCCAGCAGGCTCTGGACGACCAGGGCCAGTCCGCGGGTCAGGCTACGCACACCGTCTGACGCGTGCTTGGAATGTGAAGGTGGCTGGGGCATGGTTCACCGCTGGTTCTCGACCGGCGGGCGCGAGCCCGCGCGGCTGTCCCGATGACGCTGGATCTCGGCCGTCGGCGCGAGCTGTTCGTGCCCGGGCGGCATGGGAACGTAGGGCGCCAGGTGCCGGTGATCGACATCCTGGAAGGAGCGATGGCATACGTCGCAGCGGCCGAAGTGCTCGCCGAAGACCTCGGGCCGCTCCTTCGATTTCTGCTCGTGGCAGCGGATGCACAGGCCGTGCATCGCTTCCATGTAACCGGGGGCGAAGCCCACCAGCCCGCCGGGCGAGGCCGGCACGATCGACCCCTTCACCACCATGTCGCCGTGACACTGCCAGCACGGGCGGGCGGTCTCACGGGACTTGGGCTCCACGCCCCGCGGATGACACACGATGCACGACTCGTTGCCCCCCAGTTTGTAGATGTGCACGATGTGATCGAAAATGTCGGTCGTCTCGTACATGTCGGTGTGGCACTGGTAGCAGGCCGAGTTCTGATCGAACGGCAGGTCCTGGTGATGGCAGAGCCGGCACGACTCGCGGCCGCCCAGCACCTCGGTGTGGTACGTGTGCGTGAACGGGACGAACCGCCAGTTGCGGTTGCCGTCGATCACCATCACGTCGACCGGCTCGGGATTGACCGTGGCCGGCACGCTCCCGGCCAGCGACGAGAGATAGAACGCCCGCTGCACCGGCGGCGGCAAGGGCACCGTCAGGGCCTCGACCGTGCGCGCCAGATGGACGGGGGTCGCCTTGGGCTGCGGACCGAAAATGGCCTGCTCGGGCAGAAAGCCGACCGCCAGCGAAGCACCGATCACGAACACGAGCGAATGGCGCTGAAGACTCGGCGTGAACGACTTGCGCGGGCGCGGCGCCACCACCGGCACGCGCGGCTCCGCGGACCCCGCCGGCGGCGCGTGCTCGACGATACGCAGGTTTTCGTTGAAGAAGATGAACACGAGCACGGCGCCCGAGACGATGCCCGCGCTGACGGCGAACTCGATCCAGGTCGGGAAGTAGGGCATGTCCTGCGGGCGGGCGAACGCCACGATGCACGTGTCGAAGCGGTAGCCCACGACGCCCAGCACCGCCATCGCCGAGCAGGTGGCCAGCCCCGCGATGTTGTGGCGCACGCGGCGGATCGCCAGCAGGGCCGCCGGTACGGCGGCGCTGAACGCCAGCTCGAACACGAACAGGCCGCTGATGCGCGACCCATCGAGCGCGCCGGGCAGAACGCCGCGATGCCACAGGTCGCCCACGCGCAGCAGGACGTAGACCGCCAGCACGAAGGACGCCATGCGCCCCAGCCCGGCCAGCAGATCGACGCGCAGCTCGTGCTTGAACAGCCAGGCCGACACCAGCGCTTCGAGCGTGACCATCGCCAGCCCCAGCCCGACGGCGGACACGAAAAACAGCAGCGGGATATACGGGCTGTACCACAGCGGGTGCAGCCGGAACGGCTGGATCAGGAACAGCGACCCCAGCGACGACTGGTGCAGGCACGAGAGCACGATGCCGGCGATGACCAGCGGTATCGTGCATTTCTTGATGCCGCGCAGCAGCTTCTGGAAAAAGGGCCGCCGGAAGGCGGGGTGTTCGAGGATGGCCGGGCTGAACTCGAGCGAGAGCACCGTGAGGTAGGTCATCACGCACATCGCCACCTCGAACAGCACCGAGTGGTGCTGGGGCATGACGAGCGGGTGCCAGATGTGCCACGGCAGACCGAGGTCGTAGAGCAGTCCGACGGCGACCGCGATGTACCCCAGCAGGGCGGTCAGGATCGCCGGGCGGGCGAAGCCGTGATACTTGTAGAGACCGAAGATGTAGATCACCGCGGCGAGCACGAAACCGCCGGCGGCCAGCGCGACGCCGGCCATCACGTCGAACGCGATCCAGAACCCCCACGGGGCCACGTCGGTCAGGGCGCTGGTGGCGCCCAGGCCGTTCTTGAAACGGGCGACCGTCACGACGGCCCAGACCCCCATGATGGCCCAGAGGATGGTCTTGACGCGTTCCAGTGCCTGGTTTTTTCCAACGGCCTGCATGGCTCTACTCTTCCGTGGGCTCGGGGGTGTCCTGGGCGGCCCGCGCCTCGGCCTGGGCCTGGAGCTTGATCCGCCGGCCGATGGTCCAGTACACCGCCGCCATCAGCCCGGCGACGCCCAGCGCGATGGGCGGCACCTTGCGCAGCGCTCCCCAGGTCAGGGCGGGCACGGGCTGATCTCCGAGGTTGGGCTTCCAGGCGAGGAAATCGAGCGAGATGTCCGAGAGATACAGCACCGACGTCCCGCCGACCTCGTGTTCGCCCCAGATCCTGGGGTTGCCCCTGGGGTAGTACTTGTCCGGGTTCTCACGGATTCGCCGGCGGGCCTCGGCCAGCATCTCGGCCCGCGTGCCGAAGATCGTGGCTCCGTAGGGGCAGGCCTCGGTGCAGGCCGGCTGCTGGCCCGCCTTGATGCGGTCGTAGCACATGATGCACTTGCGCACGATCGGAACGGTGCTCTCCCACTTGTAGCGCGGAATGCCGAACGGGCAGGCCATCATGCAGTAGCGGCAACCCATGCAGCGGTCGGAGTCGTAGATCACCGGGCCGATGTCCGTCTTCTGGAGCGCCCCCACGGGGCAGGCCGAGACGCACGCCGGTTCGAGACAGTGGCGACACTGCTGGCGGATGTGGTGGTCGCCCGGCTTGGTCAGCACGGTGCAGAAGCGCGTCGAGGAGAGCGCATCGACCGACTCCTTCCAGCGCCACGCGCGATCGCGGCCGAGGTGGTAGGTCTGCTTGCAGGCGTGCACGCAGGTTTCGCAGCCGGTGCAGCGGGTGGTGTCGGTCAGGATCGCGAAGACCTTGTCGTTGTCGATTT
>CAYRXN010000187.1:0-6869 GCA_964428275.1 uncultured Planctomycetales bacterium | reverse complement strand
AAGCGAGGACTTCTTCGAGCTGCTCGTCGCGGAGATGCGCAACCAGGACCCGCTCGAGCCCTCGGACACCGAGGACGTCATCAGCCAGGTCTCGCAGATCCGCACGATCGAGCAATCGACCAAGCTCACCGACACGCTCGATCAGATGACGCAGCAGCAGCGCATCGGCGGCGCCAGCGCCCTCATCGGCAAGTATGTCCAGGCGATCCAGACCGGCCCGGACGGGGCACAGACGCTCCACGCCGGCGTGGTCACGGGCGTGCGGTTCCTTTCCGGGGGCGATGTCGTGCTCGAGCTCGATAACGGCGACGCCGTTTCGGCGCGCGACGTGGTGCGCGTCACCAACCTTACGGACCCGGCGCTCATGAGCACCGTCGAAGACGAGGACGACGACTCCAAGAGCGACGCGGCCCAGAAGGCGCGCACGCCGGGCGGGGCCGCGCGTGATCGCGGCGGTTGGCTCGGGTTGCGCGGCTGGTTGAATCTGTAAGGCGTGAGGCCGCGGCCAGGCGGGCACGGACCGGGAAGACGATGGGCGCTGCCCGCGCCGCGGGCGGCGGGGTTGGTTGAATTCGTGGAGAAGGCGGTGGGCGACGCCCACCCTACGGGCAGAGGTGCGATTTCATGGGACTTACGTCCGCCATGTACACCGGCTTGAGCGGGATGAACGCCAATCAGACCCGGCTCAACACGATCGGCGACAACATCGCGAACGTGAACACGACGGCCTTCAAAGGTTCGCGCACGCTGTTTCAAACGCAGCTCGCGCAGCTCATCGCGATGGGCAACGGACCGAGTACGACCAGCGGCGGCGTGAACCCCACGCAGATCGGCCTGGGTACCGTCGTCGGCGTGACCCAGAAGAACTTCAGCCCCGGCTCGATCGAGACGACCGGCATCGCCAGCGATCTGGCGCTCGACGGCGACGGCTTTTTCATCCTGCGGCGGCCCAACGGGCAGCAGGTCTACACGCGTGACGGGGCGTTCTCGCTCGACGCCGACAACCGCCTCGTCTCGGCCGACGGCTACGCGGTTCGCGGTTTCGGGATCGACGAAAACTTCAACATCCAGCCCAATGTGCTGACCGACCTGACCATCCCGGTCGGCACGCTGACCATCGCGCGGGCGACCGAGAACGTCAGCCTCGACGGCGACCTGGCCGCGGGCGGGACCGTCTCGACCCAGGGTTCGACGCACGTTTCGCAGGCACTCGTGGACGGCGGCGGCAACGCGGCCACCACCGCGACCGCGCTGACCGATCTGCGCTCGGCCAGCGCCGCGGGCACGGTGCTGTTCGCCGACGGCAACACGATCCGCGTCTCGGGGCTCGACAAGGGGGACCGGCAGTTGCCCGATCAGACGTTCGTGGTCGGGACCGACGGGACGACGCTGGGCGATTTCGCCGACTGGCTCGAACGGGTCGCCGGCATCCAGGACGTGGACGGTGTGCCGGGCGATCCGGGCGTCGTGGTCGAGAACGGGACGCTGGTGATCCACAGCAACGCCGGCACGCAGAACGGCCTGACGATCAACGCGACGGACATCACGTCCGACAACGCCGCGGTCGGCGTGCCGTTCACGTTTTCGCAGACCGCCCAGGCCAACGGATCGAGCATCATCACGTCGTTTACGACCTACGATTCGCTCGGCACGCCGGTCATCGTGTCGGCGACGTTCAGCCTCGAAGAGGTCAACGCCACGGGGGCCGTCTGGCGGTTCTACCTGGAATCGCCCGACAACGCCGGCAACAGCCGATCGCTGGGTACCGGCACGATCACGTTCGACACGGCGGGCAACGTGCGTGAGGTGACGGGCAACCAGGTGTCGATCGACCGATCGGAGAACGGGGCCGCTTCGCCGCTGGTGTTCAACCTCGATCTGACGCGGATCCACGGCCTTTCCACCGCGACCTCGGCGGTCATCATGGCCGAGCAGGACGGGTACCCGCCGGGCACGCTCGCTTCCTACGGCGTCGGGGCCGACGGCGTGATCAACGGGACGTTCACGAACGGCATGACGCGATCCCTGGGGCAGGTGGCGGTCGCCGTGCTGCCGAACCCCGAAGGGCTGATCGCCGACGGAGAGAACGTGTACACGCTCGGGCCGAACACGGGCGAACCCGCCGTGACCTCGCCGGGGCAGTTCGGGGCCGGCCAGGTGCTCGGCGGAGCACTCGAGCTGTCGAACGTGGACCTGTCGCGCGAGTTCATCGGGCTGATCACGTCGAGCACGGGCTTCCAGGCGGCCAGCCGGGTCATCAGCACGTCGTCGGACATGCTGGACCAGCTGCTGCTGGTGGTGCGGTAGGCGGGAGTAGAGCAGGCGGTGCCCGCCGCGCGGGCATCGGGTCGGCATGTGGGAGTGATCGCAGGCATGATTCGACTCACGCGTCTCAACGGCCGGCCATTCGTGCTCAACGCCGAGCAGATCAAGACCGTCGAGGAGACGCCCGACACGATGATTACGCTGCTCAGCGGCGACCAGATCGTCGTGCAGGAACCGATGGACGAGGTCGTTCGGCGGGCGGTCGAGTATGCCCGCCGCGTGCGGACGTTCCGGGCGCCGTGAGCGGGCCGATCATCCTCCGCCAGCGGTTTCCACCGGCCGCAAGCGGGTACCGCAGACCGGATTTGCGAATGGCGAATGGCGAATGCCAAATGGCGAATGGCGAATCACCCTTCGTTGCCTCATCCCCCTCGGTCCCTTGGTCCCTCAGTCCCTCGGTCCCTTTGTTCCTTGATCCCTCAATCCCTGATCCCTCGGTCCCTCAATCCCTGATCCCTCGGTCCCTCTGTTCCTTCGTGTCGGCGGGCGGCTGAAGCAAAAAGTGCGTGGCGGCGCAGGAGTTGCCGCTGCGCGCGGAAAAGTCTCATAACAACCCGTCCCCGCCGTG
This sequence comes from uncultured Planctomycetales bacterium, assembly GCA_964428275.1. Lineage (GTDB taxonomy): Bacteria > Planctomycetota > Phycisphaerae > UBA1845 > Fen-1342 > JALSRY01. Next base: position 3,976 of record CAYRXN010000187.1, on the reverse strand, counting down.
ACTTGCGCCGCGGCACTGAACCCGGGTCGCGCAATCGTCGATATTCCCTCCAGCAACCAATGCGCTGTGGTGCCGTCCGCGGGGTGGGCCGCGTCCACCGGCCGGTCGCCACCCACGCAAGCAGGGAGGTTCGGAATGCCGGACGAAGAAACCCAGGAACAGGAGCAGCCCAAGAAGAAGAAAAAGCTGCCCATCACGCTCGTGATCGTGCTGGTCGTGTCGGTCATCGAGGGGGCGGGGTTCTTCGCCGCATCGAAGATGTTCGGCGGCGGGACACAGGTGGCCCACGGGGCCGAGGCCGAGGAAGGGCACGTGATGGAAGGCGAGGAGGCCCAGGACGGTCCCGCCAGCGTCGAGGTGCCCGTGGTCGAGCGCTTCCGCGTGCCCAACAGCGACGGCGGGCGGCAATACGTCTATGACTTCGATCTGACCATCTCCGTGCCGAGCTATCGGCAGGAAGAAATCGAAAAACTCGTGCAGGAGCGCAAGGGCGAGATCTGCGATCGACTCGGCCGGCTGATCCGCCGGGCCAAGCGGGCCCAACTCACCGAGCCGGACCTCAAGACGCTGCGCCTGCAAATGAAACATACGCTCGGCGAGATCGCCGGCGATCAGGAAGCGATCAAGGAAATCCTCATCCCACGCTGGGTTCCGATCCGCGGCGACTGACGCCCGCCGCCGGGGAACGCGCAGGCTGGACCGTGCAGGGAAGCACACGCGACGCAAGGATGTGACGCAAATGTCCGACGAAACCACCAACAACGAAGAACAGACCACGCCCCCGGCTGAGGACACGCCGTCCGAGGCCTCGCCGCAGGATGCGCAGGCGTCCGAGCCGGCCGACGCCGCCGCGGCAACGGCGGAGCAGGTCACGCCGCCGGCCCAGCCGGATGCCGGCGCGGCGGCGGACTCCGGTGCCGAGTCGGCGGCGGAAGGCGCCGGCGCGGACGAGGCGGGACCGGCGGAGGGCGACGTTGCCGGCGAGGATGCCGCACAGGCGGACGCGCCTGCGACCGACGAGGGTTCGACGATCGACGCCGACGAGCTGGCGGCCGTCATGGGGACGGCGGGTGGCGACGAGGGTGCGGCCAGCGCCGGCGGGGACACGGGCAACGCGGTTTCCGTCGATGACGTCGAGGCGGCGATGGCGGCGATGCTCGAAGGTGCCGACCCGCCGGCCGAGGCGAACGATCCCGCGGCCCAGGCCGTTCCCTTTCAGCCGCCGGACCTCGCGGCCGAGGCGGGCGCCGTGGACACGTCGCAGATCGACCTGCTCGACGACGTGGAGCTCGACGTCAAGATCGAGCTGGGCCGGACGGAAATGTACATCGAGGACGTGCTGGGGCTGGGGCCCGGATCGGTCGTCGAGCTCGACAAGGCCGCCGGCGATCCGGTGGACATCTTCGTGAACGAGCGGCTCGTCGCCCGCGGCGAGGTGCTGATCCTCAACGACAACTTCTGCGTCCGCATCAACGACATCATCAGCCCGGTTCCCGAGCTCGAAGAGGACAAGTAGACGCGATGATGCCACGGATGGCATGGGTGATGGTGTGGGGCCTTCTGGCCGCGGCCGCCGTGTACGGCGAGCCGCCCGCGGCGGGAACACCGTCGCCGGCGCTCGAGGACGCCTGGTCGGTCGTCGAGCCGAAACCTGCGCCAGCGCATCCGCCCGCAGCGACGCCGCCGACGGCGAAGGATGATGGGCAGCTCCTGAGGCGGTCGAGCGGGCGCGGATCGGGTTCGGTACTCAAACCGCGTGCGGCGCGCGGCGGCGCTTCGTGGCTGCGAACCATCGGGGCCATGGCCGGCGTCGTCGGGCTGATCGTGTTTCTGGCGTGGGGCTACCGCGCCGTGGCGGCGGGAAACCTCGGGCTGTTCGGACGCCCGCGACGGCCGGGGGTCATCGAGATTGTCAGCACGGCGGCGATTTCGCCGCGCCAGGCGCTCTACCTGGTGCGGATCGGGCCGCGGATGGTGCTGATCGGGCAGGGACAGGACGGGCTGCGGGCGCTCGACGTGATCGACGACGCCGACCTGACCGCCCAACTGGCCGGCCAGGCCGTCAGCCAGCGGGGCGGCGGCAGCGTCGCCGCGTTTCGCGAGGCGCTGGAAAGCGAAGCGCGGGAATACGACGCGCCGGTGCGGCCGCGGGAGCGCGTCGGGACGCGGGAGCCGTCGCTCGATGAGCTTCGGCAGAACGTGCTGGCGACGATCGAGCGGCTTCGGCGGGCTTCGGCGGATCGGTGACGAAGCACGGGGCAGACCGCGGCGGAGCCGCGGGCCACGGGTCACGGAGGACACATGGACGGCGGGGCGATCGGACATCGCGAGATGCGTCGGCAACGCGGACGCGCGGGTCGCCCGGGCGGCCTCGTGGTGGTGGTCCTGCTGGCGCTGGCGTGGACGGCGCCGGCCGCGGTGGCCCAGGGTTCGCCGGCGGGCGCGCCGAGCGCCGCGGTCCCGGCGGCCCCCTCCTTGCCCGCGCCGGCGGCGCTGGGCGGCGGGTCGCTGCCGGGCGGGGGCGTGCTGGCGGGTGACAGCCCGGTCTACATTCCCGACGTGCGCGGGCTGCTCCCCGAGGCCCGCGACCACAAGGCCCTCAGCTCGACGCTGCAAATCCTGATTCTGCTGACCCTGCTGGCGGTGGCGCCGAGTCTGCTGCTGATGATGACCTGTTTCGTGCGGATGCTGATCGTGCTGGTGCTGCTGCGGCAGGCGCTCGGTACGCAGCAGTTGCCGCCGTCGCAGGTGCTGATCGGGCTGGCGCTGTTCATGACGATCCTGGTGATGGCGCCCACCTGGCAGGCGATCCGCACCGACGCGGTCGATCCGTACATGAACGGCCAGATCACGCAGCTCGAAGCGATCCATGCCGCCGGCGACCACCTGCGCGATTACATGTTCCGGCAGATCGAGAACACCGGCAACGAGCAGGACGTCTACATGATGTACGAGTACGCCGCCCAGCGCGACGTGCCCGAAAGCGAGACGCTCACCAGGGACGAGATCCCGATGACCGCCCTGGTGCCGGCATTCCTGCTCTCCGAGCTCAAGACGGCGTTCGTGCTGGGGTTCCGGATCTACCTGCCGTTTCTCGTGATCGACATGGTGATTGCGACGATGCTCGTCTCGATGGGCATGATGATGTTGCCGCCCGTGCTGATTTCGCTGCCGTTCAAACTGCTGCTGTTCGTGCTGGCCGACGGCTGGCACCTGATCGGCGGGTCGCTCATGGCGAGCGTGATGTAGGAGGACGAGCCGTGGACCTGACGAGTGCACTCGACCTGGGACGTGAGGCGTTGCTGACGACGCTCGTGATCGCCGGGCCGATCCTGGCGGTCGGCATTCTCGTCGGTCTGGTGATTTCGCTGCTTCAGTCGCTGACGCAGCTCCAGGACCAGACCTTCTCCATCGTGCCCAAGATCGTCGCGATGTTCGCGGCGACCATCTTCTTCGTGCCGTGGCTGGCGAACCGCCTCGTCGAGTACGCCCAGCACATGTTCTCCGCCGGGATGTGAGCCGGTGCCGGGCGGCCTGCCGCCCGTTCGGGGATGATCGCCGATGCCCATCGAGCTGGTCGCGACGTACCTCAGACTGCCGGTGTTCCTGCTGGTCGTGAGCCGGCTGGGCGGGCTCGTGATGTTTCAGCCGCTGGTGGGCGGGTATTCGATCCCGCCGACGATTCGGGGGCTGCTGGTCGTGGGGCTGGCCGCGGTCGTGACGCCGCTGGTCCACGTCGAGGCGGCGGCGCCGGTGCACGCCCTGGGGTTCGTCCTGGCGATGGGCAACGAACTGCTGCTGGGCGTGCTGATGGGGCTGGTGGTGCGCATGTGTTTCGTCGGACTGCAACTGGGCGGGCAGATGATCGCGCAGGACGCGGGCCTGGCGTTCGGCCGCATCGCCGACCCGGCGACCGGCATGTCGCAAAGCACGCTGAGCAACTTCTATCTCCAGCTGGGCGCGGTCGTGTTCCTGA
>CAYRXN010000186.1:0-6793 GCA_964428275.1 uncultured Planctomycetales bacterium | reverse complement strand
CGCCTGCGTGGCCGCGAAGCCGCTCAGCCCCGGCGAGCCCACCGACGGCCCCGCAGACGTGCGTGTCCTCGTCCGCATGTGCGCCTTGACCAGCAACCAGTACCGCGCCTGCTCGCGCCGCTCCACCGGCGCTAGTTATCTCCCATCCAGGCGACCTTACGCCAATCCAGAGCAAATGTGTAGATACCTATGCCCTGGAAGGGGGGACGGTTGGGAGGAGAGGGACGAAGGGACGCAGGGACGAAGGGAGAGGGATTGAGGGAACGGGGATTGAGGGATCGAGGGGTTGGATTCGCTGGCAGCGTGGCTATCCGTCGGCGGTTCGCGTTCGCAGGCTGTGACCCCCCTGTGGTCCCCCCTGGAAGGGGGGACGGTGGGCGCGCGGCGCCTCGTTGTGGTCGTGGTGGGAATTGCCGACCCTACGTCTTGGCGTTTCTTGGCGTCTTGGCGCCTCCTTGGCGCTCTTGGCGGTTCTTGGCGTCTTGGCGTCCTTGGCGGTTCTTGGCGGTCTTCTCGGCGTCCTCGGCGGTTCCGCTCGGCTGCTCAGCCGGCCTGCGGGGCCGGCTCGCGCTGGGCCTTGAGCTTCTGGCGCAGGCGGGCGTCGATGAAGGGTTGAATGTCGCCGTCTAGCACGCGCTGCACGTCGCCGATCGCCAGGCCGGTGCGGTGGTCCTTGACGTGAATGGTCGAGCCGTGCAGCACGTAGCTGCGGATCTGGTTGCCCCAGGCGATCTCGCCCTTTTCACTGTAGAGCTTGGCCAGCTCGGCATCGCGCTTGGCCTGCTCGAGCTGTTCGAGCCGCGACTGGAGTATGCTGAGGGCCATGCGCTTGTTCTGCGCCTGGCTGCGCTCGTTGACGCACTCGACCATGATGCCGGTGGGCTTGTGCCGCACGCGGACCGCCGTGGCCACCTTGTTGACGTTCTGGCCGCCGGCCCCCGAAGCACGGCGGAAGAACTCGATATCCAGATCGGCCGGGTTCAGCTCGATCTTGCTCTCCTCGAACTCGGGCAGCACATCGACGCCGACGAAGGAGGTCTGCCGTTTGCCCTGGGCGTTGTAGGGGCTGATGCGCACCAGGCGGTGCACGCCGGCTTCGCACGACAGATAGCCGTAGGCATACGGCCCCTCGACACGCAGCGTGACCGACTGGATGCCGGCCTCCTCGGCCTCGCGGCGATCGACTTCCTGCACGCTGTAGCCGTTGCGCTCCAGGTACATCAGGTACATGCGCAGCAGCATCTCGGCGAAATCGCAGGCGTCGACGCCGCCGGCGCCGGCCTGGATGCCGAGAAAACACGGCCGCTGATCGTTCTTGCCCGAGAGCAGCGTGAGCAGCTCGACGCGCTCGAGCTCGTGGGCGATGCGGGCCAGCTCCTGCTGCAACTCGGCCGCCGACTGCTCGTCGCCCTGCTCCTCGGTCAGTTCGACCAGCACCTCGGCGTCTTCGAGCCGGGCGATGAGCTTCTGGACGGGCTCGACCTGGGCGCGCAGCGTCTTGAGCTCCTGCACGACCTTCCGGGCCGACTCCTGGTTGTCCCAGAAGCCGGGCTTTTCCATCCGGGCGGCAAGCTGCGCCAGACGCTCGGCCTTGGCCGGCAGGTCAAAGAGAGTCCCGGATCGCATGGATCCGGGCCGTGAGTTCCTTGACGGTCGCGCTGGGGTCTTCGTAGGTCATGGCCGGTGGTTTCCCGCTCGTGGGCGGCGCAGCCGCGAGCCGCGCCGCGACCTTCATTGATTATAGAGCGCAGCGGGCCGCGGGGGCCTGGCCCCTAGCTCTCAGCCTTCATACGTTCGGCCTTCTCGGCGGCCTGCTCGATCGGGCCGACATACATCAGCGCCTGCTCGGGCAGGTGGTCCCACTTGCCTTCGCACAGCTCCTTGAAGCTGCGCAGCGTGTCTTCCTTCTTGGTGTAGTTGCCGGGGAAGCCGGTGAACTGCTCGGCCACGAAGAACGGCTGGGAGAGGAAGCGCTCGATCTTGCGGGCGCGGCCGACGATGAGCTTGTCTTCCTCGCTCAGTTCCTCGACGCCCAGGATCGCGATGATGTCCTGCAACTCGCGGTAACGCTGCAGGATCTGCTGCACCTGGCGCGCGATGGCGTAGTGCTCTTCGCCCACCACGCCGGGGTCGAGAATACGCGAACTGGACGCCAGCGGATCGATGGCCGGGTAGATACCCTTCTCGGCGATCGAACGCTCGAGCACGATGAAGGCGTCGAGGTGGGTGAACGTGGTGGCCGGAGCGGGGTCGGTCAGGTCGTCGGCCGGCACGTAGACCGCCTGCACGCTGGTGACCGCGCCCTTGTTGGTCGAGGTGATGCGCTCCTGCAACTCGCCCATCTCGGTCGCCAGCGTGGGCTGGTAGCCGACCGCCGAGGGCATGCGCCCCAGCAGCGCCGAGACCTCCGAGCCGGCCTGCGAGAAACGGAAGATGTTGTCGATGAACAGCAGCGTGTCGGCACCGGGTTCGTCGCGGAAATACTCGGCCATCGTCAGGGCCGTCAGGGCCGCCCGCAGACGGGCACCCGGCGGCTCGTTCATCTGGCCGAAGACCATGGCGGTCTGGTCGATGACCGACTTGCCGGTGTTGCCGATCTTGGCGGACTGCATCTCGAGCCAGAGGTCGTTGCCCTCGCGGGTACGTTCGCCGACGCCGGCGAAGACGGAGTAGCCGCCGTGCTGGGTGGCGATCCGGGCGATGAGCTCCTGAATCACGACCGTCTTGCCCAGGCCGGCACCGCCGAACAGGCCGATCTTGCCGCCGCGGACGAACGGAACGAGCAGGTCGATGACCTTGATGCCGGTCTCGAACTGTTCGGTCTTGGGGGTCAGCTGGTCGAAGTCCGGCGGCTCGCGGTGGATCGGCATGCGCTGCTTGACCTCGACGGGGCCGCGTCCGTCCACGGTTTCGCCGACGAGGTTGAACACGCGGCCGAGCGTGGCCTGCCCGACGGGAACCGAGATCGAGCTGCCGGTATCGAGGATCGGCGTGCCGCGGACCAGCCCGTCGGTGCTGCCGAGCGCCACGGCCCGCACGCGGCCGCCGCCGAGGTGCTGGGCGACTTCGCACCAGAGCGTGCGTTCGACGGTCTCGTCGCCGATCTTGCCGGTGACCTGGACCTTGAGGGCGTTGTAGATCTTCGGCAGGTTCGACTCCTCGAACTCGGCGTCGAGCGTGGAGCCGATGACCTGGGTGACCTTGCCGTAGTTGCCGTTATTGTCTGCCATGAGCGCTCTCCAAGCATCGCGGGCCGCATCCACCGGCTCCGCGATCGTCGTACGCAAACCCGCTGACTATTTCAGTTCGTCCGGGCTGTAGGCCAGGATCAGGGAAATCCGGTTCTTCTCCTCGTCACTGAGATCGCTGCCGTCCAGCAAATCCCAGAGGTATTCCTGCTTCTGTCGCTCGCCCATGTCGTCGAAAACACGGGAGACGACCACGACATGCACGTTGTCCCGGACGCCGCTGAGCGAGACGTCGATCGTGTCGTGCGGGAAGTGCGGTCGCAGAATCCCACGGATACGGTCGAGCAGCGGATCTTGAGCTACGGCCATTGCACAGCCTCCCTCATACACTGCTGTCGATGAACTTCATGAAGCGATCGCCGCACTCGAAGAACTCGTCGCAGTCCCTCATGTTGCCGGCGTCCGGATCGTAGCGCCAGTCCACTCGCCAGCGAACGCACACGTTGTAGTCCCGCCGTATCCCGTCGCTCAAGCGGTTGTTGGCCTCGGTCAGCTCGAACAGATACGCGATGCTGTGGGTCCTCAAGTCTACCGGCACACCCAGGCGCTCCGTGAGCTTCTTTTCCAGCGCGGCCAGGTGATACATCCTGTACCGCTCCATCAGGCGGGCCTTGAGGCGACATTCAATCGCGTAACCCAACATGTACATCGCGCCGCGCCATCTGCTGGCCTCCCGCAGCGCCCGGGCATCGCGACGTCGGGCAAACGACGCCTTGTGCTGGTCCGTCAGTCCCGCGTGACGATACACACCCATCGCACCGCCCTACTTCAGCGCTTCGGCCCCGCCGACGATGTCGGCCAGTTCGAGCGTGATCTGCGACTGGCGGGCGCGGTTGTACATGCCGGTCAGGCGCTTGATCATGTCGCCGGCGGCGTCGGTCGCGGCCTTCATCGCGACCATCCGGGCCACCTGCTCGCTCAGGATCGCGTCGTTGAAGTACTGGAACAGCCGAATCTTGACCGTCTCGGGAATCAGCCGCTTGAGCAGCGTCTCCGGCGGCGGGGAAAACTCGAACTCGGGCCGGCCGCGGCGCTGGGCGGCGTCTTCGGCCTGCGGCGGCTCGATCGGAAGCAACTGGGCCACGCACGGCCGCTGCACGCCCATCGAGTGGAAGCGCGTGTACACCACGTCCACCCGGGCGACCTCGCCCGCGGCATAGGCCTGCATGTAGCGCTCGGCCATCTCGGCCACGCGGGCGTAGGCGATGTGGTCGTCCACGTCGCGGATCGTGTCGGCCAGTTCGATGCCCAGGAAGCGGAAGTAGTTGATTCCCTTCTTGCCGACCATCTCGATGCGCGGGGTGATTCCCCCGTCGCGCAGTTCCCGCCGGTGGTGCAGCGCCGCCCGCAGGACCGCGGCGTTGTACGCGCCGCACAGCCCGCGGTTGGCCGAGATGGCCAGCATCACGCTGGTTTCGACGCCCTCGTTGGGTTCGAGCAGCCGATGATCGACGGACTCCAACCCGGCCAGCGTCTGGATCATCTCGGTGATCTTTTCGGTATAAGGCTTGCTCGCGGTGGCGCGCTGGAGGCACTTCTGATAGCGCGCCGTGGCGATGAGCTGCATCGTCTGCGTGATCTTGCGGATGTTCCGCACCGCCTTGCGACGCTTGACTATTGCTCGGGCTTTGGCCATGGGCTCGGCTCACAGTGCAAAATGCAACGTGCAACGTTCAAAAACTACTCGGCGCCGCCACGCGCTCGCTTCGTCCGCGGCGCCTGCGGCCGCGTCTGCCGCTCACGAACACGCCTGACAATGGCGCTTCGGTATCTTCCCCAGCGCTTCGGACTCCTGAATCAACGCGTTCCAACGTTCCCGCGGCCACACGCCGGATTCGGCGCCGGTCCTCGGCCGGGATCGCGGCCGGGCGACTCTCCCCGCGCGACGTTCCTCTTGCGGGCCGACTCCCGCGGCGTCCGGGCTCCCCGGGCTTCCTCGGCGTTACCGTCGATTGCGGTTCCGCCGCGAACGACCCGCCGGGCGATCACGCAGCCGGCCGGCGTTGGCGGCAGGGCCTCGACCAGCGCCGGCATCCGCAACGCGAACCGGAACGTACATCCCTTGATGTCGGGCCCTTCGCCGGCCTCTGTCCCCCCACCGCCTCCGTCTCGACGGCGGCCTGATCCCGACCGCCGCGCCCGCGTGCGGCCCAGCGTGTCGTCGTTGCGTCCTTCGACCGCAGCGGGGCATTCCCCGGGCGTTCGCAGCCAACCCGCTGCGGAACATTTCGCACTTCTCACTCTGCGCTACTGAGGTAGTTCTTCTTGAAGTTCGCCACGATCTCCTTGAGCTTGGCGTCGAGCTCGTCCGTGAGCTTGCGCGACGTTTCGAGTTCCGCCCGGACGTCGGCGTGTTCGTCGCGGTAGTGCTTCAGCAGGGCCAGCTCGAAGTCGCGCACGCGGTCGAGCGGCAGATCGTCGAGGAACCCGCGGGCCCCGGCGTGGATCGACAGGATCTGGTCGATCACGCCCATCGGCTGGTACTGCGGCTGCTTGAGCAGCTCCACCATCCGGCGGCCGCGGTCGAGCTGGCGCTGGGTGGCGGCGTCGAGGTCGGTCCCCAACTGGGCGAACGCCTCCAACTCGCGGAAGGCGGCGAGGTCGAGCCGCAGCGAGCCGGCGATCTTCTTCATCGCGGGCACCTGGGCGTTGCCCCCCACGCGACTGACCGAAATCCCCACGTTGACCGCGGGCCGCACGCCGGCGAAGAACAGGTCGGGTTCGAGGTAGATCTGGCCGTCGGTGATCGAAATCACGTTCGTCGGGATGTACGCCGAGACTTCGCCTTCGAGCGTCTCGATCACCGGCAGGGCCGTCAGGCTGCCGCCCGATTTCTTGAGCTTGCGGATCTCGTGCTGGTCCTTCTCGGGCAGGGCCTCGAAGTCGGCCTGGAGCGTCTCGACATCCTGTTCGCCCTTGTAGACCTTGCCGTTGACGCCGGTTTCGGTGTCGGCCGGCGCGTCTTTGCGCACGATGATCTTGAGCTCGGCCATCTTGCACGACCGCTCCAGCAGGCGGCTGTGCAGGTAGAACACGTCGCCGGGATAGGCCTCGCGTCCCGGCGGACGGCGCAGCAGCAGCGAGAGCTGCCGGTAGGCCTGGGCCTGCTTCGAGAGGTCGTCGTAGACGCACAGCGTGTGGCCGCCCTCTTCGTACATGAAGTACTCGGCCATCGCGCAGCCGGCATAAGGGGCGATGTACTGGAGCGGTGCCGGGTCCGAGGCGCCGGCCGAGACGACGATCGTGTAGTCCATCGCGCCGTGGCTGCGCAGCGTTTCGACGATGCCGGCGACCGTCGATTCCTTCTGGCCGATGGCGACGTACACGCAGATCACATCGCCGCCGCGCTGGTTGATGATCGTGTCGATCGCGATGGCGGTCTTGCCGGTCTTGCGGTCGCCGATGATGAGCTCGCGCTGCCCGCGGCCGATCGGGATCATCGAGTCGATCGCCTTGATACCGGTCTGGAGCGGCTCGTTGACGGGCTGGCGTTCGGCGATGCCGGGCGCGATGATTTCGAGCGGACGGCGGTGCGGCGAATTGAT
>CAYRXN010000185.1:0-16054 GCA_964428275.1 uncultured Planctomycetales bacterium | reverse complement strand
CCAGCCCGGCGGCGTAGCAGCCACCCCCACCGGCTTCTACTACGCCCGCAACCGTTTCTACAGCCCCGCGCTCGGCCGCTTCGTCACACGCGACGTGAACGCCACGGCGCTGCCGATCATCACGGTGCTGGCGTTCAACGCGGAGACGCTCGACATCTTCCCGAGCACGTTCGATCCGCTTGCTCACTATGTGGACAGTCTGAACGCGTATGCACTCGTCAACGGCAATCCGGCATGTGCCAACCGTACCCTCCTGTTGTCCTTGGTGTCGATTGAACAACACCATTGCAACCGGAGGTCATTAGTTGTAGAAGCTATTCCAAAACCCAGCTTGGCCCCCGAGGGCTGCCACGAAAGACCTGTGAAACTCGGGAGAAAGCATATTCTGCAAGCTACGCAACACGAGAGGTCTCCGGTTTGGGATAGCTTCTGGAGGCCGTTGTAAGCCGTGTCAGGGGACAGGAGGATGGCGTTTTCGGTGTCATTCGGGTTGGTTGGGTGTGCGTAAGTATCGCGGGACGAGGGGGCGGTGTCATGCCCAAGCGGCGGTGCGGACGTGATTGCGTCCGGTGGTTCACAAGGAAGACGAGCTGAAAGGAGACGTTCGTGTTCTGGAAACGTAGAAAGGCGACGCCCGCGCGCGTTCCGGTGGAGGAACAGCTTCGCAATCTGGAAGAATGTGGATTCGAAATCGCGCCGGGAGGCGCCGAGCGTCTCGCGCGGGCGATCGAGGAGCAAGGGCGGGAATCGATCGAGACCCGGCCGTACGACCTTCTCCTGCAGATGCTGGGCGTTGTCGAGATCGATGAAGACGGGACCTCGCATCCGCTGGCTGTTGGCGTGTGGTGCTTCGACGCGGAGTGCATTTATGCGGCGTCCGACTATGTGGACGTGATGCGACGTCTCGGTGATCTGAGCCGCGACGAGGTGCCACTCGAAGACTGCGATGCCCGCTTCGACGACGTGGCCTGGGTCGAGTTCGTGCACAATGGTGAGAAAGTGCACTGGGACCTGGGAATCAACGGCGACTGGATCGACCCGATGCTCTTCGTATCGTTCGCCCGTCTGCTGAGGGCGAGTGGCTCCCCACGACGTCTGATGGTGGAAGACATCACCTCCCAGGAGATACTGCTGATCTGCCCGACGCAGGAGGAGTTCCGCCGCCTGAAAGGGCTTTCGCCCGAGCGTTTTGGTTTGTTTGGGTTCGTCGGGCCGCGCTGGTAACACTGCTGGCGAGTGCAGGTCGGCGGCGGCGGGTCAGCCGCGCGCCAACATTTTCGGAATTTCCTCGCAGATGGTCTGCGGCTCTGCCATGCGCTGCTCTCCTTGCGTCCGACCGTCCGCCGATCGGCCCCGCAGCTTCCGGTGAAGGGACCGACCACCGGACTCAATCCCTCAGCATGACACCTGTCCAACTGAAGAGGGGGACGCGGCAAACGGGCGCAACCCCTTTGACAACAAGGGGAAATAGAAAACCCGTCGTCCCGAAGAAGACCTGCGGAGAGACGGGTTGTCTTTTTTCAAATGGTGGAGGCGGGGGGAATCGAACCCCCGTCCCGGTGCATTTCAGCCTGGGTTTCTACGTGTGTAGTCGGCTTATTTGACGGCTCTGAGCTCTTGGCAGACCAACCGACGGGTCATCCGCGAGCCGAGCCCGGCTGTTTCTCGTCCGCACGCCGCCGGGCGGTGGGTCGGCCGAGGCCGCCCCACGTGCGAACCAGCCTGCGATCGACGTCGGGATCCGCTAGCAGGCGTCGCGGGCCGACGGGTTGCCTAGTTAGGCAGCCAAACGGTAGCCATCATTGGCATGTAATTGGTGTGCCAGGTGTTTTACGAGGCCTCCTGACAACCTCGACACGCCACCCAGACCTCAACCTGCCCGGTCGAAGCCAGTCGCCCCCGGTCTTGCACCCATCTGCTTTCAAAGAACATCGCATCGAGCGTTCCAACCGCCAACGCCCGCGAGTCCCCTCATCAGAGTATAGGCCCGACCCGCGCGATGAGAAGCCGGAAACTCGAAACTCCCGGTCAGGCCGGATTGGAAACGGCTGGCCGGCGGTCATACGGCTCGGGCCGGTCGACCGGGGACGATGCCGCTCGCGGGACGGCGCGATACACTCCTCGCGATGAAACACTTGCGGACGACTTGCTGGCTGAGCCCCGACGGTCCCATCGCGGCCGCGCTGCCGGCCTACGAGCTGCGCCCCCAGCAGCAGGAGATGGCCGCGGCGATCGAGGGGGCCTTTGCCGACGCGCGGCACCTCGCGGTCGAGGCGGGTACCGGCGTCGGCAAGACGTTCGCCTATCTTCTGCCCGCGATCGCCCAGGTCGTGCAGGCGGTCGGCGAGCAGGCCGCGCCGCGCCGCGTCCTCATCAGCACGCACACGATTGCGCTCCAGGAACAGCTCGTCTTCAAAGACCTGCCCTTTCTGCGCGAGGCCCTGGGCGTGTCGTTTTCCTACGAGCTGGTCAAGGGACGCAACAACTACCTCAGCCTTCGGCGGCTCAAGCAGACCTCCGGCCGGCAGAAATCGCTCTTTCCCAGCGGAACCCAGCGCGCGGCGCTTCGGGCGATCGAGGACTGGGCCTACGAGACACCGGACGGTTCGCTGAGCGACCTGCCCGAGGCGCCGCCGATGGACGTGTGGGAGAAGGTGCGCAGCGAGCACGGCAACTGTCTGGGCCGGCGCTGCGAGTATTTCGAGCCGTGTTTCTACCAGCGGGCCCGCCGGCGGGCGGAAAAAGCCCGGATTCTCATCGTCAATCACGCCCTGCTGGTTTCTGACCTCGCCCTGCGCCGGCAGGGGGCCAGCGTGCTGCCCGACTACGACCTGGTCGTCATTGATGAGGCCCACACCTTCGAGCGGGTCGCCACCGACCAGCTCGGTTTCAGCGTTTCCTCGAGCCAGGTCCAGCACCTTCTCAGCCGGCTGTTCAACGAGCGGACCGGACGCGGGTTGCTGGCGACGATCGGTGCGGACGCGCAGCGCCAGGCCGTCATCGCAGCCCAGGCGGCCGGCACGGAGCTCTTCAACACGCTGCGCGCCTGGCAGCGCTCGCAGGGAAGGTCGAACGGGCGGCTGATGCGGCCGGATGTCGTTTCCAACCCGCTCACGCCGGCGCTGGAGACCCTGGCCAAAGCGTTGCTGCCGCTCAAGCAGCAGTTGCCGCGCGTCGAAGACCAGTACGAGCTCGGGGCGTTCATCGACCGTCTCGAACTGGCGGCGCAGTCGCTCGCCGACCTGCTGGGCCAGCGGTACGACGAGCACGTGTACTGGATCGACATGGACCCGCAACGCGCCCACCGCGTGGCGCTGTGTACGGCGCCGCTGGACGTGGGTCCGCCGCTGCGCGAGCTGCTTTTCGATCGCGTGCGCAGCGTGGTGCTGACCAGCGCGACGCTGGCGGCGGCCGGGGACGACGAATTCGCCTACCTGCTGCGCGGACTGGGTTCGCCCGAAATGCGGACGCTGCGGCTCGGGTCTCCGTTCGACTACGAGCGGCAGGTGACCGTCCACATCGAGTCCGGGCTTCCCGACCCCGGCAACGCGCCGGCGTTCATCCCCGCCGCGGCGCGGGCGATCACCTGCTACCTCCAGCAGACGCGTGGGCGGGCGTTCGTGCTGTTTACCAGCTACGCCATGCTGCACGAGGTGGCCGCACGGGTGCGCGACGACCTGCGCGCCGCGGGCTACACGATCATCGCGCAGGGTGAGGAGCTCTCGCGTTCGCAGATGCTCGCGCGGTTTCGCGACACGCGGCAGGCCGCGATTTTCGGCACCGACAGCTTCTGGCAGGGCGTAGACGTGGTCGGCGAGGCGCTCTCGAACGTCATCATCGTCAAGTTGCCGTTCACCGTGCCGGACCGGCCGATGTTCGAGGCCCGCCTCGACCTGATCCGCCAGCGCGGCGGCAACCCGTTCATGGACTACCAGTTGCCCGAGGCGGTGCTCAAGTTCCGGCAGGGTTTCGGCCGGCTGATCCGCAGTCAGGGCGACCGAGGCATCGTGGTGATCCTCGACCCGCGCGTGGTCCGCAAACGGTACGGCCGCCGATTCCTCGACAGCCTGCCCCGTTGCCGCGTGGAGGTTTCCGAGCGGTCCTGGTGAGCGGGGGCCGGCTGGTCATGGCCGAACCGCGGGCATATGATGCCCGCCAAGACGTTTCTCCAGAAGAGGAAAGCCGCCCATGCCCGACCAGCAGCCGCGCTATCGACGAGTCGTGCTCAAGATCAGTGGCGAGGGGTTCTGTCCGCCCGGCGATTTCGGCATTCATCGCGAACCGCTCGATCGGGTGGCGGCGGAGATCCACGACGTTTCCGAACTCGGCGTGCAGGTCATCGTCGTCGTCGGCGGGGGAAACCTCATGCGGGGTGCCAGCTTTTCGAACGATCTGGGCATCGACATCGCGACGGCGGACTACATGGGCATGCTCGCGACGGTGCTCAACGCGATGGCGCTCCAGGAGGCGCTCGAACGGCTCGGCAGCGACACGCGCGTGCAGAGTGCGATCGCGATCCAGCGCGTGTGCGAGCCGTTCATCCGCCGCCGCGCGCTGCGGCACCTGGAGAAGGGACGCATCGTCGTACTCGGCGGCGGCACCGGGAACCCCCACGTGACGACCGACAGTTGCGCCGCCCTGCGTGCCGCGGAACTCAGGGCCGATGCGCTGCTCAAGGGCACCAAGGTGGACGGCGTCTACGACGACGATCCCAAGACCAATCCCCACGCCAAGCTCTACCAGCGGGTGACCTACAACGACGTCATCGACCAGCGTTTGCGGGTGATGGACGTTTCCGCGATCGACGTCTGCCAGCAGCATCGCGTTCCGATCGTGGTCTTCAACCTCATGAAACCCGGCACCATGCGGCGCGTCGTCCTGGGCGAGCCGCTGGGAACCTACGTGGGAGAGTAGTCCCCGCAGCGATTCTCCTCGGCACCGCGCGGCTGCGCTGCGGAAGCGTCGTCGCCGGGAGCGAGCAGGTCGCGGGCCCGGCTGGGCGCCAGGCCGCACGCCGCCGCGAGGGCCTCGATCTGGACTCGCCGCAACGCCGCCTCGTCGGCCTGGCACAACTGCGCCAGCACGTACGCCCGGCACACGCGCACGTGGAACAGGGGCTGGCCGCATCGGCTGCGAAGCCGCAGCAGGTTCTTCTGCTGGCGCAGCCACGACGGCGAGCGGCGAAACCAGCGGGCCGCTTCGTGGGGTGTCATCAACTCCTGGGCTACATCGATCATGGGCTTGCTCCGATGCTCGGACAGCCGGCCGATCGGCAGACCGACCCCGGTCTGCGCTTGCCCCGGCCGGTCGCGGCGTCTGATCCTAGGCCGCGGGCGCCAGAAAAGCAAGAGCTTCTAGAAAATCCGGGCAGGCGCCCGCCGGCACCGATGCGGTACGATGTTTGCAAGAGCTGTTCCCTTGCCGGAGATTGCCAGCATGTGTCCCGGTTCCGAAACGTCGCCGCTGCCGAACGTGTCCTTTGCGCCTGCTGCCGACGGGGCCCGGATCGCGCTGAAGCGCAAGGGCGGGGCCGGTTGCCCGGTGATCTTCGTGCACGGGCTGGCCGTCAATGCCGACCTTTGGGATATCCCGCCGATCGACGGGCCGGGTTTTCGCTTTCGCAGCCTGCCGACGGTCCTGCACGAGGCCGGCTACGACGTCTGGCTGATGAACCTGCGCGGCCACGGCAGCCCGCCGGCGCGCAGCACGCCGCCGGAGGGCCAGCGTGACTACTGCGTCGATCATTTCGTCCTCTACGACCTGCCGGCCGCCGTCGCGCATGTAACCGCCGTCACCGGCCGTCGGCCGTTCGTGGTCGGCAACAGCATGGGAGCCATGACGGCCGCAGCGTGGCTTTCCGGGGCGATGCTGACGGAGTGTGAAGGAGCGGCACGGATCGTGGTCAGCGCGGACGCCGCCCGGCGGCGTCAGGAGGCCATCGCCGGGGCCGTACTGGTGGAGTTCCCCGCTGCGCTGCGCTGGCCGCGGTCGCTCTACGACGAGCGCGGCAACCTGAAATGGCACGAGCTGCTCACGGCGTGGCGGCAGAAGGACGCGGGGATGAACGGCTCGTTCGAGTTGCTGGCGCGGGCGGGTTGGCTCCAGGCGATTCTGCAGGCCGCGGGCGAAGTGCGGCTTGACTGGCTGCGGCCGCGTGGTGATGCCCAGCCCTGGTGGGCCGAGTTGCCCAGGCCGATCAGCGAGGTGTTCGACCGCATGAACGCGGCCCTGCTCGCCGGTGTCGGCAGGTTTCTCGAACACCACAAGGGGGGCGTGGTCAACTTCCACCGCGAAACGCTCCTGAAGGGGCTGCTGCCGGCGGTCGACCATATGAAGGGTGGCGTATTGATGCAGCTGGCCAAGTCGGTGCGGGCGCGTTCCTTCGTGAGCTGCCTCGGCCGGCCCGACTGCGACTATCCCGAGCACTACGGCAAGTTCGCCGCCCCGACGCTCGTGGTGATGGGCAGCGTGGATCGAATCGCCAATGCGGATGTGACCCGCGGTGTCTTCTTCGAGCGGATTTCGTCGGCTGACAAGACCTTCTACAACTTCGAGGGATTGGCGCATGGCGATTTCGAGTACGCACCGGCTGCGTGTGAACGGGTGTACCCGGTGATCCGCGACTGGCTCGACGTTCGCGCCGCCCGCCTGGCCGATCGCGTCTCGGCGGTGTTCGAGCTGGGGCGCTGAATGGTGCTCACGCCGGCGGCGCGCCGGGCCGTTCGATCCAGCGGCGCAGGAGCAGCGTCAGTGCGGCCTGGTACTCCAGCGAGCGGTCGCCGAAGATGCCGGCGCTTGCTGGAACCGTGGCGTGGACCTCGTGGGGGCGGGTCGCCGGCGCGCCCGGCCGCGTGTTGCCGGTCGAGCGGCGCAGCTTCCAGCACGGCCCTTCGCTGGCGGAGTGCGCGGCGCGCAGGCGCAGCGTTCGCGCCGGGTGGGCGGGCCCCAGCCCGGCGGCCGAATCGTACGCCAGGGCGTATCTCAGTCCGTCGGCCGTGTCGAACTGCCAGATGACGGTCGTGTTGTGCAGGTAGCGCCGGGCCCAGCGCGTCTGTTCGCGTACTTCGCGCGCCAGGTTCTTCATGAAGATCACCAGCGGTTCGGGTGGCGCGCCGTCGTGCGGGTCGAGCGCATCGATCCGCCCGGTACGAATGAACAGCGTTTGGGCCGCGGGCGACGTCCCGGCAGCGACCCCGCTCGCCAGCGCGATGCCCAGCCGTGCGGTGCCATCGTGGCCGTCCCGCCAGCGCACCGCACGCAATGGCGGGTGGCGGCGTGGCATTTCGCTGACGTCACGTACGAGCACGTCGCAGTGTTGCCAGTGGTTCCAGTATTGCACCCAATCCGCCAGCGGCTGGCCCAGGTGCATGCGCAACAGGTGCTCGGCCAGGTGGGGGGCCAGCAAGGGACCACGCCGGCCGGCAACGAGCCACGGAAGATCGGTGACGAGAAGCTCGCCGCGTCCGATCGGCCTTGCGGCGCAGAGCACGTCGCCGCACTTGTTTTCCCACGGCGTCTCGCTGCTGAGCAGCGACGCCAGGCCGGTTCGGTCGGCGTAACGCTTCCAGGCGCCGGTCGCTTTCAGGACACGGGTTTGAAACGCGCCCGCCTCCGTCAGGTTCGTCAGTGGAAACACGTCCTGCATCGCGAATCCCCGCGTCGCGGCGTCCGCGTACTCAACCCGCGCCGACATGATCTCGTGCCGGGTGGAGTACGTGACGCACCTGGCGGGCACGGCGCCGGCTTCCCGCACCAGCGTGGCGAAGCTGCCCAGGTCCACCAGTACGCAACATCTTGCCGCCAGGCGCTCGACGTCTTCCAGCTTCAGTCCCGGCTCGCGGACCCAGGCCGGGTCGATCACGCACGCGCCGCCGGCCGCCCGGGCCAGCAGGCGGCGCACGGTGCGCGGCTTCTCGATCGTCTCGACGCGCAACGCTCCGAGC
Source organism: uncultured Planctomycetales bacterium (assembly GCA_964428275.1). GTDB lineage: Bacteria > Planctomycetota > Phycisphaerae > UBA1845 > Fen-1342 > JALSRY01. Next base: position 8,111 of record CAYRXN010000185.1, on the reverse strand, counting down.
TTGTCAGCGAGGGGTTCCAGGGCCGCCGGCAGGACGACGCGTTCGATCGTCAGTGGTGGTGCGTAGGTGGACCAGCGTGGCACGCTGGCCAGCGGGTGGCACTTCGGGTCGCGTTCGGCGACCGGGTGCAGGACGAGCCCCGCGAGTCGCCGGGCCGGCCCCCCCTCCGGCAGTCGCAGCTCGAAATGCGTGGCATCTTCCGGTGTCAGCACCCAGCCCAACAGTACGGGCTGCCCGGCGGTCGGGTCGAGTGCGCAAAGCCGCACACGTTCGCGCGTCAACGCCGTCCCGTCGCGCAGAAACTGCAGGATGACATCGGCCGTTTCGGGTACGGGCCCGGCGTCCACGACGCCGTGGGCGAGGTACCACTGCTCACGCTTGCAGCGCACCGGAGCCGAGAGCAGATCGCCGCGCGCGTCCCAGCGCCAGCGCCGCACCGCGTTTGCCTGGAATTGCACTCCGCCTGCGGGTCCGCTGCGCGGTGGTGCCGTCTGCATGGGGCTCGAGTCCTCTCCCGGCCACCTGGCCGAACGTGGGACACCCCGCGACGCGCGGGGCCTTGGCCAAACGCCCTATTATCAGCGACGGGCAAGCGGCGCCAATCGGCCTCCGGGCGAGACGCGAATGCCGCTCTTCCCGCCCGTCTTGCCGTGAAGACCGGTCCGGGGGGGGCGGCTCCCGGAGAATCGGCGACGCCACGGATTCCGGTCGCGTTCGCAACGCACGCCTCCGGACGGGCCCTTGTCGTCGCGGTCCGGTGCGGCGTACGATCACGCCATGCGCAATCCAGCGGATCCGGGAGAACACACGCTGCGCATCTCGGTCGGTGGCCGCCGGCGCGAGGCGTTGCTCTTCGTGCCGCCGGCGCGCGAGAAGGACCGGTTGCGACCGCTGGTACTCGTATTTCACGGGGCGGGCTCGACGGGACGGCTGGCGGCGATTGCAACCGGCTTTTCGGAAAAGGCCGAGCGTGAGCGTTTTTTTGTCGTCTATCCCGAGGGCGTGCGGCCCGATCCGCAGCGCCGCGCGAGTTTCTTGCGCAATCCTCCGTTCTTCAACGTCGGTTCGAAGATCGGCTATGCCGAGGAGGCGGGCGTCGACGATGGCGGTTTCGTGCGGGCGCTGCTCGACGAACTGTGCAGTTCCCTGCCGGTCGATCCCTGTCGCATCTACGCCACGGGGTTTTCCAACGGTGCGTCGATGGCATTCCTGGCGGCGATGGAACTGCCCGAGCGGATTGCGGCCATCGGTCCGGTGGCGGGGCATCTCTGGCGGTTCTCGCCGGTTCCCACGCGGCCGATTCCGATGATCTACATCATCGGTACGGCGGACCCGTTGAACCCCATGAGCGGAGGGGTGGTGCTTTCGCCGTGGGGGCGTCGGGAGCTCCGGCCGCCAGTCGAACGCTCGGTGCGCACGTGGGCCGGCTGGGTGGGGGCCGAGCCACGGCCCCGGGTGATCAGTGCAGCCGCCGGCGTACGGCGCGTGCGGTTCGCTGGCGGATCGACGGGGGCCGACGTGGACTTGATCACCATACAGGACGCCGGCCACGTCTGGCCGGGCGGCCCGGACATCCTCGCGGAGCGCATCGCCGGCAAGCGTACCGACAAGCTCGATGCAACCGATGTGATCTGGGAGTTCTTCACGCAGCATCCGAAAGGCGCGAGCGCCGCGGCGACGCATCGGCGACGCTGAGAAGGGCCGTATTCCGCCAGACGACTGGCGAGCCCCTCACGCGCGCGCCCGCCGGGCGCGGGTAGCCAGCGTACGCAACCGCTGGAGGTTGGCCCGGTCCCAGTCGCGTCCGCTGGCGGTGTCGCCCTTGGGCGTTTCGAGAATCATCGGCAGGCCCGCGAAGCGCGGATCGCCGACGACGTGCGCGAACCCCCGGTTGCCGATCTGGCCGTGGCCGATGTGCGCGTGGCGGTCGCGGTGCGAGCCGCACGCGGCCTGACTGTCGTTGAGATGCCAGCAGCGGATGCGCCGCAACCCCACCTCGCGGTCCGCTTCGGCGATCATCGCCTCGTACGCGGCCCGATCGCGAATGTCATATCCGGCAACGAAGACGTGGCAGGTATCCACGCAGACGCCGACGCGGTCAGGCTCGTCGAGCGCGCCGAGTATCTCGCCGAGCTGGGCGAAACTGCTTCCCAGTGTCGTGCCCTGTCCGCCCATCGTTTCGAGCAGCGGCATCACCGTCAGCCCGGGGTGGTCGGCGAAGATGCGATTGAGCGCCGCCGCGACCCGCGCCAGGGCCCGCGCGACGGGCTGCTCGCCGGCCGATCCGGGGTGAACCACCAGATAAGGGATGGCGAGCGTCTGGCAGCGTTGCAGCTCGTCGGCGAACGTCTGGCGGCTCCTGGCGTACAAGCGGGCGTCGGCCGAGGCAAGATTGATGAGATAAGTCGCGTGGGCCACCGGCGGACCGCAGCCCGGCGTCGCGAGCAAGGCGTGCCAGCGGGCGACGTGCTCCGGGTTCAGCGGCGGCGCCGACCACTGCCGCTGGTTCTTGACGAACACCTGGAACGTGTCCATCTTCAGCCGCAGCGCCGCCTCGATCGCGTTGTGCACACCGCCGGCGATCGAGACGTGCGCGCCGAAGCGCGGGCGGTCCGGGGGGGCCGCGTCTTGGTGGGACGTGGCGTCAGCGGGCACGGTCCGTTTCCTTTCTTCGAGTGTCGGCGGCGCGTCTCCGTCGATCGGTGCGAATGGCCATACGCGAAGCCTTGCCGTGTGGGTGGGTTGGGTTCTAATGTGTGCCCTGCGGACGGTCAATTGGTGGCGGCAGAAAGACCGCCGAGGCAGGGGGCATCGTTCGGCGAGCGGTTGTATCGGGTTGGTATGGTCTCCTGCGAATCCTGCCCGGCCGAGGGACGCCGACCCGGGAAATGTGCGCTGTGAAGGAAGAACTCATCCTGGCATCCGCGAGCCCTCGCCGGCAGGAGTTGCTCGGGCAGCTTGGTGTCCGGTTCGTCGTCGAGCCGTGTCCGCTCCCGGAACCGCAGCACGGGCCGGCCGGAACCGCGCCCGCCGCGTGGGCGATGGCGCTGGCGTACTTCAAGGCGCGCGCCGTGGCCGAGCGGCACACGACGCGCTGGGTGCTCGGCGCGGACACGCTCGTGTCGTGTGCCGGGCGGGTGCTCGGCAAGCCGGGCGACGCCGCGGAAGCGGCCCGCATGCTCGAGCTCCAGGCTCGCCACCCAAGTCACGTAATCACTGGAGTTTGCCTCTTGCGGCTCGATCCGCGGCGGTGCCGGTTCCTGCGCTTTGCCGACACATGCGTCTGGATGCGCGACGATCCCGGACTGCGCCGCGCGTACATTGCCGGCGGCGATTGGCGGGGAAAGGCAGGCGCCTACGGGATTCAATCAGAGGGGGATCGGCTGGTCGAGCGCATTCGCGGCAGCTACAGCAACGTCGTCGGTCTGCCCCTGGAGCTCGTCGAGCGGTTGCTGGGAACCGTGGAGGCCGAAGCGGCGGGAGACCGGCGGTAAGAAAAACGGCGGCGATCGACCGACGGCGAGCCATGGACCCGGAACGTGCCTAAGATCATCGTGCGCGGAGCGCCGGAGTTCGGTGTTATCGGTGCCTGGACGGCGGTTCGGGATGCGGTCGCCGGCGGCCCCGTGCGCTAGCGGACGTTTCGTCTGGGCGGCGCCTGATAAACTCTGGAGAAGGTGGGGAGCCGGCGGTATAGTGAGGAATTGATCACCGCAAGTGGTGCGAGAGCCGATACGACCGGCGGGTTCGTCAGTGCCCCCGCCGCGCAACGTGTGTTGGGGGCAGGCCGTGCTGTTCGCCGGAGGAACTGGGCTTTTATGGCTTCGAAACTCGACTCGGCACTGGGTGACTATCTCAAGGCGATCAAGGATTACGAGCTGCTGACCCCGGAAGAGGAGCAGGAGCTGGGGCGCCGGATCCAGGCCGCCAACCAGGCCGAACAGCGCCTGGCCGACGGCGAGATCACCGTCGCCGAGTATGAGCGCATTCAGCAAGACGCGGCCGAAGCGCGCGACCGCATGGTGCATTCCAACCTGCGGCTGGTCATCAGCGTGGCCAAGGGCTTTCGCAACCGCGGGCTGCCGATGGAAGACCTGATCGAGGAAGGCAACGTCGGCCTGATGAACGCGGTCGATCGTTTCGACCCCACGGTGGGTTCGCGTTTCAGCACCTACGCGAGCTACTGGATCGATCAGGCGATCCGGCGCGCCGTCCAGAACGCCAACCAGATGATCCACATCCCCAGCTACCTGATGGAGCAGATCGGGAACATGCGGCTGGCGATGCGTGAGCTCGAGGAGAGCCTCGGCCGGCCGCCTTCGATCGACGAGCTGGCCCGGCACATGGAGATCTCGCCGCGCAAGGCTTCGGCGATTTCGCAGGCGATCCGGGCGTGCACCTGCCCGACGCAATCGACCGCGGCCGAGGACGGCTCTTCCGTGACCGACGCGTTGCCGGATCATCGCACGCCGCCGCCGCACGACGCGGTGTTTACGAAGTCCGATGCGGATTTCGTCGAGAAGATGCTCTCGCGCATCACCGACCGTGAGGCCCGGGTGCTGAAAATGCGCTACGGGCTGCACAACGGCAAGCGCATGACGCTCAAGGAGATCGGCAAGGCCGTCGGGCTGACGCGCGAGCGGGTTCGGCAGATCGAGAAGGAAGCCAAGCGCAAACTCGAAGAGTATGTCCAGGAATACTACTGATCCCGCCGGTGATCGCGGCCCCGCTTCGGCCGAGTCGCCCCCTCAACCGGAGGAAACCTCCGCCCGCACGTACCGGTGTTCGATCTGCGGACAAGCGGTCGGCTACGTCGGTGGCGTGCCGGCCCTCTACCCGTTCTGCTGCGAGCGCTGCAAGCTGATCGACCTGGGCCGCTGGTTCAACGAACAGTACAGCATCGACCGCGATCTTGCGCCCGAAGACATCGCCGAGTTTCGGCAAGAAGACTCCCGCGGGTAATCCCGTTCTTGCGCAGCGTTGCGGTGGTTTTCTCCGCGAGGTTCCGCGAGGCCGCGGCGGGAAAGGCGAAGCGCCTCGGTCGCGTTTCCTCACCGCCTGCTCAGCGCCGCGGGCGGACCTTGCGCAACTCGATCGACCTGATGTACAACCGGCCCCGGTTGACGAAGAAGCGGAAGTCCGAGCCGCCGTTCTCGCGGTTGGCGAAGCGCGCGTCGGGCAGCCGAAACGTGTGTTTCTTGAGTGTGCCTGTATCGCCGCGGGAGACCGTGTCGCTGTTGGCGTAGGCGCCGCTGAGGGGCGCCTTGCGATTGTGCGAGTCGTACTGCAACTGAAAGGTACCCGCGCCCTCGTCGAGGTATTCGATGGTCAGCTCGACCGGGCCGCGGGAATCGAACCAGAACGGATCGGCGAGCGTGAAGTAGATGTAGCGGGTGTCGAAGTCGGGGTCGCTGGCGATGTACCATCGCCCGGCGTGTTCGAGGACGGCGTAGCGTCCGTCCCCCTGCTTGACGGGGTAGATGCCCGCCGTGACCAGGCGGCGGCCGTCAACCTTGAGTGACACCGCCTCGGCGCCGGCGTACTCCTTGCCCGTTTTCATGTCGGGCGGACGCGAGACCGGATCGGGGTGCTTGAGCGTCACGTGCTCGTCGGGCACGGTGCCGGCCTTGAAGTGCTCGACGTAGTGGCGGGTCAGGTCGATGTACTTGCGGCCGTACTCGACGCTCTCGCAGATGTCGGTGCCCTCGTGCATCTCGTCCCACGTTTCGACGTGCACGATCCTGGCGCTGCTGCCCAGGACCTTGAGCCAGCTGTAGCGGTAGAAGTTGCCGTCCTCGCGGTAGCGAACGGGCGTGAAGCGCTCGGGCACGGCGCGGTCGTCGTAGCCCGGACCGACCGCCGCGATCCCGCGGATCAGCGGCCCGGCCAGCGACGAGCCCCACTGATACGACGAATCGGTTTTCACCTTCCACGACACCTCGCGGACGATGTAGGGGCGGATGCCGCCGAACTCCTCGGCGAAACGGCGGTAAACGTAGTCGAACGCCTTCTGGTCGTACTTTTCGGCAAAGCCGGAGGCGTAGAGCAGTACGATCGGACGGCCGTCGATGCAGGCCCAGTGGCGCGGGTGGACGTTGCAGAAGAAGCTGCGGATCGTGCCGTAGAAGACCTCGCGGCCTTCGGGCGTCGTCAGGTCGGTTCCGCCCTTGTGCCCCGATCCGAACCGCACCGACTTGAGCAGCGAAGACGTGTCGTAGAACAGGCCGACCTTCGGCGGCGTGCGGCCCGCGGCGCGGATCTCGTCGAGCGCCTCCTGGAGCGGCGCCAGCCCCTTGACGTACAGGCTGAACTCGGGGTCGTCGAAGTTGCCCGGCGCGGCCCAGTAGACCGGCCAGACCATGTCGATCCCGGCGTCCATCACGTCGAGCATCTGCTTCTTGTGCCACGCCTTGCTCAGCATGCTGACCGATTCGGGGTTGGGAAAGTGGTCGGTCAGGGCATCGTCGGTGTGCGCGGCGTCGTCGAAAAAGTGACGATCGGGCCAGCGGTACCAGTAGAAGTAGGTCGTGCCGACCAGCTTGTCAGCGGACGACCAACTCCTGATCTGCTCCAGCGCCGCGGCGCTGGGGGGCGCGTAACGGTACGCCGCGCAGGCAGGGCCGGTCTTGGGGGCCGGCTGGGCGCAGGCCGGTGCGGCTGCCAGGCACAGCAGCCATCCCAGCGGCACGATGCTCGTCGCGATGGCGTTTCGATTCAGAGCAGACATCGAGCGTGTCTCCTTCCAGTGCAGGTGTCGCAAGCAATGCGTAAGGCCCTGACATAGTGGCGGCGGGGCGGAATGCTCCTCCAGGTCCCGCCCCGCGCGGCCTTCCGGAAGCCGAGCCGCGCTGCGCCGCCTGAGAATCGCGGATTACGAAGAAGTCGCCTCCCCGGTGCCTTGTGAGCAGCCGGCCTTGCCGTTGCCCTCGCTCCCGCAGGATCGGCGCACCACCAGTTCGCAGCCGACCTGCACGTGCCGCGGTGGTGCGTCGGGGTGCTTGATGCGCCAGCTCAGCGTATCGACCGCGCAGGCCGCCAGCTCGGCGATCGGCTGGCGCAGCGTGGTCAGCGGGACGGGCAGCGTGCGGGCGAAGGGCAGGTCGTCGATGCTCACGAGCCGCACGTCTTCCGGGATGCGCACGCCGCGCATCGCCAGGTGGTGCATGAGCGAACGGGCGTAGCAGTCGCTGACGCACACGATGCCGTCGGGTGCTTCCCGGCGGAGCATTTCGGGGACGTAGTCGGCGTGACGCTCGGCGTCACAGCGATGAACGATCTCGTCCCGTGGCTCGATCCCGTAGGCCCGCAACGCTTCCTGGTATCCCGCGACGCGCGCCTGGGCGGTGCTGGCCGCCCATTCGTTGTCCATGAAATGGACATTTCGGCAACCAAGCTTGAGCAGGTGTTCGGTGACGACGAAGCCGGCATGGCGGTTTTCGATGCCGATCAGGTCGAGTTTGCTGCGCCGCGGGAAAGGGCAGATGTCGCGGTCGAGCAACACGACGGGAACGCCCGCTTCGGCCAGCCGCGCGACGATGCGTTCGTTGACGTGCATCTGCTCGGCGGAGAGCTCGAGCGCGATGAAGAAGACGCCCTCGACCTCACGGGCGATGAACTGTTCGCAGAACGCCTCGGCCCGTTCGATGTCGCTGCCGCCGTCCGGCACGCTCCCGAAGAGCATCGCATGGTTGCGCGAGTCGGCGAACTGGGCGATTTCCGCGCAGAACTGCGCACAGATGCCCGACTCGGCGTGGGGCAGGATGATGCCGAACAGCTCGCGTGTGCTCCGCCGGATGGCGCGGACGTAGGTGCCGGCGCCCGGACGGCGAACGAGCAGCCCTTCGCGTTCGAGGTCACGCAGCGCGCGGGCCACGGTAGGTCGAGAGACGTTAAACCGCTGCCCCAGCTCGAGTTCCGGCGGGATCTTCTCTCCGGCGGCGTAGTCTCCCTGCTTGATCGCCTGAGAGATCTGCTGGTACACGAGGCGATGTTTCGGGGTTCCGGGTGTGGCCATCAAGTGCCTCCAGACGGCGAAGAGAAGCGGGCGGCTCCAAGAGGCCGCCAGCCACACGTCGCCGCTACGAATATAACCGATTGGTGGCAAGCTGTCA
>CAYRXN010000184.1:0-8849 GCA_964428275.1 uncultured Planctomycetales bacterium | reverse complement strand
GACTCGCAATTACTTGCCGAGTCGCCGGTAGCCGGTGCTACTCGGTCCCGCATCCGTATTCTGCGAGCATGATGGCGAGATCGGAAAGATCGACGTCACTGTCATCGTCGTAATCACCGTCTTCGAACGAGCAGCCGAAATAGTCCGGGCTTTCCGAGATCACGAGGTTGTCGAGGTACATCGGGCCGTCTTCGCCGCTGGCCTCGGTGGGTTCGGCTTCGAACAGGATGCCGTCGAGCACGGTGTCGGGCATCACGCTCGGACCGGTGTAGGCGACGCCGTCAATGACCACGGTGGCCGTGTGTGCTTCGGTATCGAGGATGTAGGTGACGTGCTGCCACTGGCCGGTGGTCAGCGGGACGCCGAAGTCCCAGTAGTAGCTCGATGCCTGCCCGTTGGAATCCCACTGAATGGCCCACCAGCCGTCCCACTGGAGGTTGTCGGCATACCAGAAGTTGTCGCCCAGGCCGGAGCGGTACTGGTCCCATTCGATGATGACGCAACGCGCGGTCGGGGTCGGATCGAGGGCGCGAACGGCACCCTGCCACGTGCCGTCGGTCGTTCCCGGCGGGTCGAACAGCAGCACCTTGCCCATGCCGTTGCCGGTGGGATCGTCCACGACCTGGACCATGCCGTACTCGGGATTGCTGGTGTCGTCTTCCCAGCCGTCCTGGCCGGGCAGATCGCCGAGCGAGTAGTTCTCGAAGCCGTTGCTGCTCCAGAAGGTCGCGGGCGGCACGGGCTCGCAGCCGTAGTTGGACAGGAGGATGGCCAGGTCGCCGAGATCGACATCATCGTCGCCGTCGAGATCGAGAGGGCACTCGGGGGCGACGAACGTGAACTCCGTGATGCCGAAGCGATAGGGCGTGATGTCGCCGCTCCAGTTGATGCAGTCGATACGGAACTTGTAGACCTGGCTCGGGTCGAACGGTCCCCAGCCGTTATCCTCGTCCCAATCGTCGATGTTGCGTGTGAAGGTCTGCCAGCCGGGGCCGAACCCGCCGCTGACCGAGGTGTGCTCGACGTCGAAGAAGAAGTTGCGGCTGCCGCTGAAGGCCCACTGTCCGGCGCCCTCGTCCCAGCGGCGGGAGTAGATGCGCAGCCAGAAACCCTGGGTCTCGTCGGGGATCAGCCAGTCGCCTTCGATTTGGAGCGTGATGGTGAGGTCGCCGTAGGTGAAGTCGTAGACGTTGGGATCCTGGAGGTCGGCCATCTGGATGTCCATGACCTGGTAGCCGGTGGAGTCGATCGGCACGTGGGCCCACACGCCGTCGTCTTCCAGGTAGGGGCCCGTCGTGGGATTGTTGGGGTCGTTCTCTCGGACGGTGACTCCGTCGGTGGTGGTGAAGTCGTTGGTGTAGACCGTGATGGGGGTGGCCAGGGCCGAGCCCACCATCGCGAGCACCAGCGTAATGCACAGCGCGCGTTTCATTCCTTGGTCCTCCTTTTTCGAACCCCAGAAGATACTGTGACGCGAGAGCGGAAAGGCCGCCGCGCCACGCGACGCGACAACCGCAATTTCACAAATCCTATGCTACCGCGAGCGCGGTCCGATTGCAACAGAAAACACCCGTACGCGCGGTGGATCAGGAGGCCGTGGCGCCAAAAAACCCGCGAAAATACGCGGGTTGCAGTGTTTTCAATAATGACGGAAACCTCTCACGGGCCTGCCGCCGCGCCCGGCGCGGCATGGTTGCTGTGGAGGGGGTGTTTTAGATTCTATCAGGAACACATTTTGGTCTTGCTCAGGTTCGCGGGCGGACGTAAGTTGCAGTTATCATCAGCCCGGTGGCGAGATTGCAGCATCTGGAAGTTCGTCGCGGCTTGGTTTCCCAACCCGTTGGCAAGCGCGTTGTCTCGTCCGGTCGGCCAGTCCATCATTCGCAGGGAGGACGAATCATGAGAACGCGGAGCGAAGATCGCTGGAAGACGCCGGCGTTTACACTTATCGAGCTGCTCGTCGTCGTAGCCATCATCGCCTTGCTGATCTCGATCCTGCTCCCGTCGCTCCAGCAGGCCAAGGAAAAGGCACGCATGGCGAAGTGTGCCGCCAACCTGCACAGCATCGGGCAAGCCCGCCTGATTTGCGACATGGAATACAAGGGGTTCGGGCCAACCTGGGACGACGGGAGCGAAACGCGCTTCATGCTTACCTGGGTCGATGTACTCTTCGACGTGCGTGTTCTCGGCGATGAAGCAGCCGGTATCTGTCCTGCGGACGAACGACCGGACGAGGTTGCAGAAGCGCGCGGACAGGAGTGGCGTTTCTTCTTTGTACGCACCATGGGCGTCCATGACGAGATTCGCCGGGGTGTCCGCACGAGCTACGCCATCAACGCGATCGCCCACTGGAACAACAAGAAGGACCGTTTTCGTGACAGCTCCCGCCAGGTGTTCGCCATCGACGGTTGGTGGTCCTGGTTCGGTGGACTCAACGCGAACTGGCTGGCATCCGGCGGTCGCGGCGATCCACTGGCCACCCCGCATTGGGAGGGAACGATGGTGGGGTGGCGGCATACAGGCGAGTACGCCGCCAACGCGGTCTTCATGGACGGACATGCCGCGCCGATCGTGCCAAACCTCGCGGGGTACGTTTCGAATCCGTCGCTGAACGAGCCGGATCGTACGGTGGATACGGCGAGGTACTTCACTTGGCTGCCTGGCGAGATGCCCACCCGCTTTGACTTTGATCCGTACCAGGGCGAGATCGAGGAATACCGCGGGAAACGCCCCGCATACGGAGCGAACAGCGGTGACTTCGGGCAGCCCGCCGGTATGCCTCTGGCCGAGCTGTGCGCGTCCTATAAGACCCGCCACAAGACGTGGGCCCGGCTGCCCAACAATCCACGCTATCGACGTTAGGAACGCTGATGGACAAGCGAAACCTGACACTCGGCGGCATCGCCGTCGCCACGCTGATCGCCGCGGGAGCCTACTACTTGAGTCGCCCGAGTGCGCAGGCCCGCATGCCCGGCAAGGTATGTGTGAATTGCGCGTGCCTGGCGTGTCGAGAGTTCGTTGAGGTTGATGCGAAGATCACGGACCCCAAGCCGTACCCATGTCCGAAGTGCGGCCAGCGCGCGGCCTACCCTTTGCTCGTATGTCGAGACTGCGGCGCCTGTTTCGTCCCGACGCTTGAACACCATGCCGACGGCGAATTCCCGCAGATGCCGATGGTCCCGGCCTGTCCGAAATGCGGGAGTCGCAACGTGGGCGCATACGTGGGTACCGAACCCGTCCTGGCCGACAGGCTCATCCTGCCCAAGTGGCCGCAGTAGCGCCGCACGACCAGCGTTGTCGATCCCGGGCGAGGTAGCGCCGGACAAGGAGCAGGACACGACCGACGCCTCCCTCCTGCGCCGGCCGTGCCCGCAGATGGGCGTTGGCACCGCCCGTTGTCCACACGTCGAGCCCCGTTGCCGCGCCACCGTGGTCGTTCGATCGCAACGCCGGGACGAATTGGCAAACCGCCGCGCCCGTTCAGGCCCCACCCTCCCCGCCGCACCGCTGCGGCGGGCGGGTGACGCCTGAACCCGGGCGGTTGCGGGTATCAGTCGCTGTGACCGTAGACCGCGAGCATCATGGCCAGATCGGCCAGGTCCACGTCGCCGTCGCCGTCCAGGTCGCCGTCTTCGTAAGCCGCACCGCTGGTCTGCCCGTAATGGGCCAGCAGCACGGCCAGATCGGCCAGGTCCACGTCGCCGTCGTAGTCGAGATCGCCGATGAGCGCTCCGGGCGTAAGCACATGGACCATCGAGTTGTCGGCATCGCCGATGTAGATCAGGTTGGCCGACTCGTCCGCGGTAATGGCTTCGACGCCGCCGAACGCCGGCTTGGTGAGGTAGAACCCGCCGCCGATGGGGATGCGGGCCTCGGGCTCTTCGGGCAGGTCCTGCTGACCGACCACGCTGTTACCGGCGAGGTCGTAGAGGTTGACGGCGTTGCCCGGATTGGCCTTCGTGACGGTAAGCAGGCAGGGACCCGGGTCGCCCCCTCCCGCCAGATAGCCGGCGAACACGGAACTCACCGCCACCGCGCCCTGTGTGCCGGGGGCCACGGTGGCAGTAGAGCCCGTGGGAGCGAAGGAGGAATCGTAGTAACGGACGGTGACCGGCCCGCCGGCGTCTTCGCACGTGCCGAACTCGTTGGCCGAGTCCGCGAACACCAGGGCCTCGGCGGCCGTGATCGACTGCACCGAGGACACATCGCCGGTCGCGAGGTCGATGACGCCGACCCGGCCGGTGTTGTCCTTCTCGACCGAGACGAGCTCGTTGGCGCCGGAGCCGTAGCCGCTGCCGCTGGTGTTGAACGCCAGACCGTCCGGACCCCAGCCGTCGGGATCGCCGATGTTGAGGCCGATGTAGCCGTTGTAGGTGAGGATTCCGCCCGGCGGGGCCTGGTAGGTGGCCAGCCGGTTGTCGGAATAGAACGAGCGGGCGTCGCCGCTGACGTACAACGTGTTGTTGTCGAACGCGATTCCCTCGGGTTTGAGAAACGCGTTGTCACCGGGTGAGGCGAGAAGATCGTCGGCGACGTAGTAGCTGGTGACGTGCCACCACCGCCCGAATAACTGCATATCGAAACTGTTGACCTGCAACGCGGCCCGGCTGCTCCCCGCCTGGGCCAGCACCAGCAGCGCCGCCAGTACCCCGATCCTGTACCTTGACATGCTTTCTCCTCCAGATGTGCGATGCTTTGGGTGAGCGGGAAACTGGGGGAGGTCTCGCCCGTCGGCACGAAGCGTCGGGGCGAGACCTGATCCCCAGGATCGGGCTCAAGTGTGGCTACGGGTTTACGGGATGACCCGCAACAGCTGAGCGCCACCAACCTTCTTGCCGGCCGGGGCGATCGTGAACGAGATCGAGTCGGAGTCCGTGTAGCCGCTTTCCTGTCCGGTCGCCGTCGCGGTCAGCGTGACGGTCACGGGGAATTCGAGCGGCAGGTCCGCCGGGATGTCCAGCTCGAGCGTCTCGGTGACGGCCTGGCCGTCCTCCATCGGGATGCGGAACGAACCTTCGTAGGTGAACGGATCGCCCGGAATGTCCGCCGTCAGCGTGACATCCACGGCCACGATGTCGTCCATGCCCGAGTTGTTGGCCAGCGTGGCGGTCATTTCGATCGTGTCGCCGGGATGCACGGTCGTGCCTTCCTGCGGCGAAGCGAAGTCGATGAAGATGCCCTCGCCATCCTTCAGACCCGGAGCCGGGGCCCAGGTGATCGAGAAGGAGTCGCTGTCCTGCTCGCCGCTGATCTCGGCAACCGCGGTGGCTTCGATCGTGATCGGCACGGGCACTTCGATCGGCAGATCGGGAACATCCAGCTCGAACGTCTGGCTGAGCGAGTCGCCGGCATCCAGCGGAACGCGGAACTCACCTTCGAACGTGACGGGGTTGTCGGGGATGTCCGCACTGGCGGTGATGGTCACGACAATCAGGTCGGCGGCGTCCATGTTGTTGGCGATGTACGCCGTGAACTCGACCGTGTCGCCGGGGTAGACGGTGGTGCCTTCCTGCGGCGAACTCATGTCGATGTCGATGCCGTTGCCGTCCTTGCCGGGCAGCGGGGCCAGGGTCAGCGAGAGCGAATCGGAATCCTCGGTGCCGCTTTCCTGACCGACGGCGGTGGCCGTGATGGTCACTGGAATCTCGGCCGGCACCTGGAGATCGGCCGGCACGTCGAACTCGAGCGTCTGCTCGGCGGTTTCGCCGGCATCCAGCGGCAGGCGGAAGCTGCCTTCGAAGCTGACCGGATCACCCGGAACGTCCGCCGTCAACGAAACGGTGACGAGGATCATGTCGGGGGCGTCGGTGTCGTTGGTGATGCTGGCGGTCATCGAGACGGTGTCGCCGGGATAGACCGTCGTTCCCTCCTGGGGCGAGCTCAGGTCGATGGTGACCGCCTGAGCCAACGGTGTCAGCAGCAGCAGGGCTGCCGCCGTGATGGGAATGAGTCTGCGAATCATGAGCGTCTTCCTCCATTTAAGCCAACGTGTCCTCGGCACCCTGCCCGAGACCATCCCGGGCGAGGTGTGCCCAAGCTCGAACGACTGTCGCCGGCAGAGAACCACGCGCCGGCACAACGATTTGCGGCAGGTTGCGACGCGGACGCCCTTCTCCTCCTAACGCTCCTCGGGCCGGTCACGCTCCCGGAGCGCCTGCGGCGCAAACCTCCGGCGCAGCTTCCATAAGAAAGTCGCGTGCCACGCCGCCCCTCTCCGCGCTTGTTTCTCGTAACTCAGGTAACGACAGTATGTAACGGTGATCGCGCCGGCTGTCGCCCGGCCGCCGGCTCGGTGGCCGGCGCGGCTGATGGCGGCCAGGTGGCTAAAATATCAGCCACTATCGCGTCCTGGCCGTCCGTCTCGTGGGCGTTGGTCGCACAGGCACGCTGCGGCGGGAGACCCGCCACGCCCTCAGGTCAGCGAATGGGGGAGGTCTGAGAGAAGTTTGGGTGCCGTTGCGTCGGAAATCGGGTATACTTGTGTCTGGTTCGACGGCCCGCAGCGGCAAATCGGCGGGTCGCGTTTTCGAAACACGGGTTGCCGGCGGAGGACCGATGCCTTGAGAGGTTTCGGCCGGCTGGTCATTTCGCACTGCGGGAGCGGTTTCCGAACGGTTGGGGCGCGCGCATCGTGCCTGGGCCGGGCTGTGCGCCTGGCGTTGTGCGTGACGGCGCTGGTGGCGCCGGTTCGCGCTCAGTCGCCGCACGTGCTTGTCGACCCGGTCGGCGACGCCGTCGTTCGGCGTACCGACCTCGGCGCCGACGGTCCGATCGACCCGAACGCACACAGGCTGCCCGACATCGCGGAGATTCGGCTCGGCGCGTGGAGCCCGGCCGACGCGCAGAGCGACCTCTTCGGCGGTCAATGGGTGGCCGCACCGGCGGACTTCGTCCGCATCGACCTGGTGTTCGACGGACTGGTGAACCCACCGGGCACATTGGGATGCTGCGGAGACGTGTTTGATCCCTTCCGTTACGGTCCCCATCCGGTCTTCGGCTATGTCGAGATCGATCTGGACGGTGACGAAGATACCGGCGGAGAACTCGACTGGCCGCAACTCACGTATCCGGGAAACGTGGCCCGGTGGGGGGGCGTGCCCGGCGAGTCGCGTTTTTCCGATCGCGTCGCGCGGAGTCTGGCGGACTTTGACAACGATACGACGACGCCGCCGTACGTGGAACGTACGGGCAGCGACTTCGGTTTCGAGCTGCTGGGTTGGAACATTACCGCGGTGGACCCGTCGATCGCCGGCGACGGAGACCTGGTTTTTGAGGAGGGGGAGACGTGGGCGCTCGATGGCTGGTTCTTCCCTCGCGCTCACGGTTATGAAGATTTCAGCTTCGCGTGCTGTTCGGGCTTGCAGGGGCAGTACATCGCTGAGGTGACGATGCGGTTCGCGCACGATCCCGGATCGGATCGTACCACCGTTTCGCTCGTCTATCCGCTCACGAACGCGGGTTCGGCGGCGATGCGCGGCGAGTCGGTCGAGGACGACGACGGCGACGCCAGCAACCAGAACAGTGTCGAGGAAGCCCTCGGCGAACTTGTCTTCAGCGCGACCAACGCACCGGCCCAGTGGCGGCAGGACCCCGATTTCGCAATCATCGAGCAATGGGAGTTCAAGTCCGCCGGCGATTACCTGGACCCGGCCCAGTGGCGCGTCGCCGTCGCGGTGGCGTGCAGCTACAGTCAGCAGGCCGGTTTCGACGTCGTGTTGGCCTGGACCGACATCTACGGCAACGTGGTCCCGGGGGATTACGACGGCGACGGCGTCATCGGGGCCGCTGACCTCGCCGCGTTCGACGCATACCTGGCCGGCGCGGACGGCGCCACGGGGATAGACGGTGACGGCGTGGTCAACGGTGAGGTCCAGCTCATCAACTTCGGTCCCAACTTCAGCCTGTTCGACCGCGATTACGACGGCGTGGTCGATGCCGACGACCGCCCGTGCCCGACGGGGGATCTGGACGGCGACGGCGATGTGGATCTCGCCGACCTGGCCGTGATGCTGGCGGCCTACGGGCTGTGCGCGGGGCAGGGGGGCTACGATCCGGCGGCCGACCTGGACGCGAGCGGCTGTGTCGATCTGGGCGACCTGGCCCTGTTGCTGGCGAACTACGGTTTGGGAACCTGACGCTTTGACAGCACAACGACGGAGCGGGATGCGAGCGAAGCGCACACAACCTGAACGGGCGACGCAGGCGGGCGGAGCCGTGGCGGCGCGCGCGTTCACGCTGATCGAGCTGCTTGTCGTCGTGGGCATCATGCTGGTGCTGATGACGATTCTCAGCGCGGCGCTGGGGCGCGTGCGCACCGCCGCCCGCAGCTTCATGTGCAAGAACAACCTCAAGACGGTCGCGTTCGACTTCACGCTGTTCGCCGACGAGGACGCCCATGTGGACCGGGGCGAGAGCGAGAACCTGCCCGGTCGCGGCTTCCGCGTCGAGGACTTCCAGGAGTCGGTCTACCGGATCGACGAGTTCTGGGATCTTGGGGGCGTGCATCGGGCGCGGCTCGATCCGGCCCATCAGCCGCTGATGTGTCCCGCTGGTCCGCGGGAGCTCTATCGCAGCGCGGGGTTGCCCTGCTCGAACTACGCGGTCGGTCCGGCCGAGGGTGTGAGCATCGCGTTCAACATGCGCCTGCACCGGGCCAGTGTGCAGATCGGCGGGCGGTGGGTGCTCTACCCGGTGACGCTCAAGAGCCGCATTCTCGAGCATCCCTTCGTGCCGCTGGTCTTTGATGGGGATGGTGCCAGCGCCGCCCGGCGCCGTGTGGCACCCTACTACGCCGCGCCCGGTGTTGGCGAGGAGGGCATGTACGCCGGCGATCGCTTCTGGTTTCCGGC
>CAYRXN010000183.1:0-8305 GCA_964428275.1 uncultured Planctomycetales bacterium | reverse complement strand
CGTTTGCAAACAGCAGACAAACGAGCCAGGCCGGCCGGCGTGTTGCCGCATACTGATAGAGGCACAGCAACTCCGCGCTGAGCAGAGCCGTGCTGACGGTGTAGACTTCCGCCAGCGCGCAGTGCTGCCAGAACGTGTGTGCCACCGCCAGCGAGATCGTGCCGATCACAGCGCCCCGCCGCCGCCCGGTGATCAGCCGCAGCAGCAGATAGACGTTCGCAACGGTCACCGCACCGAAAACCGCCGAGACGAGGTTGGTCTTGAAGGCGGATTCGGCAAAGGGAAGGGCCTGAAAAGCAATGGCCAGCACGTAGTAGAGGGCGTGGCTCAGCGCCAACCCGAGCGTGCCCACGATGTCGTGCTCGAGCACGCGTACCTGTGCCATCCCGCTGTCTTGCCACAAGACCCCCGGCGCAACGCTGACCCCGTAGAAGACCAGCCCCGCCGCGAGCACGAGCGCGTAGTCACGCCCCCGGCGCGGCGGTCCGGCGTCTTGGACAAGCTCATCGTGCGCCGCCGCGTCGCTGTTTCTCATAAGGCAACAATCCGCAGTATTCCGGCCCCGCGCCGTGGAACCCCCGGCGGGAGGCGTCCTGCCCCAGGAATCGGCCGCGAGTCCGGACTCCCATGTTACGCGGCCGGCGGGCCGCGGTTCTGATCCGACCGGGCGCCGGCATCGGTTTCGGTTTCCGCGACGCGAACGTCTAACTGATCCGAGGAGCCGCCCGCTCGATCAGCGTTTTCAGCGTCTGCCCACAGTGTTCGAGCCGCGTCAGCAGGATCAGGGCCGCGATCACGAACGGCTTGTGGCCGGCCTGGTGATAGGTCGTGAGCCGGTAGTGCTCGAACACGTCCGCCGCCACTTCGCCTGCCTCGCAGCTCGTGCCGGTGATGTCTGCCGGCAAGCAGTGCATGTAAAGGGCCTTTCCGTCGCGGGTCAGGCGCATTTTATCGGCGTCGCACTCCCAGTCCCTGAACTCGGCGTTTCGGGCGAGACACTCCTGTTCGAGCGCGTCGAGCGCGTCGGTCCGCCCGCCGCGCAGCAGCTCGGTTCGCCGCTCCATCACGCGCAGCGGCGCCCAGCTCTTGGGGTAGACGATGTCCGCGCCGCGGAAGGCCGCGTCCATCGACTCGACCTGCGTGAACGACCCGCCGGACTGCTCGGCGAAGCGCCGGGCCTGTGCGACGGGCTCGGGCAGAAGGTCGTATCCCGGCGGGTGGGCCAGCACGACCTCCATTCCCAGCCGGGTCATCAGGGCGATCACCCCCTGCGGCACGCTGAGCGGCTTGCCGTAGGAGGGCGAATAGGCCCATGTCATCGCCAGGCGCTTGCCGCGCAGGGCATCGAGCGAGCCGAACGTGCGCTTGAGGTGCAGCAGGTCGGCGAGCGTCTGGGTGGGGTGGTCGCGGTCGCACTGGAGGTTGATCACGGCCGGCCGCTGGGCCAGCACGCCTGCGCGAAAGCCCTCCTCCACGGCGTCTGCCACGGCCTTCATGTACTCGTGTCCCTCGTGGATGTAGAGGTCGTCGCGGATGCCGATCACCTCGGTGAGGAACGAGATCATGTTCGCCGTCTCGCGGACGGTTTCGCCGTGGCTGATCTGCGACTTGGTTTCGTCGAGGTCGGTCGGCGTCAGTCCGAGCAGGCTCGCGGCCGAGGCGAACGAGAACCGCGTTCGCGTCGATTTGTCGCGGAAGTTGGACACCGCCAGCCCGCCGGAGAACACCTGCGCCCCCAGCCCGGCCCGGTGCATTTCCTCGAGCACCTCGGCGACGAGCAGCACGGCGCGGATATCCTCGATGCCATGCTGCCAGGTCAGCAGGAAATCACCGCCGTGCAAGCCAGTCTCAAGCCCGGCGAGTTCTTCGAGCCTCCGGGAACAATCGCGAATTGCCATCACAGCACCCACTTCATCGCTACCTGACCGTTCTTCGCAGACGAAGCGGGATTGTACGGTGGGTCCACCCGCGTCCGCAAAGCGGTCGAGGACGTTTCAACTCGGCGCCCCGGGCATCCGTGGTACATTATCCACTGGTCTACTGCCAGGGAGAGCGACCATGGCCAAGGTAGCGGTGGTGATACCGGCGGCGGGCGCGGGCAAACGCTTCGGCGGCGAGGTGCGCAAGCCCTTCGCCAAGATCGACAACCGGCCCGTCTTCATCCGCAGCATCGAATTGTTCGTCAACCGACCCGACGTCCAGCAGGTCATCCTGGCCGTCGCGCCGGCGGACTACGACGTCGTCAAGGAAAAGTACGCGGCCAACCTGATGTTCATGGGCATCACGCTGGCCAAGGGGGGCAGCGAACGCCACCAGTCGGTGCGGGCGGCGCTCGACGCCGTGGCCGACGACGCCGAATTGATCTGCGTGCACGACGCGGTGCGGCCGTGCGTGCTGCCGGGCTGGATCGACAAGGTCTTCGCAAAGGCCGAACAGACCGGAGCGGCGATTCTCGCGGCCCCGCTGACCGGGACCATCAAGCGCGGCGCCGACGGGCGGATCGTCGAAACCGTGCCGCGCGAGGGGCTCTACGAGGCCCAGACGCCCCAGGTCTTTCGCAAGGCGCTGCTGATCGAAGCCTACGCCGACCTGCCGGAAGATTTCCACCCCACCGACGACGCGCAGGTGGTCGAGCGAACGGGGCAGCCGGTGGCGATCGTCGAGGCCGACCGCCGCAACCTGAAGATCACGACCGGCGGAGACATGACGCTCGCCGCGGCGATTCTCAAGGATTTCGCGCGCCAGACGCGCAAGGCTGCGCCACGGGGCCCATTCGAGGAGGCCCAATGGTAAACTCGGCCGCGCGGCGCTAGAATCGACAGGGCCGAGTCGCGAGGGGAGGGCCACGGCGCTCTGCGCGGCGCGAACGTTCGTTGGCAGACGGATCGAACAGCAAGCGACTGCATTCCCATGTCCGTGTGTGCTCGATATCAACCCGACCGCCGCCGCGTCTGCCGACCCGCGGCCCGGGGAGCCGGCCTGGCCCTCGCCCTGCTCGCGGGGGGGTGCAACCTCTTTTCGCCGACCGGGCGCGTCCGGGACGAGGCGGGCGGCACCGGCGACCCGCCCGATACGGCGTTCACCCGGCCGCCGGGCGAGTCCGATTCCCCGGCTGGCGCCCGCCCCGGCCGGATCGACTACCAGCTCGCGATTCTCCAGGTACTGATCCCCCACGATGCGGGCCAGGCCGGCAAGAAAGTATGGAGCCTGCTCCGCGAAGACGCGCTCGACGCCGACACGCAGTGGCGCCTGCGCGAAAACGGGATTCGCGTCGGCGTGGGACACCAGCAGTGGTGGGACGCGGTCAAGGACGCGCTCGAAGCGGTCGATGGGTACAAGGTGACAAGCCCGCCGCCGTTGCGGGCGCCGCCCGGGTTCTCGATCTCGATCGAGCTCGACGAGCGGCCGCGCGAGCAGACGCTGTTCTACCTCGCCCGCGACGGCAACCTGAGCGGGGCCACCTGGCCGGCGAGCCGCAACGTCCTGCGCGTCGCATACGTGCCCGACACGCGCGACGTACGCAACGTGCGGCTGTTCGTCGTGCCCGAGGTGCAGCGCTCCGAGCAGGACTGGCAGTGGGTGCGCAGCGAGGCGGGGCTGACGCGCCGCCCCCACCAGCCACGCCGGGCGTTCGAGTCGGTCGCGTTCGCGGTGACGCTCAAGCCGGGGGAATTCGTGCTCGTGGCCCCGAGCGAACACGCCCGGGTGTACGGCCTGCTCGGCGGAGCGTTCCTGACGCGGATGTCGGACGGCCGCCTCTACGATGCGTACCTGTTTCTGCGACCCCAGGCCCAACAGGCAGAACGTCATGAATGACCACGCGGCGGCACCAACCGACCTGGATGCCGCGTTCTATCAGCGACTCTACGAAGGCGCGGGCCTGGCGGTATTCGCGATCGAGACCTCCGGGCGGATCTTGTCGTGGAATCCGCTGGCACGCGAGGTGTTCGCGCGGCGGGCGGGGCAATCCGAAAGCCGTGACGTGCGCCTGATCTTCCCCGAACAGGACCGCGCGCAGTTCGACGAGTCGTTGCGCGAGCTGTGCGCCACCCGCGAACCGACCGAGTTCCGCACGCGGTTCGACAACGAGAACGCCGAGCCGACCGACTACGCCACCTGGCTGACCCCGATCTTCGACGCGCACGGCGAAATCGAGGCGGTCGCCATCTGGCTCAACGACATCACCGCCCGCACGCAACTGCGCCGGGCCCTGCGCAAGCGCGAGCGGCTGACGCAACTCGGATCGCTCGCCGGCTCGGTCGCCCACCACTACAACAACCTCCTGTGCAGCATCGCGACCAGCCTCGAATTCGCGCTGAACATGAACACGATGTCGGCGATGCGCCGGGTGCTTCGCCGAACGGCCGACGCCGCCGCCCGGGCGACCAAACTCACCCAGCAACTGCTCGCATTTGCCCAGGCGGACTATCGCGCGTCGGAAGAAGCGGACCTCTCCGCGATCGTGCGCGAGTTCGCCCAGCAGCACGAGACGCCGCTGGCCGAGCGCGGCGTTCGATTGCACGCGGACTTGACGCCGATCCCGCCCCTGTCGCTGCCACGCGAACAGGTCGTCCTCATCCTCGACAACCTCGTCACCAACGCGGTCGAAGCCATGCCCGGCGGCGGCGACCTGACCGTCGCCCTGCACGCGCGCGACGACGATACCGTGTCGCTGACCGTCAGCGACACCGGCCCGGGCATCCCACCCGAAGACATGGAACACCTGTTCGAGCCGTTCTTCACCACCAAGGGGGAGCTCGCCGCCGGGACGATGCGCCGGGCGGGCATGGGACTGGCCGTCGTTCACGGCCTGGTCAGCGAAATGCACGGCAGTATCCAGGCCTCGAACGTCCCCGGGGGCGGCGCGCAATTCGAGATCATCTTCCCGATCCACCACCCGTGACCCGCGACCGGCCGCCGGCGCGGGAGCGAAGCGACGTCGAGACCGCGGGAGCAGGGAATCGCGCGACGGGGGCACCGGGACGCAACCGCACTCGGCCACGCGGGCAAGGCCGCGGACGGGGCGGTTCCCGAAACACCAGCGCACCACAGACGCCCGCCCGCCGCTCAGTGCCGAGTGCCCCGCGGCGCCGCGGGAGCCGGCGAACCGCGGCGGGGTCCGGCGGCCCGTCAGGTCGAGGAGAAGTGGATCACCGCCATGTGAAGCCCGTACGCGGCCAGCGCGATGAGCCACATCCCGATCACGATGCTCAGGAACGTGCGCACGGTCGCCCGCGGCAGGTCCGCGGGTTTGTAGGCCCGCGTGGCCCGGTAGACGACGGCGATGCACGCGGCCAGGGGCAGGAACATCCACAACCGGGCGCCCGCCGGCAGCGGCAGCGGATGTACGAGCGGAATCCAGAGCCCCAGCAGCGACTCAGGCATGTTCCGCCTCCTGCTTCTGCTCGGCGCTCTGGCCGTGCAGCTCGGGGTAGAACACCGGCTTGCCGCCGGTCTGCGCCCGCATGATCGCATCGAGAATCGCCAGCAGGTTCAGCAGTCCGCCGATCGCGAGGTAGATCTGGGCGACGTCCGATTGCGGATAGAAGCTCAGGTACGGCAGCAGGCGGTTCTCCAAGGCGTGCTGCTGATCGAGCGGCAGCTGGCTGAACGACGGCCCGCGGTGAAGGATGTCGCTCGTCGTGCGGGCGTCGATCCCGCCGACCGTGTTGCTCAGCAGGAACCCGGCGGTCGTATAACCGCCGGTGCCCAGCTCGGCCAGGAACAGCCAGCGATTGAAGTAGGGATTGATGCTGGTCTTGACGCCGCCGATCGCCAGGCCGGTGCCGTAGGCGAAGCTGATCGCGATGAAGAAAACCGCCGCCAGCCCGCGGTGGCCCAGGTAGTAGTGCCCCGCGCCGGGAAGTATCCAGGCCAGCACGCCGGCCTGAATCGTACGGGCTGTCGAGTCGGTATTCGTTTTCATCGCACCTGCAACCCTGTTCCCTCATGCGAGCCGAGCCCGCGGCAACGCCGCGCTGCCCGCAAGCTGCCTTCGCCGACGTCGGTACGGCCACACGCCGTACGGGAGTATAGGAACGCGCCAGCACGGCCGCAACGCTGCCGCGCCCGACCGGAGCTGTCCGAACCGGTGGCCAGACCCGCGCGCATCCGGGAGAATGGCGCCGTCGAGAGCCCGAACGCCGAAGCGCCGTTCACCCGGGCCCCGTCTCCGGCCAGCGCCGCCGTGCCGCCGATGCGAGGACAAAGGCAAGCCGACATGACACCGCGTCAGCAATTCATCAATGCCCTGGAAGGCGCGCCGCCGCGCGGGCGGGTGCCGCACTTCGAGCTGGTGTTCTTCCTGACGATGGAGGCGTTCGGGCGCGTCCACCCCTGCCACCGCAACTACGCCCAGTGGCCCCAGATGACGCGCCGCGAACAGGCCGCCCACCTGCGCGACCTCGCCGAGCTCTACATCATGACCGCCCGGCGGTTCGAGCACAGCGCCATCTTCCTGCACGGCGGACCGGGTGACGAAGACGGCGAGTTGCGTCTGATCGACGAGGTCCGCCGCCAGGCCGGCGACGAATACTTCCTCATGATGCACGGCGACGCGACCTATGAGATCCCCGCCGGCGACAAGATGACGGAGCTCTGCCAGTGGTTGCGGCACAAGCCCGACCAGGCCAAGGACGAGGCGGCCCGGCGCGTCGAACAAGCTCTGGCCCGCGGGGAGCGCTTCGAAAAACACGGCGGGCTCGACGGCTGGGCGCTGTGCTCCGATTACTGCTTCAACACCGGGCCCTTCTTCAGCCCGGCCTGGTTCGACGACTTCGTCACCCCCTACCTGGCCGAGCTCATCCGCGGCTACCGCGCCCAGGGCTGGTACGTCATCAAACACACCGACGGCAACATCATGCCCATTCTCGATCGGCTCCTGCTCGGCGAGCCGCACGCGCTGCACTCGCTCGATCCCCAGGGCGGCGTCGACATCGCCGAGGTCAAGCGCCTCGTGGGCGACCGCGTCTGCCTGATCGGCAACGTCAACTGCGGGCTGCTCGATACCGGCACGGACGAGGAATGTATCGAGTCGGCACGCTACGCCCTGCGCCACGGCATGCCCGGCGGACGCTACATCTTCTCGACCAGCAACTGCGTCTATACGGGTATGCGACTCGAACGCTACGAGTTGATGCTCGACGTCTGGCGGCGGGAGGGAAACTACCCCGAGCAAGCGCAGCGGCACCGCCCCACTGACAAACAGGGGCCGGCATCGTAGAAACGGAAGGCGGCGACGGGATTCGAACCCGTGAATGACGGTTTTGCAAACCGTTCCCTTAGTCCACTTGGGTACGCCGCCGTGAACCGGCCCGCTGCCGCAGCCATCGCGGTGACCGCGACCCGAACCGCCACGTCCCCGGCAGTTTATCCGCCGTCTCGCCGTCCGACAAGCCCCAGCCGCCTCGCGTCCCTCATTCGCAGTCGGCGAAGCGGCAGCCGCCTGCGCCGGCCCTTCACACTTCACGTGGGGTACACAAGCGAAAGGGCGATAAGGCGGGCAACTGGCGCGGCCACCTCGCCTGCCAACAGGCCGCCTCTACCGCCGTTCCCGAACCGCTGGTTGCCCGGTGCGGGGATCGGCCACGCCACCGAACCTCGATCGCGTGCGGGCCTTGCTCATCAAATCGGGCCGTCTCCACGGGCGCATAAAGGAGGCCCGCCGAAGTCGTGAAACCTCGGCGGGCCGAAAAAGCCGGCAATGACCTACTCTTGCCCGATCAGGACTACCATCGGCCGCATGGGCTTAACTACTGAGTTCGGGATGGGATCAGGTGTGGCCCCATGCGTATGGTCACCGGCAAACCGTGTGCGTTGCGCGCGGCTCCTGCCGCGGGCGCAACGGTTGCACTCGTGCGGTAAGTGGATGCGACAACGGATCACAGCGGATCATAAATGTGGCCAAGCGTTCGACCGTTAGTACCGGTTAGCTGAGGACATCTCTGCCCTTACACACCCGGCCTATCAACCTCGTCGTCTACGAGGGGTCTTCAGCTCACCCCGAAGGGGAGCATCGAGTCCTAATCTCAGGGACGGCTTCACGCTTAGATGCATTCAGCGTTTATCCATTCCGTGCTTAGCTACCCTGCGGTGCCGCTAGCGCGACAACAGGAACACCAGAGGCACGTACCTTCCAATCCTCTCGTACTAGGAAGATGGCCCTTCAAGACTCGTACGCCCACAGCAGATAGGGACCGACCTGGCTCACGCCGGTCTGAACCCAGCTCGCGTACCACTTTAATCGGCGAACAGCCGAACCCTTGGGACCGCCTTCAGCCCCAGGATGTGATGGGCCGACATCGAG
>CAYRXN010000182.1:0-3041 GCA_964428275.1 uncultured Planctomycetales bacterium | reverse complement strand
TCCGCGCTGAGATAGCCGATACTGATCCGGCTGGTGTCCAGCGCCTGGACCTGGTCGGCGTCCATCGCGTGCCGCGCGTCGTCCGACATGTTGTAGAAGTGGTACGGGTCGGTGATCTGACCGAACTGCTCCGGCGCCACGTGTTCGATCTGGTCCGCCGGCAGGTAGTGCAACTGCGACGGCCCCAGGTCCTGCACCTGATCGGCCGTCAGCCACTCACGCTGGTCCGGCGTCAGGTAGCCGATGCTGATCCGGCTGGTGTCCAGCGCCTGGACCTGGTCGGCGTCCATCGCGTGCCGTGCGTCGGCCGACATGTCGTAGAAGTGATACGGGTTGGTGATCTGACCGAACTGCTCCGGCGTCACGTGCTCGATCTGGTCCGCCGGGAGGTAGTGCAACTGCGACGGTCCCAGCGCCGCCACCTGCTCCGGCGTCAACATTTCGCGCTGGTCCGGCGTCAGGTAGCCGATGCTGATGTGGCTGGTGTCCAGCGCATGAATCTGGTCCGCGTCCAGCGCCGCCCGCGCATCGGAGGACATGTTGTAGAAGTGGTAGGGGTTGTCGATCTGGCTGATCTGCTCCGGCGTCAGGTAGTCCACCTGCTCGGCGTTGAGCTCCCGGAACTGACTCGGCGAAAGTGAATGGACCCAGTCGCCGGTCGGGTCGTGCACCTCCACCTCGACCACATCGGTGTGCGTCGAGGTTCCGTCGGAGACATCGACCTCGAACTTGAGCGTGGTGGTGTCGTGTACAT
Organism: uncultured Planctomycetales bacterium; assembly: GCA_964428275.1. Taxonomy (GTDB): domain Bacteria; phylum Planctomycetota; class Phycisphaerae; order UBA1845; family Fen-1342; genus JALSRY01. The sequence continues at coordinate 2,287 of CAYRXN010000182.1, read as the reverse complement.
CGGGCGCGGTAAACGTCGGCTGGGCCCCGTGCGGATCGCTGAGTTCGACCGTCGGGCCTTCCACCTGCCGCCAGGTGTAGGTCAGCTCGTCGTTGTCGGCGTCTTCGGCGTGGGCATCGAGCGTGACCGTTTCGCCCTCGTTGATGACCACGTCGTCGGGGTTGATCGTCGGATCGTGGTTCATGCCCTCGTACCACAGATCGTGGGCCGCCCCGTCGTAGCTCACCGGCGTGGCCGAGTCGAAGTGCAGGTCGTGCGTCGTATCGCCGTCGGTGAGGTGGAACTCGCCCGTGACACCTTCGGCCCGCACGTTGCCGGAGATGCCGCCCGTGACGGTCAGGCTGTTCAGATCGCCGCGCACGGCGAGGTTGCCTTGCAGGGCCCCGTCGATCGTGACATCGCCGCCGTCACCCTCGATGACGATGTCGGCTTGGGCGCCGACGCTGCCGCCGATCTCGAGCGACCCGACGTCGCCGTGGAACGTGATGTCGGTCGGGACGTCGTTTTCGATCTGGACCACCCCCACGTTCGCGTCGATCTGCACGTCCCCATCGACGTCGCTGTCGATCTCCAGCGTGCCGATGTGTCCCTCGCCGCCGTTGACGACCACGGTGCCCACGTTGCCGTCGCCGGCCAGGTGCAGCGTTTCGATGTTGCCGCTGGTTTCCAGCCGGCCGAGGCTCTCGTCGATGTGGACGTGACCGAGGTGGACGTTGCCGCTGATGTTCTCGACATGGATGACCGTGTCGGCCCCCACGTTGTCCACGTCGTTGATGGTCAGCGTGTTGGTGTCCACGTCGTAGGACGCGTCGAACGTCCCGCCGCCCTCGATGCCGACGCGTACGACCTCGGACCCGTCCACGATCACGGCGGTTCCGCCGAAGTTCTCGATCGAACCGTCTTCGCTCAGCACGTGGGCCTGCGTGTCGGCAAACTGGATCGCCTGGATGTTGTCGTAGTGGATGTCGAACGACTGCCCGTCGCCCATGTCGATGGTGATCCTGCCATCGTGGAACGTGGCGTCGGACAGGTTGAAGTTGGTCAGGTCGAAGGTGTTCATACCGCCGCCGCCGTCGATCGTATACGTCGCGCCGGCCTGCGGCTGGTTGAAGGCGAACATGTCGTTGCCCTGGCTGCCGACGATCCGCTCGACTCCCTGGAGCGTGTCGATCCCGGTGCCGTCATCGACCTTGCCCACCGTGGGGTCCGCCCCGATCCCGTCGGTGTTGGCGGAATAGTCGGCGGTGTCCTGCCCTTCGCCGCCGATGAGCGTGTCGGTCCCGGTTCCGCCGACCAGCACGTCGTTTCCGGTCCCGCCGTCGAGCGTGTCATCGCCGGCGCCGCCGTCGAGATGGTCGTTGCCGGCGCCGCCGGAGATCGTGTCATCCCCGGCCCCGCCGGCCAGCACATCGTCGCCATCGGTCCCGGTGACGCTCTGTGGAACGCGCGCGGACTGCCCGTCGCCGAAGATGATGTTCTCCACGTTCTGGTGGTGGATCGTGAACGTCTCGTCACCGCTGAGATGCACCGTGATCGTGTCGGCGGTCACTTCGGCGTCCTCGGCGCTGATGTGGCTCAGGTCGATGGTGTCGGTGCCGTCGCCGCCGTCCACGGTGTACACGTCGCCGGCCTTGGCGTTGGTGAAGCGGAAGGTGTCGTCGCCGCCGCGACCGCTGAGCGTGTCGCTGCCGCCGTGGCCGTCCAGGATGTTGTCGCCGCTGTCGCCGGCGAGCGTGTCGGCGTGGGCGCTTCCGGTCAGGTTCTCGATGTTCTTGAGCGTGTCATCGCTGGTAACCGTTTCGGTGACGCGTTCGGCGCGCATCTCTCTTGTGTTGAAACGCCAGGTCGTGCGTTCGAACGTCTCATGGGCCGTTCCGGCTTCCAGATCGGCCTGCACGCCCTGGTTGGCGTCCGAGTAATCCGCGGTATCCGACCCTTCGCCGCCATCCAGCGTATCGCTTCCAAACCCGCCCTTGAGTACGTCGTCGCCGGCGCCGCCTTCGAGCGTATCGTTGCCGCCGAACGCGGCAGCACTGATGTTGCGCGCCGCGGTCAGCATGCCATCGGCGCCGGAATCGACGTTCATGTCTCCGACGAGCGTGTCGTCACCCGCGCCGCCCTGGAGGTGATCGGCCCCCATGTTTCCGACCAGCGTGTTGTCGGCGTCGTCGCCGATCAGCGTATCGTCGCGGTAGCTGCCCTCGACATTCTCGATGTTGTCCAGCGTGTCGTGTCCACCTCCGCCGGTCGCTTCGCCTGTTCCGAGATCCACGTGGACACCATCACG
>CAYRXN010000181.1:0-7189 GCA_964428275.1 uncultured Planctomycetales bacterium | reverse complement strand
TTGCGGCGGTCGACGTCGAAGGCCGCCACGATCTTGATATCGCTGAGCCGGTAGCCGCCCAGCTCGGGGTGCAGCAGTCCGGCCGTGTCCACAGAGCCCTTCTCGGTATAGTAGGTCAGGCCTTGGATCAACGCGCTGGCGCAGTTGCCAACGCCCGCAACCGCCAACCGGATCTTGCTCATGTTCGAACCCTCTCACTTGGCTGTATCAGCGCTTATCTTCTCGGATTTCCGAGGAAATACAAGCGCTAGCGCGATTCTCCCACTGCACGGTCAAATTCTCCCGGCGGCAGGCCCGAGGCGACTTCGGCCAGCGCCTCGCGGTCGAGAATGCGAATCCGCTGGGGCGCCGCCAGCTCGATCAGGCCGCATTGTTCAAACCTCCGCAGCGTGCGGGAGAGCGTCTCGCTGGTCAGGTTCAGGTGGCTGGCCAGGTCTTTCTTGAGCACCGGCAGCGCAAACGCCTCTCCGCCGCGGCCGGCCTCCATGCGCAGCAGGTGGCCGGCGACCCGCCCCGCCGCATCCCGTAATACGATATCCTCGAGCAGGCCGACCAGCTCGCGCACCCAGAACCCCATCCCCTCCAGCAGTTGCAGGCAAAACGCGTGGCTGGATTCCAGCAGCGCCCGAAACGGCTCCGCCGGGGCCAGCACGCACACCGTCTCCTCCAGCGCCTCGGCGAACGCCGGGCAGTTGAATCCCGCGATCACCGCGACCTCGGCGAACGTCCCGCCCGGCGTGACGAAGTGCAGCACGTGCTCCTTGCCGCCGGGGCTCAGACGGTAGAGCCGAACGCTGCCGCTGCCCACTACGAACAGCCCGGCGCACGGTTCTCCCTGCCGAACGATCAGCTCCCCGCGACCGTACTTCACCGGGCGCGCCAACGACGCGAGCCGCTCCAGGGTGTCATCGCCTAACCTGCGAAACAACCTACAGTTACGAATAGACGTGCGCACAAAATCGTCCACAGGACCACCACCTCTGCGCCGCCGCCCGGCCACCGGCCCCAGCATGAAAAAAAATGCGTGCTGCTTGATCCAGATCAAGGCGGCCTCTCGGCTATTGTCCGAGACTATGGGCGTGGGAGCAAGGCATCCGGGACGCCCGCAGGGGCGCCAGGAACGGAGGACCAGGATGATCCGCGAGATCGTCACCATCGACGAGGAGTTGTGCGACGGCTGCGGGATGTGCGTACCCGCCTGCCACGAGGGTGCCATTCGCATCGTCGACGGCAAGGCCCGGCTCATCTCCGAGAACCTCTGCGACGGGCTGGGCGCCTGCCTGGGCCACTGCCCGCGCGGAGCGATCCGCGTCGAACGGCGTGACGCCGAGCAGTTCGACGAGGCGGCGGTCGCGCGGCATCTCGGGCACGCGCCGGGCGAGCAACCCGAAACGCCGCGACCGGCGCCCGCCGCGTGTCCCTCGGCGCGGCTGTCCACCTCTCCGGCCCAGCCGCCGGCCGGCGGATGTCCCGGTTCGCGTTTCGCGCACTTCGTCTCGCGCGGGGCCGATCCGAACAATATCGCGCCTTTTTCCGACAAGATCGGAAACCAGCCCTCGGCCCTGACGCACTGGCCGGTGCAGCTGCACCTGCTGCCGCCCGGAGCCCCCGTGCTCCGCGGGGCCAGGCTGCTGGTGGCGGCGGACTGCGTGCCGGTGGCCTACGGCGGCTTCCACGGCGAGATGCTGCCCGGCCACGCCGTGGTGATCGCCTGTCCCAAGCTCGACGATACCGGCGGCTATGTGGACAAATTCACGGAAATGTTTAGGGTAAACGAACTTGAGGAAGTCACGGTGGCGCGGATGGAAGTCCCCTGCTGCTCCGGAATCCTCCAGATGGTGCTGGAAGGACGCCGGCGCAGCGGCGCGCGGACGCCGGTGTTCGATCTGGTGATCAGCACGCGGGGCGAGCGGCTGACGCGGCAGGAAGTCCCGCTGGAAAACTGACACGGCGTGCCGCGGGCGACGCGCCGATCGCCGGCGTCGGCCGGGTTCTCAGAGAACATCGCAACCAGGAACCAAGGACGGCCCTCCCGGCCGGTCCGATCCAGAAGGTAATCGACGGTAACGACCGCAGTGTCCGCACGTGGCGGACGCACTGCAAGTACAAGGAGCCTTGAAGAATGTTTTGCAATCAGTGTGAACAGACAGCCCACGGAACCGCGTGTGTGGATATCGGCGTGTGCGGGAAAGACCCCGACATGCAGTCCCTCCAGGAGATCCTGCTCTACGGACTCAAGGGCATGGCGTCGTACGTACACCACGCCCGCCGGCTGGGCATGACCGACGAGGGCATCAACGCGTTTATCGAAGAGGCGCTCTTCGCCACCGTCACCAACGTCAACTTCGACATGGACAGTCTGTTCGAACTGGTGCTCGAGTGCGGCCGGCAGAACCTGCGGGCGATGGAGATCCTCGACGAGGGGCACGTCAAGCGCTACGGCAAGCCTTCGCCCACCACGATTTACGAAGGCACCAAGGCCGGCCCCGGCATCCTCGTGACCGGGCACGACATGGTCGACCTCGAGAACATCCTCAAGCAAACCGAGGGCACCGGCATCAACGTCTACACCCACGGCGAAATGATGCCCGCCCACATGTACCCCGAGCTGCGCAAGTACGAGCACCTCGCCGGTCATTACGGCGACGCCTGGCAGAAGCAGAAGAGCGAGTTCGCCAAGTTCACCGGCCCGGTCGTCGCAACCACGAACTGCGTCCTGATCCCCCGCGAGGACTACAAGGACCGCCTGTTCACCACGCGCGTGACGGCCGTGCCCGGCGGTACGCGGCTGACCACCGACGACTTCACGCCCGTGATCGAATGTGCCAAGAAGTGCCAGCCGCTGCCCGACGCGCCGGTCCGCGAGAGCACCATCGGCTTCCACCACAGCGTCGTGCTCGATATCGCCGGCCCGATCGTCGAAGCGGTCAAGAGCGGCAAGCTCAAGCACTTCTTCCTGATCGGCGGGTGCGACGGCGCCGAGCCGGGGCGGAACTACTTCTCCGAGTTCGCCGCCAACACCCCCGCCGACAGCATCGTGCTCACGCTGGGCTGCGGCAAGTACCGCATCCGCAAGCACGACTTCGGCACGATCGAGCTGCCCGGGGTCGGCCCGATTCCGCGCCTGCTCGACATGGGCCAGTGCAACAACGCCTTCAGCGCGATCCAGGTCGCCGTGGCGCTGTCCAAGGCGTTCGACTGCGGCGTGAACGACCTGCCGCTGACGATCGTGCTGTCGTGGTTCGAGCAGAAGGCGGTCGCGGTGCTGCTGACGCTGCTGGCGCTCGACGTGAAGGGCATCCGCATCGGCCCGAACCCGCCGGCGTTCGTCTCGCCCAACGTGTTCAAGATCCTTCAGGACAAGTTCGACCTGAAGCTGACCTCCAACAAGGAGCCGCTGGCGGACCTCAACGCCAGCCTCGCCGGCGCCACCGCGTAGGCGCACGGCGAACTTGAGCGGATCATCGCGGGGCGGGTGTCGCGGGCGAAACCGCCGGCACCCGCCCCGGATCGCGCCCCATGAAACGGCTGTTCCGAACATCCCGCTGGCTGCACAAGTACGTCGGCCTCGTGCTGATCCTGTTCTGCGTCTGGATGGGCGGCTCGGGCATTCTCATCAACCACCCCCACCTCATCCGAAACCTCTCCGTCCCCGCCTGGCTCGTGCCGCCGCAGTATCACGTGCACGACTGGAGCCGGGGCGCGCTGCGCTGCGCCACGTTCAGCCGGCGCGATCCGAACGTCGGCTACGTCGGAGGGATTTTCGGCGTCTGGCAAACCGACGACGGCGGACGCACGTTCCGGCCGCTGCGCGACGGCTTTCCACGCTCCTGCGTCGAACGCCAGGTCGCGAGCCTCGCGCTCGTGGAAAACCCGTCGGGTGACCGGCTCTTCGCCGCCACGCGCGGGGGCCTTTACGCGTGCGACCCCGACACCGGCCAGTGGCAGCGCATCCCCCTGGAGAACGAGCAGGCGGTGGCGTGGGAGCACCGGGCGGTGCTCAAGCTCCTGCGCGTCGGCGACGACCTGCTGGCGGTTACGGACTCGCACATCTACCGCGCTTCGCTGCGCGACGCCCGGCTCGTCTTCGCGGACGTGACGCCGCCGCGCGCAGACGACGGCCCGCAGCGCGTGTCACTCGTCAAGCTGTTCTTCGACCTGCATGACGGCAAGGTCTGGGGGCTCGCCGGGCGGCTGCTGTTCGACCTGATGGGGCTCGCGATCATCTTCCTCAGCGTTTCGGCGTTTTACGTCTGGTACTCGCCGTGGCGCAGCCGGCGGCGCAACAGCGACCCGAACCCGCCGGCCCTGGCGCGTCCCCGGCTCTACCGCTGGCTCGTGAAGTACCACTTCAAGATCGGCATCTGGACCGCGGTGGTGCTGCTGGTCATCGGTTCGACGGCGGTGTTCATGCGGCCGCCGCTGATCGCGTTGCTCGCCGACGGCTCGATCCCGCGGTCGGCGTATCCGGGCAGGCTGCCGGCCAATCCCTGGCACGCGCGCATTCGCAATGCGATGGTCGATCCGGTCGAAAGCGCGCTGCTGATCGAGACGACCGACGACGGGTTCTGGCGCACCCCGGCGGACCTGTCGCGACCCTGCGCGCGGGTCGATTTCCCCGCGCCGATCTTCGTGATGGGCACAACCGTCCTGGAGCCCTACGGGCGGGGCGGTTTTCTGGTCGGTTCGTTTTCGGGCATCTTTCACGTGGAGCGCGGTACGGGGCGCGCGATCGACCTGGTGACCGGCCGGGTGGCCGGCGCCGTCTCGCGTTTCCGGCCCGCCGAGGTCATGGCCGACGGCTTCCTGCGCCTGCCGGGCGGCGAGACGTTCGTCGCCACGCACCACCACGGGCTCGTTCCGCTGGCGGGCACGGTGCGTGATGGGCGTTTTCCGATGCCGCCCGAGATGGTCCGCGAGTTTCGCCTGCCGCTCTGGAACTACATGTTCGAGTTGCACAACGGGCGCATCTTCCGCGACCTGATCGGGGCGTTCTATGCGTTGATCGCGCCGCTCGGCTCGATCCTGTTCGTGCTGATCACGCTCACCGGCGTGTTCGACTGGTGCTACCTCAAACTCGCCCGGCCGGCGATCTCAGAAGGCAGTGCCGACCGAGGAATCCGGGCGTAGAGTGGGAGCAAAACGTACACCGAGTCCCGGTACGCGAGGCTCACGCAAATGCGCGGGGCTGCCCGCCGGTGATCTTCAGCGCCGCCGACGGAACGCCGACAACGTGCCGAGGGTCAGCAACGCCAGCGCAGCCGGCTCCGGAATCGCCGCCCCCGGGGCGCCGCCGAACGGCGGTGAGGCCGGCATGGCCGGCTCGAACAGCCCTGCGGGCCTGGCCCCGGAAAGGGCATCCACCCCGAGCTCCCAATCACCAACCCAATCGCCGTCCGCGCCGCCGATCCAGGTATCCGGACGCGAGCCAAGCTTGTGCAGCGCGCCGTCCCAGCCATCGAGCCAGCCAGCACCGTCGGCCTGGAAATTGGTAATTCTGTGGAAATCCGACGGCGCGATAGAACCGGCGACCGCAGGCATCGAAAGAACGCTTGCAATGCCAGCAATAGCAATGGGCATAAGTGCCGCTGAAAGGCTGCGTTTATTCGCGATCATCATCTTTGACCAGCCTGCTGTTGTTGAGGATTTCCCAACCAAGCGGCTGAAATCCGGGGAAACGCCCCATCACCCCCAGGATTGAACGCAGTTCCTCAATATCCAGCGTGTACTCGGGAACGTAACCCGTGGTTCGCGCCACCATACTGCGCAGCTCGTACTCGGCGCGCAACGCTCGTTCGCGGAACGCCCAGTTGTCTGTTTCATCGGCGATGTCGAGTAGCTTTTGCGTAAAGACGGCCATCGCACGCTGCAAATCGGCGCCTCGAAGGTAACGCAGCGCAATACTTGCGCCGCAAACGCACCACCAGCCGTAACTTTCGAGCCAATCGCCCATCGGTGCGTCATCGCCGGATATCATCGCGGGAAGACCGTCGAGGAGTTCGGCAACGGCGATGTCGGCCTTTCGCCTGCCCAGTGCAACCTCGGCCTCCAGGATCCCCGCTCTACACGTATTCGCAACACCTTCCAAATTAGGCTGCGAAGCGTCCCTTGCCAAGGCGCAATACAGATCGATCGCCCGCGCAAGATTTCGAACCGCGTTCTGTGCATGGAACTCGGCATTCCTGGGATCGTGCCAAGCGAGCTGCTGCGCCACGCTGACAGCAATGTAGTAGGCAAACGCTTGCGTTTCTCGCTCTCTCGTTGTTGTAGGCTTATGGTAATCAAACCACTCTAGGACAGTTCGTGCAAGTCCATGCGCCGACGAAGGTTCAAGCAATGTGTAGTACGACCCTGCAAGGTTCGCTTCCAAGGTCAATCGTAGTTCCGTTGGAATAGCTGGTTCGCGAAGACCCTGGCGTTCAGCTTCCAGGGACTTTGTGTAACGCCCTAATCCATCCCATCCAATAGATTCTCTGTTATATGCCTCAGCTCTTTGGGCGGGGGTCTGCGCCATTTCATGGAGCTTGGAAGCATAATGAAGCGATTTCACCTGCTCGCCCGCGCGGTACGCTTCACCTGCCATCTGAGCGATCTCATCGAAGCTGAGCCCGCTCACGTTCAGGTCGCCCGCGGGCGGAATGGCCGGAGATAGCCCCGCGGTAATGAAATCGATGATCTGATCGGATGACCAATCGAGCAGATCGCGCAAGCGCACGATCAGGTCCATCTTCGGGTTGTCCGTTTCCGGGTAAACCCAACTTCGATGATAGCCGAGCGCCTTGGCGAACTGTGTCTTGCTCAAGCCGCGGCAACTCATCGCCCATTCGAGCAATTGGTGCAGCCGCTCCTTGCGCCGTCGCGCAATCTCCATTGCGTCGTCTCCCTCTCTACCTGGCGCTGCGTTCCGGGGGAATCGAACGAGATGAGCGCCAATGATGATACTGATCTTCAATCTATGCTCGCCGCCAGGGGCTTGCAAGCGCTTATCGTGCCATCCCGCGACTTTTTCCGACACCGTCGGATTTTTTCTCGCGTGTCGAATTTTTTCGATTTTTCCAGGCACCCACACGAACGGTGTTATGTTTTTGCCAGCGCGTTTCGGCGGTGTCCGGGTGGTTGATGAATAGCTCCCATGGCCGCCGCAGGGCCGCCGGATCTGCAACCGCGGCGGTTCGGCTTCGGCCGGCCA
>CAYRXN010000180.1:0-8279 GCA_964428275.1 uncultured Planctomycetales bacterium | reverse complement strand
CGTGCCCTACGTCGATACGCAGGAGTGCGGGGCAAAAGAGGACGTGCGCTGGGCGGCCCTGACCGGCGACGACGGGGCGGGCCTGCTGATGGTCGCCGGCCGCACCGTCTCGCTGACCGTCCTGCCGTACACCTCGCAGGAACTGGACGCAGCCCGCCACCCGGTCGAACTGCCCGAGTCGCACCGCGTGATCCTGTGCGTGGACTACGCCCAGAACGGCCTCGGCGGCGCCAGTTGCGGCCCGCGGCCGATGGACAAGTACACGTTGCGGCCCGCGCCGGCGACGCTCGTGTTCAGCCTGCGGCCCTGCAAACCCCAGACGGGCTCGCTCTCCGACCGGGCCCGGCTGGCGATGCCGGTGTTGCCGCCGGTGGAGATTCGGCGCGATGCGCAGGGGCGCGTGCACCTCGGGTGCGATCACCCGATGGCGGAGATTCGCTACACGACCGACGGCCGCGATCCGGCGCGCGCCGGGGTGGTCTACGGCGGGCCGTTCGACTTTGCCGGCGGCGGGACCGTTCGGGCGGTGGCGCTGAGCACCATGGAGTCGGTCCAGGTGCTTCCTTCGCCGGCCGTCGAAGAAAACTTCGGCCTGCTGATTCCGCGCGGGCAGATGAAGGTGGTCTACTGCGACAGCGAGCACCCGGGCGAGGGCGAGGCTTCCAAGGCGATCGACGGCAACCCCGGCAGCTACTGGCACACGCGCTGGGGCCAGGACCAGCCGCGGCCGCCGCACGAGATCCAGGTGGACCTGGGGGGCGTCTACGAGCTGGAGGGATTCACGTACCTGCCGCGGCAGGGCAGCGACCACGGCCGCATCGCAAACTACGAGTTCTACGTCAGCCGCGACGGCAAAGACTGGGGCAGGCCGGTCGCGACCGGCCACTGGCCCAACAGCGCCGCGTTGCAGCGGGTGACGTTCGCGCAGCGCGTCGCCGGGCGGTTCATCCGCCTGCGCGCGCTGGCGGAAGTTCGCAACCGGGCCTGGACCACGGTGGCCGAGCTGGACGTGGTGGCGCTGCGGCGGGTGCCGTAGCGGTCTTCCTGCCGTCTAGGGCTTCGCGGGGGCAGAAGCCGGCGGCGGGGGGCTGACGCGCAGCCCTTCGTGGATCAGGTCGGGCCGCAGCACGCGGATGCGGTATTCGAACACGCGGCGCTGCGCCGGTGTCAGCAGGGCGCGGATCCGGTCGGCCATGTGGTTGACCATGCGGGTCTTCAGGGCCTCGCTGGGCCGCAGCACGTTGCCGAGCATCCGGCGGGTTTCGTTGAAAGCCTCGAACAACCCGGCTTTCTGTTCGTCTGTCAGGTCGAAGCTGCGGGCGATGCGCAGCAGGTCGCCGGGGCGCACGCCGCCGCTCTTGACGGACTTGAGGCGCTCGCGGGCGGCCGCGAGCCGGGCCTTCTGCGTTTCCGTGAGCTGCGCGGCGAACTGCTTGAAGAACTCGTCTTCGGGTGACGTGTCGCTGTTCATTTTCCGCAACTGCGTCATGACCTGCTCGACCTTCTTTTCGTCCTTTTGCTCTTTGGCCTGGTCGAGCGCCCGCCAGAGCGCCCGCACTCTGGCGTCGCGGAACGGGCCGAGTCTGGCGTCCTTGCTGAACAGCGCATCGAGCAGTTTCCCGGCCTGGTCCGCCTGCTCTCGGGTCAGGTCGAGTTGCCGGAGGAGATAACGCACGCGGTGCTCACCCATCAGGGGGTGCTTGTGGCCCACCACCGATGGCGGCAGCTCGGGGCCGTTCGCGGCGACGGGCACGCTCAAGGGGGCTCCCAGAACGAGAAGCAGCAGAAAGTTCCGGCGGCGCATCGAAGACTCCTTGCGGGTTCAGACGATTCTCACTCGGGGCGCCGGACCGGCGCGCGACGGCAACTCGAGCCATCCGGCACCGGTCGGGGGCGCAGCGGTTCGCGGCTAGTCTTTCGAGCCGGCCTTGTCCCTGCTTGTCTTGGCAGGCTGCGACGCGCTCTTGCGCGCGCCCTTCTTGTGCGGCAGGCGGGCCCGCAGGTCGCCGATCAGGTCGCAGCGCATCCGGAGAATGGCCAGATCGAACGCCTTCTCCTGCTCCGGCGTGAGCATGTGCTTGATCGAGTAGAGCAGGCCGTTGACGAGCTGGTAACGGACCGCATTGGTGATCTGGCGGCGCTTGCCCAGATCGTCGCGCAAGTTGCGAACGAGCTTGTCGAGTCTGGCCTGCTGGTCCTTCGACAGGTCGAGTGCCCGGGCCGCCCGGATGGCGTCCAGCGGGCGGATCGCGCCGGTGGGGTTCGCCTTGAGCCGCTCGGTCGCTTTCTTGAGCAGCTTCTTCTGCGGCTCGGTCAGGACGGTGTCCATGTTCTCGAGGAACTCGCGGTCGCGGTCGGCGTTCTGGGCCAGCTCGCGAAGTTGCTGGCCGAGTTCCTGCTCGCGCTTCTTGTCACCGGCGGCCCGGGCCTTCTCGATTTCGGCCACGATGGCGTGGACCTGGGCCAGCGAGATGCGCGGATTCGCGTCGTTGTTGTAGATCGACGCCAGCAGATCGCGGGCGTATTGCCGCTGCTTGAGCTTGAGGTCGAGCTGGCGCATGAGGTAACGCATCTTCGCTTCACCGGTGAGCTTGCGCTCGGGGCAGACCGCGGCCATGGGAACGACCGGGCGAAGCTTGCCGGCCTTGTGCGTCTCGGGTTGCGAGGCGGGTGCCTTCGCGGCCGGCTGCTGGGCCTGGGCCGCCGAGATCGCGATCAGCATCGTAAGGGTCATCGCTGCCATATATCGCACAGCCCTCTCCTTGTTCGCTTGGCGTCGTGAACCGTTGCGCAGTCGGATACCGTGGCGCAATCAACGCCATATGTTAGCGTACACTCCCTCGGCAGGACAACAACGGGGTCGGTGCCGCCGGAACGCGTCCCTGCACGGCCGGGGCGTGACGCTTGCGCCACGTCCGGACTTCGTGAATCGCTATTGTCCTGCGTCGTTGTCGCGGGCGGTCTTCAGCGGACCCACCTCGGCTTCCACCGCTTCGAGAATCTCGTTCGATTCGATCAGTTGTCGGATGGCCTCGATGTCCGGATAGAGCACGCGGTCATCCACGAGCGGCGGCACGACCCGCCGGATGATGTCGTAGGCGACCTTCGAACCGCGTCCGGGCTGCTTGCCGTCGTAGAACTCGTAAGCCTGCGCCGCGGCCATCATCTCGATCGCCAGCACGGTGCGGACGTTGCGGAGAATCTCCGTGCACTTGCGCACCGCGATGGGCCCCATGCTGACGTGATCTTCCTGATCGGCCGAGACGCTGATCGAATCGACGCTCGCCGGATGCGAGAGCACCTTGTTTTCGGACACCAGCGCCGCGGCGGTGTACTGGGCGACCATCAACCCCGAGTTGAGCCCCTTGCCTTCGACGAGAAAATCGGGCAACCCCGAGAGCGCCGGGTTGAGCATGCGGTTGATGTGCCGCTCGGCGAGGTTGGCGATCTCCGCCATCGCGATGCAGAGATAGTCCATCGCCAGCCCGACCCCCTGGCCGTGGAAGTTGCCCGCGGCGTAGTAGGCTTGCTCGTCCGCGAAAAACAGCGGGTTGTCCGCGGCCGAATTCGCCTCGGTCGTGATGACGCCGCGAACGTATTCGAGCGTATCGAGCGACGGACCGATCACCTGCGGCGTGCAGCGCATGCTGTAGCCGTCCTGCACCTTGCCGGTCTTGTCCTTCATGATCTCGCTGTCGGCGAACAGACGCAGCAGGTTGGACGCGACGGCGTTCTGGCCGCGGTGCGGCCGGACCCGGTGGACCGCCGCCTGGAACGGCCCCACCACCGCCCGCAGGGCGTCGAGCATCATCGCGGCGGCGATCATGGCGTTCTTGAGGACGCGTTCGGCGTCATGGACGAGCAGTGCGGCGCCGCCGGTCATCATCTGCGAGCCGTTGATCAGGCCGAGTCCCTCCTTGTAGGTCAGGTCGGTCGGCTCGACGCCGGCGCGTTTCATGGCTTCGGCGCCGCTGAGCAGCTCGCCGTTGAAGAACGCCCGGCCCTCGCCGATCGCGACCTCGGCAAACTGCGAAAGCGGCGAAAGGTCGCCACTGACGCCCAGCGAGCCTTTCTCCTGCACGTAGGGAATGACCCCCCGGTTGATCATCGCGACGACCGTATCGACGAGCTGCTCGCGCACGCCGGAGTAGCCCTTGGCCAGCGTGTTGGCGCGCAGCAGCATGCCGGCGCGGACGACGTCGGGTGGTTGGGGGTCGCCGGTGCCGGCCGAGTGGCTGTAGATGATCCGCCGCGAGAGTTCGGCGCTTTGTTCGGGCGAGATGCGGATCCGGGCGAACTCGCCGATGCCGGTGGTGACGCCGTAGATCGCGATGCCGTCGGCGACGCACTTTTCGAGAAAAGCGCGTGAGGCGCGGATTTTCGCGCGGGCTTGCTCGGAAATGCGGACGGCGGCGCCCTCGCGCGCCACCGCGGCGATCTGCTCGATGGTGAGGCCGTGGCCGTCTACAACGACTTCCATGGGTGGTCCTTTCGCTTCGAGGCTCTGCGGAGTGTGGTGCCCCTCGCCGGGGGATCGGCGCGGCCGGCGTCCGCCGCGCCGCAACAAGCGCGCCCATCCGAGCGGGGCATTATAGCGGCGGTGAGGGTGGCGCTGTAGCCGGCCGCCGGCCGGCGCGAACGACTGCGATCCCTTGCCCCGGCCGCAATAATGGCAACGGCTGCGGAGGCCGGGAAATCGCGGTAAACTTGTAGCGCCATGCTCAAGCAGCACAGCCAACTGATGATCAGCCTGATGGTCGTCGCCGACGCCTGCGCGGTCGCGGGGGCGTGGCTGCTGGCGTACTGGATTCGCTTTACCTGGCTGGGCGTCGATCCGGCCAAGGGCGTTCCGTCGCTGAGCGACAAGTTCCTGCCGCTGCTGCCGCTGGTCGTCGCAGCCCACCTCGTGATCTTCTATCGCGTGCGGCTTTATCGGCCCCGGCGGGCGAACACGATCCTCAGCGAAACGCGCGACATCGTCAAGGCGTTCTTCGTGGCGGTCGTCGCGGTTGTGCTGATCGACTACGCGATGCCCGAGTCGAACAAGATCTCACGCAAGTTCATCGCCACCTACGCCGTCGTCGGTACGGCGCTGTTCGCCCTGTTCCGCGGGACGGTGCGGGCCACGCTGCGGGCGCTGCGCCGCCGGGGCTGGAACCGCCGCTCGGCCGCGATCGTCGGCACCGGCCTCAGCGCCCAGCGCCTGCTCCACGCGCTGCGACGCAACGACTGGACCGGCATGGACGTCTGCTACTTCGTGGATGACGACGCCGGCGACGGCGCGCGGCACGTGCGCGGCGTGCCGGTCTACGGCCCGCTCGACGCGCTGGAGCGCATCGTCGAACAACACCCCGTCGACAGCATCTTCATCGCGCTGCCGGCTGCGCAGAGCCACCGCGTCGACGGGCTGCTCGCGGCGCTCCAGACCTCGATGGCCGACGTGCGCATCGTGCCCGAGATGAACCTGCTCTACGCGATGCGCCCCAACGTCAGCCGGCTCGACGGCATCCCGATTCTGTCGCTGCGCCAGACGCCGCTCTACGGCTGGAACGCGCTGAGCAAGCGGGCCTTCGACCTGGTGGTGGGGTCGATCTGCCTGGCGATCGCGGCCCTGCCGATGGTCGTCATCGCCCTGATCGTGAAGCTGACCAGCCCCGGACCGGTGTTGTACCGGCAGCGGCGCGTGGGGCTCGACGGCCGGCAGTTCGACATGTTCAAGTTCCGCACCATGCGGGCCGACGCCGAGGCCAACGGGCCGGTCTGGTCGCAGCGCGACGACCCGCGCCGCACGCCGATCGGGCGCTTCCTGCGGCGCACGAGCCTCGACGAGCTGCCCAATCTGTTCAACGTGCTCAAGGGGGAGATGTCGCTGGTGGGGCCGCGGCCCGAGCGGCCCGAGTTCATCGAGCAGTTCAAACGCGAAATCCCGCAGTACATGCTCCGCCACAAGATCAAGGCCGGCATGACCGGGATCGCCCAGATTCGCGGCTACCGCGGCGACAGCTCGCTGAAAAAACGCATCCAGCACGATATTCACTACGTCCGCCACTGGAGTCTCTGGCTCGATATCCGCATC
The DNA here is from genome assembly GCA_964428275.1 of uncultured Planctomycetales bacterium. GTDB lineage: Bacteria > Planctomycetota > Phycisphaerae > UBA1845 > Fen-1342 > JALSRY01. The sequence continues at coordinate 2,203 of CAYRXN010000180.1, read as the reverse complement.
TTCCTGGCCACGGTCTTTGGCGTCTGGTTCAGTCGCCACGAGACCTGACCGCGGAGCGGGCCGACCTCCCCAACCCCGACCGCAAGATGAGGCAGGACACCATGACCGAAACCCCCCGCAATCGCGCCCAACTGGCTCGCCTGATCGACCACACGCTGCTCAAGCCCGAGGCCACCGCCGAACAGATCGACCGCTTGTGCGACGAGTGCATCGAGCACGGCTTTGCGGCCGCGTGCGTGAACCCGGTGTGGGTCGAGCGCTGCGCGGCGCGGCTTCGGGACGCGGCGACGGTGGTGGCCAGCGTGGTCGGGTTCCCCCTGGGCGCCTCGCTGCCGGCGACCAAGGCCGACGAGGCCCGCCGGGCGGTCGGCCAGGGGGCCCGCGAGGTGGACATGGTGGTCAATCTCGGAGCGCTGATCGCAGGCGAAAAGCGCGCGGTCGTCACGGACATCGAAGCGGTCGTCGCGGCTTGCGTCTCTGAGGACGAGCGCGCCATCGTGAAAGTGATCCTGGAAACGGCGGCGCTGACCGAAGCGCAGATCGTGCTGGGGTGCCGGTGCGTGGCCGAGGCGCAGGCGGATTACGTCAAGACGTCAACCGGTTTTCATCCCGCCGGTGGGGCGGCGCTCGAGACCGTCGCGCTGCTGCACAAGCATGCGACGCCGCTGAAGGTGAAGGCCGCCGGCGGCATCCGCGACCTGGAAACCGCGCTGGCGATGATCGCGGCGGGGGCCGATCGGCTGGGCATGTCCGCCGGCGTGGCGGTCGTGCAGCAGATGCCGGCGTAAGCGCCGGGGGCAGGCGGCCTCATGCCCGGCCCGTCGCCCCGCACGACTCCCGCACGACGAGTTCGGGTTGGAGCGACACGCGTGCGGCCGTTCGTTTCGGGTCGCTGACGCGCTGGCAGAGCAGTTCGATCGCCCGGGCGCCCATTTCGGCCATCGGTACGCGAACGGTCGTCAGCGGCGGCCGGGTCATGCGGGCCACGCGCGTGTCATCGAAGCCGACCACCGCCAGCTCGCGCGGAACCGCGACGCCGGCGTCCGCGGCCGCCGCCAGAATGCCGGCGGCCATCTCGTCGTTGGCGGCGAAGACCGCGTCGCGGCTGCCGGCCCAGCCGCGCACGTGGCGGCGGGCCAGCTCGCAGGCCGACTCGTACTCGTAATCCAGATAAAACACGTCGTCTGGCGAGAAGGGCAGCCTGGCCTGCTCGAGCACCTGACGGTAGGCCTCGAAACGGGCGATCGTGTCCACGTTGGTCTTGAGTCCGCCGACGAAGACCACCCGGCGAGCACCGCATCGTGTCACGAGGTGACGCACCGCCGCAGCGGCGCCGTGGCGCTGGTCGATGAGCACGCTGTCGTGGGCCGCGCCCTCGATGTCGCTGTCGAGCAGAACCAGCGGCAGACGCAGGTCGGTGAGCAGGTCGTGGACGCGGTCGGTGAGTTCGGAAACCATCACGGCGACGCCATCGAGCAGCGAGCGTTGTTTGATGGCGTGGAGCAGCGAGTGGCTGTCCTCGCCGCCGCGCGAAGAGGAGACGACCAGACTGTACCCGAGCTGGCGGGCCTGGATGTTGGCGCCGCGGATGATCTCGGAATAGAACTCGCCGTGCAGGTCTGGCAGGACGAGGCCGACGATTTCGCTCTTGCGCAGCATCAGGCCGCGGGCGAAAGGGTTGGGCCGATAACCGAGCTGCTTGATGGCGCACTCGACGCGGGCGCGTGTTTCGGCGTTGACCAGCCTGCTGCCGTTGACGACGCGCGAGACGGTGCTGATCGAGACGTTGGCGAGCTTGGCAACGTCGGAAATGGATACTGCCATCGAGTCCTTCTTCGCCATGATTATCGGCAAATTGCTGCTTGACCGCGTATCGTGGTCACAGTAGCCTCTACGCTCATGTTTTGTCAAACGCGAGCCATGCAAGCGCTTGCAGCCTGCGGTTTGCTCGCGAGCTGCGCCGCCGGGCAGTCGCGACCCTGGGCACCGCCGATTCGTACCGCCGAGCAGCCCCGACCGCAGTACCTTTTTTCCGCCGACGACGTGGCGCTGCTCGACGAGGTGCAGCACGCCGCGTTCCTCTACTTCTGGAAAGAGGTCGGCAAGCCGGCGGCCCTGGTGCGCGATCGCAAGAAAGCACCGGTGTCGTCGATCGCCGCCGTGGGGTTCCAGTTGGCAACGCTGCCGGTGGGCGTGGAGCGCG
>CAYRXN010000179.1:0-2708 GCA_964428275.1 uncultured Planctomycetales bacterium | reverse complement strand
ACGTTGGCCACCGGGATGTAATGCGTCTCGGAGAAGTTGTAGACGGGGACCGTGATATCGGTTCCTTCGACGCTGTCGTTTGACGCGCCGATGGCTCCCTTGAAGTCGGGCGCCGTTTTGCCGGGCGGGGCGTACTTGCCGGAAGTCGACAAGCTCTGCGTGATGTGGGTCGTTCCGCCGCCGGTTTCGAACTGGAACGTCGAGTCGCCCGTGTCCGGCGGCTCTTTCAGACCGTAGCGAACCGAACCTTCCCAGACAGTTTCGGCGATCCGCTCGATGTGCAGCGACTGGCGCGCCAGCCCGTCGTAGAGAACGGGCGAGGCGGACTCGAGCGCCGACTTGGCCGTCAGGTCGTCGCTGGTGCCGCGCACAATGTAGACCAGATCGATCGAAGGGCTGCTGCCTTCGGTCGTCTCGCGGCTTTCCCACTTTTCGTGAACGGTTACAGCCATGGTCTACGTGAACACCAATCCCCCGTGCTGAGCCTCTTGCACCAGACGTTTCGTATTCTTGGCGGTATCTTCCGAGGCCTTGGCAACCCGCTCCATCGGGCCGCCGCCGACCAGGCCGCGTGCGGCCATCGCGTTGAACGTGCCGCGAACGCTTGTGGCCTGCGACGCGGACGCTTCGAGGTCCAGGTTGCCCAGTTGCTTGAGCGGGTCGGAACCTTCTTCTTTGGCGTCGGCAGCTCGCTGCTTTGCTGCTTGATCCAGAGCTTTTTGCCATTCGGCACGTGCCCGGCGAACCGCCTCTTGGGCCGCTTTCACTTCGCCGTCATACGCATCCTGCTGCGCGGCACTGCGTGCGGCCTTTTCTCGATCAAGCTCCGCCAAGACGGCTTGTTCCTGAGTGCCGATTGCCGCCAATCGCGACTGGCGGTTCGTTTCGATGTCGCGCTGTTGCTGCTCTGCCGCCCGCTTTCGGTTCTGCTCCTGGCGTCGATAGTCCTCGTCGAGAATGCGTTTGGCACCTTCTACGTCGATCGAATCGTCGAACATGCCCCAGAGCTCGACAAACTTCTTGGCGAGCCAGTTCTGGGTCTTGTTCCAGCCGCTTACGACCGTGCCGGTGAACTTGAGCCATGCCTTGGACAAAAAGGCGACCGTCTCGACCCACGCGGCTTGAACGCCTGCCCAGGCGGTAGTGAGAATCTTGGCGGTGCCGTAAACCGCTTCGGTCCACGTCTTCAAGAACGTCGCCTTGAACGCGACCCACTTTGCCGTGAGCCACGCAATGCCCTTTTGCCATTGGACACGCAACGTCAGCCAAAGCACCTTGGCCGCCAGCGCAATGTCGCCCGCCGCCAACGCATCGGAGATGCCTTTCCATGCGGCCAGTGCCGTGTCGCGCAGCGACTGGAACTGTTGGCCCAGCCAACTCAAAGCCTTCTGACCAATGCCGGATACTTTCAGCAAATACGCGCCCAATCCAACAACGGCCGCCGCGACCAAACCGATCGGCGAGAGAATCGCCCCAAGCAGTGCTGCAACCGTGCCGAAAGCGCTGCCCACAATCGACACCATGGCGGCGAGCATGCTCAGTACCACACCGAGCCCGAAGGCGGCCGCGGCAATCGTCAGCAGGGCGGCTCCCAGTGCGGTCACTGCCGCCGCTGCTTTCATCAGCGTTACAACCAGCCGACCGTTGCGTTTGATCCAATCGATCACCGGCCGAACGGCCTTGGTCACCCGCTCGGCCAGGCTGGTGAGCATCGGGGCAAGTGCCGCACCGATTCGAATCGCGGCCATCTTCAGGACGCTGGTGAGCCGCGTCCACGCGTCGGTCAGCTGGGCCGCGGCCGTCGCATCCTCGGTGCTCATCACCAAGCCCAGGGCCCGAGCTTCTTTCATCACGGCGACCAAGCCGTCCGAGCCATCCTTGAGCATCGGCAGCAGCTTGGTCCCCGCACGTCCGAAGATCACGGTGGCCAATGCCGCTTTCTTCGTGTTGTTTTCCATGCGCGACAGGGCGGCGGCCGCCTCCATGAAGAGCTGCTCGGTTCCCTTCAGTTGCCCGTCGGCCGCGTAGATGCTGATTCCAAGATCGCGAAACGCGTCGGTTGCCGTGCTCAGTCCCCGCGCCGCGTCATAGGCGGATCGCTGCATGCGGCGAATGCCCACCTCCATCGCCGAAATATCAGTTCCGCCGATCTGTGCCGCATGCGAGAGCGCGGACAAGAACTCGACCGACGCCCCGACGCGGCTGCTCATCTTGTCCAACGCATCGCCGGCCGACATGAACTGGCGGACCGTCACCAGCAGGGACGAAACCACGCCCGCCCCGGCGGCAAACATCTTGGCCCCGAGCGCCCCCACGCTTTGGCCCCAGCTCTTGAGCCGAGCCGAAGCACGCTTCAACCCGCGCACCAAGCGGCGATCGTCGGCAAACAGCTCGACGAACGCGCGGCCGGCTCGGATACCTTGGGAGGAGGACACGGCGGTTCAAGCCTCTGGATTTTCGGGTTTGACAAATACGCTTTTGAGAATCGACAGGTCTTTGATGCGAGGCTGCTTGTCGGAGGTTGCCATCGGGTGAAAGTCCGCCGGCCGGAGCATACGTGTCTTCGAGGTCCGGTGCGTGTTGTAGATCATGGCCAACAGTTGGGCCGTGTGGTTCCATGCTTCCCGTTTGCGGCCGTCGACCATCCACAACAGTTCCCGGAGCGTCAGCGGTCCGGGATCGACTCCGACGATTCCGGCAAGCTCCCA
>CAYRXN010000178.1:0-17605 GCA_964428275.1 uncultured Planctomycetales bacterium | reverse complement strand
GAGTCGCCGCGGGCCGAAAGAAAGTAGACCCACCGGCCGTCGGCCGAGAAGCGCGGGCCGGACGCGCCGGCGGGGTGGGTGGTCAGGCGGCGCAGATCGCTCCCGTCGATGTTGACCATCCACAGGTCGCTGATGCCCTTGTTCTTTTCGAGATCGGTGACGCGGTTGGCGAAGACCACGCGCCGCCCGTCGGGGCTTACCTGCGGATCGCTGATGCGCTCCATCGCCAGCAGATCATCGACGGTAAACGGGTGGGAATCATTCTCGGCCATGTGTGTTCACCTCGCTTGCGGCTGTTTCGGTCCCGGCTCACGTTCGCGGTGACAGGATACCCCCACGACCGGAGATCGTCTTGATCGCCGCGGCCCGCATCCGCTCGTGCCAGTCGCGGCCGCCACGCTGATCGATGGACCGCCTCGGTTTCGGTTGCGGCGGCGGTGCGGCGCGGTAGACTGGTAGCCCACCAAGGGGTCAAAGCATGATGATATACATCGCCTTCGGACTGGTCGGCCATATCTTGTGTGTGCAAACAGCTTTGCCAACGATCACGGTTTCCACTGACAATGCCGTGATTACAAAATCCTGCCGCATAGTGATTCCCCCCGGAACGGTGATCGAGGACGCCGACAACAACGGTGTCATCCGGATCGACGCCTCGGACATCACCGTCGAATTCGCCCCGGGATCGGTGCTGCGCGGCAGTCCGGACGACCGGCCGCCGGACGAATATCGCGGCTACGGCATTCGCATCACCGGGCAGCGCGACGTGACGATCCGGGGCGCGCGGATCAGCGGGTTCTGGTGCGGCCTGTGGGCCACGGACGCGGATGGCCTCGTGCTCGAGGAGATCGACGCCTCGGACAACCGCCGGGCGCGGCTCAAGTCGACGCCGACCGCCGAGGACGGTTCGGACTGGCTCAGCCCCCACTACAACGACGATCACGAGTGGCTCAAGCGTTACGGTGCCGCGCTCTACGTCGAACGCTCGAAGGGTATCACGATCCGGGCGTGCAAGGTCTGGCACGGTCAGAACGCCCTGCTGCTCGACCGCGTCAGCGCCTCGAAGATCTACGACAACGATTTCTCGTTCAACTCCGGCTGGGGCATCGGCCTGTGGCGCTCCAGCCACAACGTGATCAGCCGAAATGCGATCGACTTCTGCGTGCGCGGCTACAGCCACGGCGTCTACAACCGCGGGCAGGACTCGGCCGGCATCCTGATGTTCGAACAGAACTGCGACAACTGGATCGTCGAAAACTCGGCGACGCACGGCGGCGACTGCTTCTTCGGCTTCGCCGGACGCGAAGCCCTCGGCGAAGGCGGCACCCACCCGCCCGAGTGGTACCGCCGGCGCGGGAACAACAACAACGTGCTGCTCGCCAACGACTTCTCCTACGCTCCGGCCCACGGGATCGAAATGACGTTCTCGTTCGGCAACCAGTTCGTCGCCAACCGGCTGGTCGGAAACGCCATCTGCGGCGTCTGGGGCGGATACTCGCAGGACACGCTCATCGCCGACAACACCTTCGCCGACAACGGCGAAATGGGCTACGGTCTCGAACGCGGCGGCGTGAACATCGAACACGGCAAGCACAACCGCATCGTCCACAACACCTTCACCGGCGAAAAGTGCGGCGTCCACCTCTGGTGGGATCCCGACGGCGGGTTCGCCAAGCGGCCGTGGGCGCTGGCCAACGGGACCGAATCCACCGACAACCTCATCGCCGACAACACGTTCACGCGCGAGCAGGTCGTCTTCCACTTCCGCGGCAAGAGCGACGTCACGATCGGCGCCAACACGATCCGCGCGGCCGGGTCGGAGATGATGGCGGACAAAGAGGTTCGCGTGATCAAGAAGCCCGACCTGCACGCGCCGGAGGTACGCGTGCCGCCGCACCCGGTCTTTGGAAGCACCCATCCGGTCGGGGCGCGCCCGGAGCTGCGCGGGCGGCAGAACATCATCATGACCGCGTGGGGACCGTGGGACCACACGTCGCCGCTGATTCGCAAGACCGCCGACACCGGCGCGGCGGCGCGTTACGAGCTCTACAAGCTCGACGGCCCGCTCGATCTGAAGCTCCTCGACGCGCAGCCGGGCCTGGAGCTGGCGCGTCACGTCGCGGCGCCCGCCGGCGCCGCCGGCGCGTTCGAGGTCCGGGCCCGGGGCACCGGCGTGTTTCCCTACCGCGTGCGCGTTCGCGCGGACGATTTCGAGCGCGCGGTTTCCGGCACGCTGATCGCGACCACCTGGCGCGCCACGTTTTTCAAGTGGAGCAAGGACGTGGACCCGCGCAAGAACCCGGCCGGCTGGCGGAAACTGGCGGATTCCGACACCGCCGTCCGCGCCGCGGTCAGACAGCTCTCGTTCAAGTACGGCTTCGGCGGCCCCAGCGAGCAGAAGATCTCGCCGGCGGTCACGCAGGCCAAGCTGGGCGGAGATCATTTCGGGATGATCGCGCGCACGCGGCTGCCGCTGCCGGCCGGAAAGTGGCAGTTCGCCACGCTCAGCGACGACGGCGTGCGCGTCACCGTCGACGGCCGTCCCGTGATCGACAACTGGACCTGGCACGGTCCGACACGCGACACCGGCACGTTCGAGCTCACCGAGCCCGGGACGGTGGAGATCATCGTCGAGCACTTCGAGATCGACGGCTTCGCGGTGCTGGATTTGCAGATCACCAGGCAGCGTCAGCGCAAGCAGGAGCAGGACAGGTGCCGAGCTGATCCCGACACCCGCCCTGCTCACTGATCCGATTGCGATCGGCGCGCTTCGTCCAGGCCTTGTTGCGTCTGCTCGACGATACCGCCCGCACGGCCGGAACGGTTTCAGGTCGCCGGCGTGCGTACTGCGCCAGCCTAGTAGCTGCTGTACGCCTTGCCGGCCGAATCGGTGGCAGACGAGTTGGCGATGATTTCGCCGGTGGTCGGGTTGTAGACCCAGCCCTCGCCGTTGCTCGTGTTCACCTGCGGCGGCGAGTTGGTCGAATCGACGAGAATCGTGGAGTTGCTGCTTCCCGTCACGACGGGGCAGGGCGGCACGGCGACCAGGTAGGGGCCGTACTTGAACGTGCCGTCTTTCGTTCCCTGCGTGTTGCCATCGATGTCCGAGTACTTCGTGAGCTGGTCAGCGATTTCGGCCGCGGTACCGCTCGGGAAGTTGCTGTTGTGCTCGGCGGCATACATGTTGATGGCGTTGCGCATGATCGCGAGATCGCCGGCCAGGGCGCTGTCGGCTGCCCCCGCGCTGCCGCGGCTGAGGCGCGGAATGGCCATCGCCGCGATGATCCCGATGATGACGATCACGACAACCAGTTCGACCAGTGAAAAGGCGTTGCGTCCGTCCCGAGTGTTCCGTTTCACGTTGAGGCTCCCATTGCGTCTGAACTGACGATAGCGCGTCCGATCTGCGACCGCGCAGATCACTTGCCACTGAGAAGATCGACCAGATCGAGGATCGATTTAATTTGGTCGGTTTTTTTCTTTTCCCCCGCCGCGACCGGCGGCACGTCACCCGGCACCGGGGCGGATTTTCCCGGACCCGCGAGCATCAGCGTCACCAGGCGACCGCCTGCCCGCAACCGTACGCGGTCGCGCTGGATCTCGACGACGCGGTAGCCGTCGATCACGCCGCCGCGCGACACGATCGTCTCGTTGACCAGCGCGAGCGGTGCCGGCCCGCAGACGACGCCCCGCAGGACGTGGGTCTGCGTAAACGGCGGCGCCTCCGGCGACGTGGGCCCGGAGCGATCCGGGGGTTTCCCAGCCGGTTTCTTCGCCAGCGAGGGCCGCTCAACCGGGGGCGCTTCTTGCGGCCAGACCCGCTTGTCGGTGAGGAACAGGTCGCGTAACGCATGCGCCTCGACCCGGAGCGCGCCGGCGTTCGCCCCCTGAGTGCGCAACTGCGCCAACAGCGCTTGCGCGCGTCCGATCACCTGGGCCGTCTTGTTCGACTCGGTCGCATCCGGCTGGATCGGGGCCGGCGCAGCGGGAGCGTCTTCCGGCCCGCCCGTGAACGTGTCCACCGCCAGCGCCAGCATGGCCGCGACCAGCAGAACGCCCAGCATGCGATGACGCCGTGAAGTCACTCTCATGGCGTCCCCCTTGCCAGACGGATTTCATCGGACAGAAGATGGAGGCGCACGCGCAGTGCCACCCGACAGGCCTTGTCCGCCGCCGCGGGCGGCCGATCCACAGACAGGGCAAGAACCGAATGGCAGGGCACGCGGGCCGCGAGCGCATCGAGGAACGCCACCACCGCCGGGCCGCCGCCGCTGCCCTCGATACTCACATCGCAGACGAAGGCATCGCCAACCTGTTCGGGCGATCCGGGTTCCAGGCTGCTGATGTGCAGGCCGGTCCGCTCCGCCACGAGCATGATGCGGTTGACGATCGCGTTGACCTCTGAACGGGTGGGCGCCTGGGCGATGCGCTCTTGCACGAGAACCCGCAGGTCGCGGGCCAGGTCCTCGAGCCGGCCCAACTCGTGCTCGGCGGATTGCGTGCGTTGCCGGGCGGCGTCGAGCTCGGCGACGAGCCGATGGCGCCGGTCGGCCTGGGCGCGGGCCGGAACCACGACCACCAGGTACGCCGTCGCCCCCAGCGCCAGCATGACGGCGATCCCCAGGAGATCCACGTCGAAAACGGGCAGGGGTTTGCGCAGGACGATCATGGCTCGGGCTCCGAGGGGGCACAGACCAGTTCGAACGCAATCGCCCGTGCGGCGCCGTAGGGCTCCCGGGCCGCGCGCAGGAGGCGGACGCGCTCCCATTGCGGAATCGTCTGTATGGCTTCGAGCAGCGCCTCCAGCTCCTGGCGATCGACGGCGTAACCTGCCATCTCAACCACCGGACGGGGGGGCGGCGGCGGAGCAGCCGGAGACGCCGCCGCCGTCTTGGACCCGGTTCGTCCGCCCCGGCGTCGCGGGGAGACGGCGTTCCCGCGTTGCGTCCGGCGTTTGAAGTCGATGCGCGTGAAGACGACCCCCGCCGGCGCGTTGCGCGCCAGCGCAGCCAACTGGACCGCCAGCCTGTGCTCCTGAGGCAGCGCCGCGACCGCCGCGGCCCGTGTCAGCAGCGAGTCCTGCGACCTGGTCGCCAGCATGAGGGCACGATCGAGCTCCACCTGCCGGGCCTGCAGCGCCGCGACCTGCGATTCGAGCCTCGTGATGGCACGGGTCGCGGCCCATCGCTGGACGCCGGCAACCGCGATCAGAATCACCGCGACCGCGCTGGCCGACATCCAGACGCGCAGGCGCCCGTGGCGCGTGGCGCGTTCGAGACAGTCGGCCGGGATCAGGTTCAGCGGCTGCATGACGGGGCCTCCACATCAAGCAGCGAACCACCCAGCGAGGCGGCGGTCTCCGGCGGCACGTCCGCCGCCACGATCCCGAGCCCGTCCGGCCCGTTTTCCGGCGCGGCGGCCCCCATGAGCCGGCGCGTGGGCAGATCGAGCTGCAACTCGAGATACTCGGGCAGCCCGCCCAGACCGCCACCACCGCCGGCCACGAACAGCCGCGAAACGCTGAGATTCGGGTAGCTCTCGAGCACGTACAGGAAGCAACGGTTGATCTCGCGCACCAGCGCGTCGAGCGCCGGGCGCAGCGTGGCGAACAGGACGCTGCAAAGACTCGCCTGGGTGTGCAGCTGCTGCGCGTCCTGCGCTTCCGGACCGCCCCGGGCCGCCGCGTCGGGCTGGCGCAGGCCATGACGCTCCATGATCTGCCGCGCTTCCTCGGCCGAGACGTCGAACGCCCGGGCGAGGCGGCCGCTCCAGTCTGCGGCACCGGTCGCCACCACGCGGACATAGACCGGGCTGCGCGCCACCAGCACCGTGAGCACCGATCGCCCGTGGCCCACGTCCAGTACGCCCCACACGTCCTCCTCCTCCGGCGGCCAGGCCGCCGCCGCGACGCGGGCCAACGCGCAGGGCGAGGCCGTCACCCGCGTGAGCCGCAGCCCATGACGGGCGAAGTCGGACACCCATCCGCGAACCAGCGGCGAGGAGACGGCCACGGACATGACATTGCGCCCCGGCCGGTGACCGGAAGGGAACGGCCAGTAGCGTACCTCCCACTGCCCCGGCTCGGTGCGGGTTTCCCGCGCGATCTCCCAGGCCAGCGCCTTGTGGATCGCCTCTCTTGAATTGCTCAACAACCGTTCGGGCACTTCCAGCGTGTGAAACTGGACCGCCGGCGGCGAGAGTACGAGCCCCACGCTGCGCCCGGCGAAACGGGCCTGCGTCAACGTCCGCACCAACCGGTCGCAATCCAGCGCACCGCCCGGGTCGGGCGTGTCGCCGGCCGCGTGCAGCGCCAGTCGCAGGTGGTCGCGCAGCACGAGGGACGGACCCCGGCGGGCCAGTTGGCATGCGCGGATCCCCGTGGTGCCCACGTCGAACATGATCGCCGAGTTTTTGGGTCGAACCCACGGGAACATCCCGTGCCTCCAGTCGGTAGCGGCCTACATCGTGGCCATGTCGAACAGCGGCATGAACAGCGTCGCGGAGACGCACCCCACCGCCAGTCCCATCAGCGCCAGCAGGGCCGGCTCGGCAATCCGTGTGAGTGTCGCCAGCAACTGCACGTTGTCGTCATCCATCCATTCGGTAACGAATGTCACCGCATCGGCCAGCCGGCCGTTCTCCTCCCCGGTCGCCACCGCCGAGGCGATGACCGGGTCCACGTGCCGGGCCCGGGCCAGCGCGTCGCCGACGTGCCCGCCGGCCGAGACGGAATCCTGCAACTGGTCGAGCACGTCGCGAAACACCGGATTGGTGATCGCCAGTTTCGACTGCACGATCGTATCGAGCAGCGCGACGTTGGATCGCAACATCGCCGACCAGACCCGCAGCACCCGCACCAGCTCGAAACGGGCCAGCACACGCCCCAACAGCGGCACGTCGAACAGCAGCATCCACATGCGGTTGCGAACCCACGGCGTCCGGAACGCCAGCACGATTCCCACGACCACGGCCACAAACGCGCCCACCAGCACCGGCCAGTAGGTCAGCAGCGCACTCGAAATGTCAAACATCAGTACGGTCGTATAGGGCAACGGCCGGTTCAGGTTCTCGAACAGCATCCGAAAACGCGGCACGACAAACGTGAGCAGGACGACCATGACCACGATCGAAAGCACCGTCAGAAACGCGGGATAGGCCATCGCACCCAGGAGCGCTTTGCGCGCGGCCTGCTGACGTTGCAGCAAGTCGCTCAGCCGCGAAAAGACATCCGGCAGCGTGGCCGTCGCTTCGCCGGCACCGACCAGGCTGCAATACACCGGCGAGAACGTCCGCGGATGCGCGGCGAGCGCCTCGCTCAGCGTGCCGCCGCGCTCGACGTGCTCGCGTACCTGGCGGATCAACGCCTGCGCGGCCGGGCGCTGCGTCTGGCGTTCGATCGCCTCGAGCGCGGTCACCAGCGCCGATCCGGACTCCAGCAACATCTTCATCTGCCGCGTGAACAGCAGCAGTTCGCGTTCCTTCATGCGTTGCGCAGCGTCCACCACCACCGCCGCCGCCGGGGACGGACTTTCCGCGACGAGTTGCATCAGCATCGAGCCCTGCCGGCGCAGCGCGTCGGCGGCTTCGTCGCGGCTGTCCGCGTCGATCGTGTCTTCGACGATCGCGCCGCTGCTGGTCATGGCCTGATATCGATAGCGCACGGTCGCTTCCCGCTATAGCTGGGCAGTTGCGGCGGCATGACGCTTCTCCGCCGTCGTCCGTCCATCCGACTCCGCGTGCGTCACGCGGAGGATCTCTTCCAGTGTCGATTTCCCCTCCTCCACCAACCGCAGGCCCTCTTCGCGCAGCGAACGCCATCCCTGCTCCCGCAACACGTTGATCAGCACAACCTCCTCGGTGCCGTTGAAGATGCACTCGCGCACGGCTTCGCTGTTCTCGAGGATCTCGAAGATGCCGGTGCGGCCGCGATAGCCGCTGTCGTGGCAGTGTTTGCAGCCTTCGCCCTTGTAGAACACGTCGTTCTTGCGGTCGAGCCAGCCGGCGTCGCGCAACGCCGCCTCGGGCGGGTAGTAGGTCGTGCGGCAGCGCGGGCAGATCGTCCGGGCCAGCCGCTGGGCCACGACGCCGTTGAACGCCGACGCGAGCAGATAGGGCTCGATCCCCATGTTCTCCAGCCGCGTGAAGGCCCCCGGGGCGCTGTTGGTGTGCAGCGTCGAGAGCACCAGGTGGCCGGTGAGCGCCGCCTGGATCGCAACGCGGGCCGTGTCTTCATCACGGATCTCGCCGACCATGATGATGTCGGGATCCTGGCGCAGGATCGACCGCAGCGCCCGCGCGAACGTCAGGCCCACGGCTTCGTTGACCTGGATCTGGTTGATCTGGTCGAGCTGGTACTCGACCGGGTCCTCGATCGTCAGGATGTTCTTCTCCGGCGTCGAGAGCAGGTCGAGCACGGAGTAGAGCGTGGTGGTCTTGCCGCTGCCCGTGGGGCCGGTGACCAGCACGATGCCGTTGGCCCGCGAGATGATCCGGCGGAACTGCTCCAGCCGGTGGCCGGCCAGGCCCAGCGCGTCGAGCGAGACGTTCAGGTTGCTCTTGTCGAGGATGCGGATCACGATCTTCTCGCCCAGCAGCGTCGGCATCGACGAGACCCGCAGGTCCACGTCGCGTCCCTCGGCAACGACGTGAACGCGCCCTTCCTGGGGCAGACGCCGCTCGGCGATGTCCATCTTGCCGATCACCTTGATGCGCGAGACGATCGCGGCGTGCATCCCCGGCGGCGCGGCCATCAGTTCGCGCAGGCGGCCGTCGATGCGGTAACGGATGATCGTGGCCCGCTTGGTGGGCTCGACGTGGATATCGCTGGCGCCGTCGCGGATGGCGGTCAGAATCGCGAGGTTGGCGAGGTTGATGACCGGGCTGCCCTCGACCATGCGGCCGATCTCGTGAACGGGCCCTTCGTCGACCGTCTCGTTCTCGATCACCTCGACGTCGGTATCCGTCAGGTTGACGAGGAACGAATCGATATCGACCTGTTCGCCGAGGTATTTTTCCTGAAACTCGCGCAGGTTGTCCTCGAAGCTGAGGACGGGGTTGATCTCGCAGCCGGTCAGCCGGGCGAGCTGGTCGATCGTGGGCAGCGACTGCGGCTCGGCCATCGCGACGGTCAGCCGGTTGCGCACCTTGAACAGCGGCAGGGCCTTGAGCCGCTCGGCCTCTTCGCGGCTGAGCATCCGCGCGCAAAGAGGATCGATCAGGCCGTGACGCAGGTAGCAGCCCTTCACGCCGATGTGGCGGGCCAGGGCCTGAAGCAACACGCTGGGCGCCAGCAGTTTGAGCTCCACCAGCACCTCGCCCAGCCGCTTGTTCTCGGAAGTCTGATGCTGGAGGGCGCGCAGCAGGTCGGACTCGCTCAGCAAGCCCTCTTCGATGAGGATTTCACCCAGTCGGTTTGAACGTTTCAACTGCATGCGCTTACCGTTTGTAGCTGCGAATCGCGTTTTCCACGGTGTCGTAGACTTCCAGCTCCTGAAGCACCGACGTCAGGTCCAGGGCCTCTCGGCACGTCTCGCCCAGGTTCGCCAGCCGGGGATGCATCGCCGACGCGGTCGAACACAGTTCCAGCAACGCCTCGATCCCCGCGCTGTCGAGATAGGGCGTGTACTCCATGTCCAGCACGACACGCCCCTCACGCTCCCGGATGCTCGCCGCCAGCTTCTCGCGAAACTCCTCGGCCTCTTCGACGGTGATGGCGCCGTGCGGCGTCACGACCGCGACACTCGCGTGGGGCTTGACGTCGATCTTCATGCGTCACCTCCTGCCGCTCTCGGCGCGCCCGTATGCGCGTGCAACAGTTCGCCCCGGCTGCGGGCCTGCTCGACCGCGCGCCAGGCGGTGGCCAGCAGGGCGTCGAGGCCCGGCGGCGGCAGACTTCCACCGACCAGTCCCAGCCGCACACCGACGCGCCCGTCGAATTCCGGTCGCTGGGCGATGCGGGCCCGTACGTCCTCCATGATGTTCCCGGCGATCAGGCGTCCGAGCGTCGTGTCGATACGGCGCATCAGGAACACGAACCGATCGTCCGACAGCCGGCCCACGACATCGTCACTGCGCAGCTTGGCCAGCAACGCCCGACCGACTTCTTCGACCAGCGCGTCGCGCACGGCCCAGAGGCCCCTGTCGTCCAAGCCGCGCAACCCTTCGAGCATCAGCGCCGCGACGGCCACCGGTTCGCCCTGACCGGCCGATTCGTCGAGGGCCTCCCGGGCCTTGGCGAAGAACTCGTCGCGCGTGAGCACACCGGTCGCGCGATCGATGACGCGAGCGGTTTCCAGCCGCGCCCGCAGCGCCACGAAGCGCCAGAGCAACGTCAGTTGCGTCAACACCGCACTCGTCCGCGCCAGCGACTCGGCGCCTCCAGGCTCCACGGCGCCGATCGTGATCAGACCGATCACGGCCCGCTCGCCCACGACCGGCCACACCACCGCCCGGCGCGGGTCCTGCACCGCGTTCGCGTCACCACCGGGTCGGCGGTCCTGAGCGAAGTACGGGATCCCGTCGGCAATCGCGCGGGCCAGCGGGCCGGCCGCCTCGCCCTCGGCCCCGCCAGCGTCCTCGGCCCCCGGCGCCGACAGGCTGCGCAGGCGGCGTGTCTTCGGCTCGACCGCGAAACAGCGTACCCCCTGCGCTCCCGCGTGCCGCCCCAGCATCTCTCGCACGAACTGGTCAAACGCGTTCCAGGCGTCTTCTCCCGCGGCAGCGCGGTCCAGCCATTCGTCGAATTCACGAGCCAGGTCCGTGGCCACATCGTCCGTCCTGCCGCACGGGGCGTTCGGCACTTCGGGCTGCCCCGGCTTGAGGGCATCGCTCCGGGCCGGGCCGCTGCCGCCCTGGAAGCCCACGAGCAGGAGGAGCCCAACGCCCAGCAGCAGGCTGCCGCCGGACATGCCCACGTGCAGCGCGGAAGCATCGATCGCCGAGACGGGGGCGGTCCGCGACGCGCCGTAGCTCGCCGCCAGCAGCACAAGACCGCCGCCCAAGAGCCACAATCCCGTCCCCCTTGTTGCGGTACATCTCATGGCGCAGGCTCCGTTTGTGCAGGAGCAGAGAACAGGGCCGCGAACTTCTCGGGCTCTGCCCGTTCGAACTCGGCCAGGAAGTCGAGAAACTCGGCTGCGATCTTCGGATCGAGTTTCGTGCCCGCCTCCTGGCGGATGACCCGGACGGCACGCTCGATCGAGAGCGCATCCCGGTACGAGCGGCGCGAACTGAGCGCGTCGAACACGTCCACGACATGGATGATCCGGGCGAACAGCGGAATGGCCTCGCCGGCCAGCCCGTCGGGATAACCCGAGCCGTCCATGTTCTCGTGGTGGTGCAGCACGCCGCGCCGAACGTCCGCGAAGTTCTGGAGCGGCTCGAGAATCTCATAGCCCATCCGCGGGTGCTGCTTGATGTAGGTGAACTCCTCGTCCGTCAGCCGTCCGGCCTTGTTGAGCACGTTTTCGGTGATGCCGATCTTGCCGACGTCGTGCAGCAGCCCGGCCCACTCGAGCTGGTCCAGCGTCGCCGGCGGCAACCCCAACCGCGCGCCCACCATCCGGGCGAAGAAACCGACCCGTTCCGAGTGGCCGCAGGTGTAGTTGTCCTTCTTGTCGATCGCCGAAACCAGCGCGCGCATCGCCTGCATCGAGAGCCGCCGGATCCGCTCGTGCAGGGCGTTGTTGTTGAGCAACTGCCCGCCGAAGGTCAGCAGCGACTCGAGCAGCCTCATTTCGCCGGAGGTAAACTCACCGGCCGCCGCTTCGCGCAGCGCCACCACCACGGCGGTCGTCTCGCCGAACTCGAGCGGCCCGGCGACGATCTGCATCTCCACCGTGGCCCGAACGGCGACGATATGCCGCGCCCGCGCCTCGCCGACGATCTCGTTGAGCACCGTTTCGGGAGCCTGCTCCGGGCGCCCGGGACTCAGCGTTCCGGCCACGGCGTCGTAACGACTCCAGCCGTCGTGCAGATTCTGGGCGTAGACCTCTCTGGCTCGCAGCAACGCGGCGCAGCGGTCCAGCAGCAGCCGCGTCATCGGTTCGACGTGTGTCACGCCGGCGATCTGCGTCGAGAAATCGAACAGCAGGCTGAGTTGCTCGTAGTTGCGAAGCACCTCGTCGGCCAGCTGCTCGTTCTCGGCGGTGAGCCGTTCGATCTGCACGCACAGCGCCGCCGTCGAATCGAGCGCGTCGAGGGCGCTCAGCGGACCGCCGACCACCGGCCTGCGCTCCGCGGAACTCTGGGGGGCGGGCTCATCCGAACCGCTTCTCACGACTCACTCCTTTCCTCGGCGGCCGCCACGTCCGCCGTCTGTTGCGCCCCCTCGATCAGCTCGCGCACGCTCTCTGCCAGCAGCGTCGGGCTGAAGGGCTTGGGCATCACCCGGACGCCCTGCTGCGCCAGCCGTGACGCGATCTCGCGGTGGTCCCAGCGGCTGGTGAGCATCAGCACGCCACCCGGCCGCCGGCCGAGACGATCGAGCTCGTCGAGCAGCTCGAAGCCGTCCATGCCCGGCATGTTGACGTCGGTCACGATCAGGTCGGGAGGGCGTTGCCGGATGATCTCCAGCGCGGCCTTGCCGTTGGAGGCCTCCAGCACCTCGTGCCCCTGGCGCGTCAGCCAAAGCGAAATCACCCGCAGGATGTGCGGGTCGTCTTCCACCACCACGATACGACTCATCCGGCCGCCTCCTTACGAACAGTCCGCCGCCTGAAGCGGGAGCTCCAGCGTGAACGTCGAACCTTTCCCCACTTCGCTCTCCAGCAGGATGTCCCCGCCGTGCAGCCGGGCGACTTCCCGCGCGATCGCCAGCCCCAGCCCGGTGCCCTTGATGCCCTGCACTTCATCCCGATCGGCCCGGTAGAACTTCTCGAACACGCGCGGCTGGTCTTCGGGCGCGATCCCCAAGCCCGTGTCGGCGACCTCGATCCGCATGCGCCGTTCGTCATGGCTGGCGCGGACCGAGACGCGCCCTTCGGGGGGCGTGTACTTGATCGCGTTGCCGATCAGGTTGTTGAGCAATACCGCCAGACGCCGCTTGTCGCCGCGCAACCGCGGGAGCTTGGGCGGCAGACTCAGCGAAAGCTCCACGCCCTTCTCGTCCGCGGCACCGAGGTTGTCCTGGACCATCGTGCGCAGCAGCCGCACCATGTCCACGTCGTCCGCTTCGAGCCGCAGCGCCCCCACCTCCATCTGCGAAATACTGAGGATGTCCTCGACCAGCTCGGAGAGCCGGCGGGTCTCGCTGACGATGACGTTGTAGCACTCCTTGCGCATCTGCTCGTCGTTGAGATCCAGCCGGCTGAGCGTCTCGGCATAGGCCTGGATGTTGGTCAGCGGCGTCCGCAGCTCGTGCGTGACGTGGTAGAGGAAGCTGTTGCAGGCCTGCTCCACCTCGCGCATGTCGGTCACGTCCTGGATCAGGAGGATCGACTCGGGGCTGACCTCCTCACGCGGGGGCAGGATCTCCACCCGGAGCGTGCTGACGCCACCGGCCCCTTCTCGGTTCCAGTCGGCGGCGGCCCGGGCCCCTCGGCGCTGAGCCCCCAGCAGCGTTTCGCACTGATCCCCCAGAATGTCGCGGACGCGTTGCTTCCGGAGCGCGTCCTGGGGAATGCCCAGGAAACGCGCCGCCGAACTGTTGGCGTAGTGAATCTGCTCGTCGGGACCGAAGCGGACGACACCTACCGGCAGCCGCTCGAGCGCGTCGCGGAGCATGCGGGTTTCGAAACGCGTCAGGGCGTCGCCCTCGCTGGTCGCCCCCGCGCTGGCCAGTTGCTGCTTGAGACGCACGATCTCCTCGATCAACTGGTTCCATCCGCGGGCGACCTGGCCGAACGCATCACTGAGGTGCAGCGTCTGCAACTGGCTCTCGATTCCGCTGGCGTAACTCTCGAGCCCGGCCCGGATCGCATCGATGGGACGCATCTGCCGGCGAATCAGCCGGTAGAGCGCCAGATAGGCCAGCAGGGCCGCGACCAGCAGCCCACCCGCCATTCCGAGGAACAGGCGTTCCGGAGTCCGATCCACGACGGCGCGGACCGCCACGCTGACGCTGCCCGCCGGCTTGCCCGAAGGGTCGGCCACCGGGGCTGCGGCCGTCGCGATCTCGATCGCCTCCGGCGACTCGGCGGCCAAGGCAGCACGTTGCCAGCGACAGCGCTCGTGCCCGTCCGCATCGACCCAGCGCAGCGACGCGATCGACTCGGAGCCGGCGATCTCGGCCAGCGTCTCGGGTGCGGGAACCCCGGTCGGATCGGACCGGGCCGCGAGGCGCGCGGCAATCGCACGGGCGGCACTCTCCGCCTGGCCGCGCAGCAACAGGGCCCGCTGCTCGGACAGCGTGCGTTGCGCAAAGAGCGTACACACGATCAGTGCCGTCGCGATCAGCCCCACCAGGCCGAGCCCGACCGCCTCCGGAAACGCGCCTCTCAACAGGCGTTCCAGCGGCCGGCGCGGCGCGGACGATCCACCTTGACCCGCCGATTCGTCGGTCATACTCGCGCACCTTCTGAGCGGGGACGCACTCCGGGTGCCCCGCATCTCCATGCACGCATCGGCCCGCGAACATGCCGACTTGACCAGCCCCCGATCCGCCGGAAGCGCCGATCGTGCGCACGCCCGAGAAAGAAGCCGTCCGCGGGGCGAACAGCGAATTCCCCCATCTGCGGGCAGGTCGGCCGAGATGGAATCCGGATGGATTGTGTGGCTTGTCATCCGAAACGACGGCGAGCGCCGCGCCAGCCGCACGCGGCGCATCGCAGCCCGCGCTGCCGCCCCGCGTTCGCCGCCGGGCCGGGATCGCCGATTTCAACCGCCGCCGGAGCCCCCCCCGATCGCTGACCGGGTTATCGCCCGCTGTCCTGGGGTGGCACGAGCGAAGGCGGGCCCAGGGGGGTATCCAGTTGCCCGAAGTGGGCCACGGGATCGGGCATCGGCACGGGGTGGGGCAGTGCGAACAGCTCGCCGTACTGGAAGCCGCAGCGGCTGCCCTGGGCGGCGTCCCAGGCCCGCACGCGCTGCACGAGTCGCTCGAGCCGTTGCGGCGGGAATTGCGATGCGTACGCCGAGATGGCGGCGATCTTCTGCTCCTCGAACCCGGAGGTGTCCACCACGAACGTCGCCGGCCAGTGGGTCAGCTCTGCGGCGTTGGGCGTCGGGCGGTACCAGAGCCAGTCGATCCGGTGCGGAGCGGTTCCGTCGAAACGATCGTCCCACCGGGTCAGTTGGGCGTAGAAGCGCGCCGCCTCCAGAAGAAGCTGGCCCTGATAATGATCCGGTGACGCGCCCGGCGTGCGCCCCGCCATACCCACCACGATCTTCGGACGATAGCGACGAAAGACCGTGGCGATCGCGTAGCGGTTCGCCGGACAATCCATGAGCTCGCGATTCGTCAGCGGCAGCACTTCGACGTGCGCCACGCCCAGGATCCCGGCGGCCCGAGCCAGCTCGGCGGACCGCGTCTGCGGCGTACCCCGCGGCGTCGGCTCACCATCGGTCATGTGCACGAGGCCGACCTTGTGGCCGGCGTGCACGAGCTTCGCAATCGTGCCGCCGCAGGTGATTTCGATATCGTCCGGGTGCGGCATGGCAAATATGACGTCAAGTGTCATCTCTGGTTCGACCTTTCACAAAAGGGCGGAACGGACCGCGATCCGGTGTGGACCCGGCCATGCGGCTCGATCGTCAGAGTATACCCCTCGTTCGCCCAGCGGCAGGTTCCGGCAGACGATGGGTGAAAACGGCCCGTCCGGCGAGTGCCGCCATACAATATCACGCTGCCACAAGAACCGTCGCAGCCGAACACGACTGCGCCGTGCACCTGGAGACGAAACCATGCCGGAACCACGAGCAGACCGCCGCGCCAACGAGATCACCGACGTTATCGGCCTGGCGGCCACGATTTGCCACGAGTTGCGTGCCGCGCTCGCTGCCGGCGAAGACCCGCGCCGCGGGCACGAACGACTGCGGCTGCGCCTGCGCCGGCTCCTGAACGCCACCGACGGCGTGCCGGACCCCGCAGCTTCGGCTCGGCGGACGGTCCTTCGGGCCATCGGACGGTCGGAGATCGGCGACCAGCTTCGCCGCTGCGGCAGTTGACACGCCGCCCCCGAGAGGCTGGTTCAGCTTCCCCCGGAGACCGATTTCCCGAAATTGCTCGAAGGATTGCGCCGGCTGGCGGAAGCTGGCGGCAATCACAGCCAGTAGCCGGGCGTGTTGCCGGCCGCTCAGACGGCGGTCGGCAGGGCCTTTTCCGGACCGTGCCAGAGCCGGTGAAACGCCACCTTGATGTCGTAGAACACCATGTAATTCGCCGGCACGACGACCAGCGTGAGCACGGTCGCAAAGGCGAGGCCGAAACTGATCGAAATCGCCATCGGGATCAGAAAACGCGCCTGGAACGACGTCTCCGTCATCAGCGGCGCCAGGCCCAGGATCGTCGTCAGCGACGTCAGCAGGATCGGCCGCAGCCGGCGGACGGCCGCCGCGATCACCGCGGGTCGAACCTCCATCCCCCCCTCGACCTCCTTGTTGATGAAATCCACCAGAATCAGCGCGTCGTTGACCACGATGCCCGTCAGCGCCACCAGCCCGATCATCGAAAGCACCGTCAGCGGGTAGCCCATCAGCAGGTGGCCCGCGATCGCGCCGTTGAGCCCGAACGGAATCGCGGTCAGCACGATCAGCGGCTGGATGTAGCTGCGGAACAGGCCGGCCAGCATGAAGTAGATGATCAGCACCGCGATGAAGAAGTCCCGCCGCAGCGAGCCGAGCGACTTGGTGGCCTCGTGCCGGTTGCCCGAGAAGATGATCCGCAAGCCGGGGTAGGCGCGTTCGAGGCGGGTCACGGTCGGCTGGAGATCGTCGATGATCTCGTCGGCGTTGGCCCGGGCCTGGTCGACGTCGCCGGTCACGGTCACCGCGCGGCGCTGGTCCACCCGCCGAATGGCGGCCGGCCCGTGCGATTCGACGACGCGGGCCACCTCGCACAGCGGGATCGCCGCCCCGGTCGGCGTCACGATCCGCATCGTTTCCAGTTCGTACACGTGCCGCCGGCGCGCTTCGGGGAAGCGCACGCGGATCTTCACGTCTTCCCGGCCGCGCTGCAGCGTGCGGGCCTCCAGGCCGTAGAAGGCCCCGCGCAGCTCGGTGGCCAGCATGCGCGTCGTCAGCCCGAGCGGCCGGGCCGAGTCGAGCAGCGCGATTTGCAGCTCGGGCGTGCCCTCCTCGTAGTCGTCGGCCAGGTCGTACACCCCCTGGTAGTGGCCGAGCTTGTCGCGGAGCACGTCGCGGGCGGCCAGGATGTGCTCCATGTTCCTGCCGGTGATTTCGATTTCGAGCTCGGGACCGGCCGGGCCGCCCTGCATCGCCCGGAACCGCAGCGAGTTGATCCCCGAGAGGTTCGCCGTCTTGCGGCGCAGATCGGCGATCACGTCGTCGCTGCTGCGGTCGCGCTGCTCGACATCCTTGAGCTCGACCACGATCTCGCCCAGATGCGCGCGGTGGGTCGTGTAGGTACCGCTCTCGTCGGCCTCGATGCGGGCCCCGACGATCGCCCAGGTATCGACGATCTCGGGCGTTTCCAGACAGACCTGCTCGA
>CAYRXN010000177.1:0-5081 GCA_964428275.1 uncultured Planctomycetales bacterium | reverse complement strand
CAGGCCAACCCGGACATTGTGAACATCCCGACCAGTGCGGGAGAGTAATCCGCGGCCCGCCGGCTGCGATACGAAACTCATGCGACGCTTACTTGTTGAGGTATGTCGATGAAAAGGATTCCCCTGCCGACCGTGATCACGGCGATTGTGCTTGTCCTGATTCTGGTCATCTACGCGATCACGTACCAGGTGCGGTTCTCGGAATCGGTCGTGCTGGTTCGGTTCGGCAAGCCGCGGGCGGTCGTGTCCGAGCCGGGGCTCAAGCTCAAGTGGCCTCCGCCGATCGAGACGGTCCAGCACTTCGACACGCGCTTGCGCGTGCTCGACACGCCGGAGACGGAGATCAAGACCCGCGACGGGCAGAACGTGATCGTGGGTTGCTTTGCGGTCTGGAAGATCGCCGACCCGCTGTTGTTCTACAAGCGGGTACCGCTCGAACGGACCGCCGACGAGAAGCTCAAGGACCGCATCAACGAGAGTCGCGCCAAGGTGATCGGCCAGCACGTCATGGCGGATTTCGTCAATCTCGACGCGGAACTGGTCCGCCGCAGCTACGAGAAGATCGAACAGGAGATTCTCGACGACGCCGCCCCCGGCATCATGGCCGACTACGGCGTGGCGCTCCAGCGTGTCGGCGTGTGGCGGATTTCGTTGCCCGAGGAGGCGACCGCCAGCGTGCAGAAGTCGATGACGCAGGAGCGCAAGCGGATGGCGGCGCGCTACCGCGAGGAAGGCGAATCGATCAAGCAGGCAATCGTGGCGCGGGCCAAGAGCTGGAGCAAGCAGATCCTCGCGTTCGCCGACCGCAAGGCCGGCGAGATCAAGGCCGCCGGTATCCGCGCTTCGCAGCGCATCTTCGAGCAGATTCCGAAGCAGGACACGGACTTCTTCATCTGGTTGCGCTGGCTCGATGGCCTGAAGGCCGCGCTGAAGACCAAGACGACGATCTTCCTCGACTCGGATACCGAACTGTTCAAGTATTTCTCCAGCGAAGAACTCTTCAACCTCATCTCTGAGACGCCGCCGGCGACCGTGCCGGAGACGCCGGCCGGCCAGGGGGCTGAGAAATGACCTGCTCGCACCCGACCCATGACCCCCAGCACGACGAGCGGCCCGCGGGCGCGCCCGGCGGCCCGCCGCGCGAATCCGATCCCGCGGCCGAATCGCTGGCCCAGGCGTTGCGGGCCGGTTTCAACCTGCTGCGGCTGATCATGGTCGTGCTGCTGGTGGCGTACTTCCTCTCGGGCTGGTTCCAGGTCAACCCCGGTGAACAGGGCCTGATCGTGCGCTTCGGCAAGCTGCGGCTGAACCAGAACCAGGACTCGGACTACTACCAGACGCCGATCTTCGGCGAGGGCTGGCACGCGGCCCTGCCCGATCCGTTCGATACCAAGATCCGCATCTCGGGGCAGACGTTCAAGCAGACGCTCTATACGTTCTGTTTCCCGCTGGAGAAGAAAGACAAGCAGAAGGAGCTCAGCGATATCAACCTCGCCGCGATCGTGCCGCGACTCGAGAAGCTCCAGCCCGGCGTACACGGGACGATGCTCACCGGCGACCGCAATCTCTCGCACGGCATCTGGTCGTTCGAGTACCGCATCGAGGACGCGGGCAAGTTCGTGGAGAACATCGGCGACGCGCCGGAGGATTTCCGCCACCTTCTCGAGCGCACCGCGGAAAACGCCGTCGTCCGCACCGTTGCCGGCATGCCGGTCGAACGCGTGATCCGCACCGCGACCGACGAGGCCCAGGCCGACTTTACGATCGAAGTGCGCCGGCTGCTCAACAAGGAGCTGCGCGACCTGAACACCGGCGTCACGGTCGTCAACGTCGAGGCCAAGACGATCGAACCGGGCGAGGTCCGCCAGGCGTTCGTGGACGTCATCAAGGCCCGGGCCGACCGCAAACGCAAGGAAGAGGAAGCCAAGCAGGAGGCCAACAAGATCCTCAGCAAGACCGCCGGCCCGCGGGAGAAGTACGAGGCCCTGCTGGCGGCCATCCGCGAGTACGGTGCCGCCCAGGCCACCGGCGCCGACGACGCGCGCCTTGCCGAACTGCGTGCCGAGATCGATCGGCAGCTCGACGAGGCCCAGGGCGAGGTCGCGGTGCGGCTGCGTCAGGCCCAGTACGAGGCCAACGAGATTCGCGAGGAAGTTCAGCGCGAGTACAAGCTGTTCGTGGACTACCGCAACATGTTCCACAAGTACCCCGCGCTGACGGCCGTTCGGTTGTGGATCGACATGCGCAAGGCGGTTCTGACCAGCAACGGCAACGAGATCTTCTTCGTGCCCGACGCCAACGAGCTCGAGATCATCACCAACCGCGACTTGCAGCGTCAGGTGGAGGCCGACATCAAGCGGTTCAAGAACCGCTTCAACACGCCAAGCGAAGAAAACCAGTAGAGCCGCAGGAACGAGGACCGCCGTGAGCAGTGCAAGCGTGATTTCCGCCGTCGGGTTGACCAAGGTCTTCCGCGACTTCTGGCATCGGGCGCGTGTCCGGGCCGTCAACGACCTGGACTTTACGATCGAGCCGGGCGAGATCTTCGGGTTGCTCGGTCCCAACGGTTCGGGCAAGAGCACGACGATCAAGATGATCCTCGGACTGCTCTATCCCACCCGGGGGCGCGTGTCGGTCTTCGGCCGCCCGCCGGACGACGTGCGGGTCAAGAACCGTATCGGCTACCTCCCGGAAGAGTCGTACCTGTACCGCTTCCTCAACGCGCGCGAAACGCTCGACTATTACGGCACGCTGTTTCAGATTCATCGCCGCGAACGCCGCCGCCGCATCGAGGAACTGCTCGAGATGGTCGGGTTGCGCTCGGCGGCCCGGCGGCCCGTCGGCGAATACTCCAAGGGGATGGCCCGGCGGATCGGCCTGGCCCAGGCCCTCATCAACGACCCCGACCTGCTGATCCTCGACGAGCCCACCAGCGGACTCGATCCGATCGGCGCCAAGCTCGTCAAGGACATCATCCTCCGGCTCGGCCGCGAGCATCACAAGACGATCCTGCTCTCCAGCCACCTGCTGGCCGACGTGGAAGAGGTCTGCGACCGCGTCACGATCCTCTACGGCGGTCGGGCGCGCGTTTCGGGGCAGATCGACGAGGTGCTGAGCCGCAAGGACATGCTCCAGATCACGTGCGAGCGGCTTTCCGACGAGACGCTCCGCGAGATTCAGCGCATCGTCCGCGAGCGCGAGCACAAGGAGCTGCGGATCGACACGCCCCGCGAACGCCTGGAAACGCTGTTCTTGCACATCGTCGAGCAGGCCCACGCCCAGCAGGTCGAAACGGCCGGCACCGCGGCGGCCGGCGAGATCGCCGGTTTCCTGGGCGAGCAGGTCAGCGGCGCCGCGGTCCTCGAATCGCTCGTCAAGGTGGAGGAGTCCGAGCCGGAAGCGCCGCCGCCTTCGCCGTCGGAGCCCGCTTCGGCCGGGGCCGGGCGAGAGGTGCTCGCGGAGCTCACCACGCCGGAGGAGGAGCCGACCGGGTCGCCGGAGCCCGCGGCGCCTCGGGCCCAGGCCGGCGAACCCGCCGCGCCGATCTCCACCGGCGAGAACGTGGACCGCTCGCTGCTCGATGAACTTACCGGCGGGGAGGACGAAGGGGGCGCGCCCAAGCCATGACACGCATCCTGGCCATCGCCCGGCTCACCTTCTGGGAAGGCATCCGCATGAAGATCGTGCTGGTCTTCCTGGTGGTGATGCTGTTCATCTTCCTGCGGCTGCCGTTTACCGTCAAAGGCGACGAGACGCTCGCGGGCCGGCTGCAAACCTTCCTGTCCTACTCGCTCGGGGCGGCCGGGGTCTTTCTGAGTCTGTCCACCGTATTCCTCTCGTGCGCGACGCTGACCGACGACATCCGCCGCCGATCGATCCATCTCGTCTTGACGAAACCGGTTTCGCGCTTCGAGGTGCTGGCCGGCAAGTGGATCGGCGTGAACCTGCTCAACCTGATGCTGTTGCTGCTGGCCGGCCTGATGATCTACGCCTTTGCGGCGTACATCAAGACGCGACCGGCCCAGTTCGCCCGTGACCGGATCAAGATCAACAATGTGATCTGGACGGCCCGCGGGGCGGCGACCCCGGTGGAACCGGATTTCTTCGAGATCGCCAGGGAGAACGTCCAGCAGAAGATCCGCGAGGGACACTCGCTGGGGGTTCCCGAGGCGCAGGCGGTCGCGGAAATGGCCCACCGGCTGCGCGAACGCTGGCGGAGCGTGCCGCCCCTCGGGCGCCGACTCTACGAATTCGACAACGTGGATCTCTCGAAGGCGCCCGGCGGGATCATCCAGATCAGCTTCAAGGCCCGGGCCGTCCCCACGCACGCCGACGAGATTCTCTACATCCAGTGGGTGATGGTCGATCCGGAGACGCACGCACCGCTTCAGGTGCTCACGACCGAGGAGCGTTCGGCGGTCCGCCACCAGTTCCTCATCAAGGCCAAGGCGGTCAAGGACGGAAAACTCGCCATCGGTGTCATGAATCCGCCCGCCAACCGCAACAGCACGATCTACTTCGAAGGGGACGATTCTTTCCAGGTGCTCTACCCCAAGGGCAGCTTCGAGGCCAATTACGTCAACACGCTGTTGCTGATCTTCTTCCGGCTGGCGTTCCTGAGCGCCGTCGCGCTGTTTTTCAGCACGTTCGTGTCGTTCCCCGTGGCGTGCTTCTGCGTACTGTGCATCCTGCTGTTCTGCATCGGCGTGCCCTGGTGGCTCGAGTCGATCGGTGCCAACCTGAAGCACCCGAACCCGAAGGTCGATCCCTACGGATCGTTTGGCCCGCTCGTGCGCTCCGTGCTCGTGCCGGTGCTCAAGCTGGTGCTGCCGAACTTCGCGGCGTTCAGCGGCGTAGAAAAACTCATCAGCGGGTACGCGATCCCCGCGGGGCTGATGGTCCGCGCCGGCCTGCACACGCTGGTCTACGGGCTGGTGCTGCTGGTGCTGCCCGGCTGGCTGATCTTCCGCTCGCGCGAGATCGCCCGGGTCATCGTGTAGCCCATGCTGCCGGTAACGGGCGCCGGGCGCGGTTTCGCACAAGAAAGAAGACGGAAACGAGTGTTATGGGTTCGCGACTGA
>CAYRXN010000176.1:0-3424 GCA_964428275.1 uncultured Planctomycetales bacterium | reverse complement strand
GTAGTGAACCGTGTCGCTGAACCAGTAGAAGACGGGGTATCCCAGGTACCCTTCCAGATCGTCGCAAAACGGGTAGTCCGTGAAGTACTCGGTAAAAAACGCGTTCCACGCCGCCGGCGTGTACTGCTCCTTCGAGAGAATCGCGTTGGCGGCACTGACCGAGTCCTGCGGCCAACCGTCGTCGGCCGCGATGATGTTCAGGTGGTAGATCAGATCGTCGTGGTCCTGCTGACTCAGTTGGTCATCACCCGGCGCAGCGGTTGCCGCCAGCCCACCGATCAGCGCTGCAAGCACGGCCAGCGCCGGCCGGCGCCGTCGGCGGCGTGTGTACGCCGGCGAAATCCGTTCGTTGGTCTTCGCTGTCACGGTTGGGGTGTCGTTCACGCCTGGCTCTTGTCTCTCGATCTGTCTTCGGATCGCCACACCCGGCTCGGGGTCCGCCGGCGGTTGTTCGAAAAGAGAGGCGCCGCCCGGCGGCGCGCGCCCCTCTCGTGCCGGGCCCGTCAACCCGCGCCGCCCGATCCGCCGGCGCGGGCACCGTCGCCCGGTCTACGTGCCGCAGCCGTAGTCGGCCAGGAGCACCGCCAGGTCGGCGAGATCCACCGTGCCGTCGGAATCGAAGTCGGCGTCGGGGTTGTAGTTGGGGTCGCCGACCGACGTGCCGTAGGCCGCCAGCAGCTCGGCCAGATCAGACAGGTCGGTGTCGCCATCGCCGTCGATGTCTCCCGAACACTGGATTCCGCCGATCTGGAAGTCGATGTCGTCGATCCAGACGCCATCGCCGGAGCTGCCATAGCCGAGCATGTCCACCTGCGGGGGAATGTCGTTCGGGTCGAGCTCGCTGCCCCAGATCGTGAAGGGTTCGTTCAAGTCGGTGATGGCGTAGGTCGTGCCGGCATCGTCGGAGATGTAGACGTCGGTGATCAGACCGGCTCCGCCGTCGGCGACCAGCTTGACGTTCCACCACTTGTCGGCTGCGAGCAGGCTGCCCGCGGGCAGGCCCATTTCGTCGATCAGGATGTTGCCGGCCCAGCCCATCTCGGGCCACCAGCCGCTGCGCGGCGGATTGCCCAGCTCGTGGAACCTGATGTCATCCGCGTACACCCCGCCCGAAACCGAGATGTAGTACATGCGCTCGGGCCGGAACGCCCAGGTGGCGTTGGGGTCGTCGGTGAGGTCGTCGCCCCAGCTCGAGAAGTGGTCATCGAGCGTGGCGCTGTAACTCGTTCCAAAGTCGTCCTCGATATCGACGCCGATGACGCGTCCGTTGGCGCCGTCGGCGGTGATGGTGATCGTCCACCACTGATCGGTGGCCAGGGCGTCGGTGTTGGGGTCCAGGCCGAAGTCCTCACGCAGGTCGTGGGCCATCGCGCCGGCGCCGATCTGCGGATACCACCCGTCGGGGTCGAGGTCGTTCGGGTCGGCGCCGCTGCGGATGAGAAAGAACTGGTACGCCCAGCCGGTATCGGGCCAGTTGTTCCACGGTTCGGAACGGAACACCTCGCCGTTGGGATGGCTGCCGGGAATGTACACCGAGAACTGGTCCTGCCAGGTCATGGGCGGCAGGGAGGGATCACCGTTGGTGACGTGATGCTGGATATCCGACACCGCGGCGTCCGGGAAGTAGACCGCGTGATTGCCGGTATGGGCCAGCGTGTCGGTGACCACCGCCGGCGGAGCGGTGTACCAGCCGTACCACGCGAACTGCCCGGCGACCTGGCCGGGCACACTGTCTTCGAAGCCGGTGATATAGCCGGTATCGTCGTTCGGTTGCCAGACGAAGAACTGGTAGGCGTAGTAGTAGCCGTCGCTGGCGAAGAGCCACGGCTCGGCCCGCAGGACGTAGCCGCTTTCCTGGTTCCGCTCGCTGGAGACGTAGAACGAAAATGATTCTTCCCACACCATCGGCGTGAGTGTCTCGATGTCGATGTTGTTGGGATCGTAGCCGTTGGGGTCGCCGTGGTACTGGGCCAGGTGCTGGATGTCGGTCCAGTTGTAGCGGAAACGCACCGCCTGGGTGCCGGTGTGGACTCGGTCGGTGACGACCTGCGCCTTGTCCTCGCCGTACCAACTGAACCACTGTTCGGGGTAGTCGCCCGGCTGACCGGGGGCGTCCAGACCAGCCGCGTAACCGGCGACGGCTTCAAAGCCGGTCGAGAAACTCCGGGGGCCGATTTCGTCGGCCAGCACCGCGCCGGCTGTCAGTAGACCGGCCGCAATGAGGCGCGTGATCCAGGCTGTCGTTTTCATTCCCTGTTCCTCCTCGGGTCGATGTGTACGAAACCAGGCGGCGCGCCGCCCGGGGGAGCCGGTCCCGTCTCGCAACGCGGGCAGACGGGGGCAGTACGAGCCGGAAACGGTCTGTGCCGCCACAACCCCACGCTACCAACAACGGGCAGCCGCGGTGAAGCGCAACTTGCGCAGAATAGCTAACCGTTTGCGTCATAATTGTGCTACACTCGAATCGGTCGGTGCGCCGCCGGAAGAGGAAGCTGCGGCAGCCCCCGTGGGCTGTCGGCGTGGGCCCGGCCACGGAGTCGAAGACATGCCTCGATCGCCGCGCGTCGCATTGCTGGTGGAGACCTCGACGACCTGGGGCCGGCGCGTGATCCAGGGTGTGTTCCGCTACATGCGCTCCCACCGGCCGTGGCAGTTCTTCGTCGAACCGCGCGGCCGATCCGAGAAGCTGACGTTGCCGGCCGGTTGGCACGCGGACGGCGTCATCGCGCGCGTCACCCACCCGGCGCTGGCCAACGCGATTCGCAAGGCGGGTGTCCCCGCGATCAACGTTTCGTCCTACGGGTTCGGTGCCCGCAACATCGTGTGGTGCCGCGTCAGCGGCGAACGGATCGGCGAGATGGCCGCGAACTACCTGGCGGACCGGGGCCTGCGGAACTTCGCGTACTACTCGGCCTTTCACCATCCCGGCTGCGTCGATCATCTCGGTCCCGCGTTCGCCCGCGCCGCCGAGGCCCGCGGCGGCACGTGCAGCTGCTATCGCGGTCCCACCTACGTCCGCAGCAAGCCGCGCTGGAACACGCACATCCGGCACCTGGTGCGCTGGTTGCGCGGATTGCCCAAGCCGGTGGGAATCCTGACGTTCAGCGACGTGCGTGGCTGGCTCGTGTCGCAGGGCTGTCTGGAGGCCGGCCTGCGCGTGCCGGACGACGTGGCGATCCTGGGTGGCGAAGACGACGAGCTTTCGGCTACCGCCGCCATTCCCGAAATATCGAGCGTGGATTGCGGCGGCGAACGCGTCGGCTACGCCGCAGCCGAACTGCTCGACCGGCTGATGGCGGGGGCGCCGTTCCCCGAGAAACCGATCGAGTTCGCCCCGATCGGCATCATCACGCGGCAATCGACGGAGTTCCTGGCGATCGACGACCCGGTGCTCGCGCAGGCGTTTCGTTTCATCCGCGAGCAT
>CAYRXN010000175.1:0-11063 GCA_964428275.1 uncultured Planctomycetales bacterium | reverse complement strand
GCTGCGCGGCAGCTACGGCTACCACTACGGTTTCGCCGCCGCCGGCATCGGCATGGTCATCGGCCTGATCGTGTACCTGGTCGGCATGGGCGCGGTCGAGCGGCGGACGCGCGAGATCGCCGCCCAGGACGCCGAGGATCGCGAAAAGGAGATCGAGGCGGCCGAAAAGGCGGGTCACGCGGCGGACGCCGTCTTCTGTCCCAACCCGCAGTGCGGCGCGCAGAACGACGTTGGCGCCCGCCACTGCGAGCGTTGCGGCGCCGAGCTTCCGGGCGCCGCCGGCGGCGCGGACGCCGGCGCCGACGAGGTGCCGGGTTACGTCTACCGCGATCGGACGATCGTGCTGGTCGTGATCTGCCTGTTCGTGGTGCTGTTCTGGGTGGGGTTCGAGCAGGCGGCGAACGTGATGAACCTCTGGGCGGAAAAGCACAGCAACCTGTACATCTTCAAGGCGCACGCCCCGCAGGTCGTGCTGCCGGACTCGTTCCACGCCGGCGCGGCCGCGTCGCAGCCGGCCGCCGCTGCCGCCGCGACGACCACCTGGCGCGATTTCCACATCACGGCCGAGCAGACGCAGTCGATCAATCCGTTCTTCATCATCGTGCTGGCGCCGGTCTTCGCCTGGCTGTGGACCTGGCTCGACAAGCGGCACCTGCAACCGTCTACGCCGATGAAGATGGCGATGGGGGTGTTCTTCGCGACGCTGGCCTACGGGGCGATGCTGGCGTCCGCGGCACGCGAAAACCAGCCGACAAGCGCGGCGCTGGCGGCGCTGCCGGCCCAGTTCCACGTGGACGACCAGCACCGGGTGTACACGCTCGCGGACCCGCAAAACGCGGACGAGCGCGTGTACTACGGCGCTACCCGGCTGCGCTACGAAGGCGGCGAGTTGAAGATGAAGGGCGTGTTGCCCGACCTCGACTGGATGCGGGCGCTGGGCGTCTCCAGCCCCAAGCCCTATCACGACGCGATCGACCGGCTCGTCGAACTCGCCGAGAAGAAGGACGCCGAAACGCGCGAGCTCAAGCGGACCGGCAAGCTGCCCAAGGAGGCCAGGTGGCAGGTGCAGGTGACGATCCCGCCGGAGTATCGCGACATCGAGCCGGTCGATGAGCTGCCCGACTTCATCACGTGGGACGCCGAGACCGGCACCTACACGGCGACCGAGGTGATTCCGGAGCGTTATCGCCAGCAGTTGCTCGCGGCCGGGGCCGAGCCGGGTTTCCGCAACGCGCTGACCGAGCTGTACCGCCAGTCGTCGCTGCTGAAGGTGAGCCTGGGGTGGCTGATTCTGTTCTACCTGTTGCTGACGATCGGCGAGCTGTGCCTGTCGCCGGTGGGGCTGTCGCTGGTGACGAAGGCGGCCCCGCCCAAGCTGGTCGGGCTGTTCATGGGCTTGTGGTTCTTCACGTCGGGGGCGTGCGCGAACTTCCTGGCCCATACGATCGCGGAGTCGTGGGGAACGATGACGCCGACGCAATATTTCGCGATCTTCGCGATCGTCGCCGGCGCGGCGACCGTCCTGATGCTCCTGCTGCTGCGGAAGCTCAAGCCGATGCTGCACGGGATCAACTAGCGCAAGAGCCGTTGCCAACCCCTCTTGCCGATCCGAGCCGCGCCCCGGGGCGCGGGTGTCCGGCCGGTGGGAAGCGCGGCCTGCTCAGCGCAGTCGCTCGATGGCGGCCTCGAGCACCCGATCGCGGCCGGCTCGCAGGTCGGCGATCGTGTTGACTGCCTGCACGTCGGGCACGATTCCTTTGCCGACGAATTCGGTGCCGTCGGGCAGGCGGCTCTGAATCGTGCACACCATTCCAATACCGCCGCCGGGCAGCGGAAACGAGAGCGGCTGGCCGGTCGTCCCCGCCGTCGCCGCGCCGATGATCGGGCCGCGCCCCATGGCGCGGAATGCGACGCAGAAGTCCTCCGCCGCCGAGGCGGTCAGCGGGCCCACCAGCAGCGCGACCGGGCCGCGGTAGGGATCGCCATTGGCGCCCGGCCAGCGCCCCCGCTGCCACGCGCCCCACTCCACGCCCAGCCCGCGGGCGCGGTCGTACGCGCGGTAGACCCGCGGCCGCCACTGGGCCGTCGCGAAACCGTGCTCGGTCAGATGGGAGAGTATCGCGAATCCGATGCCGCCGTCGCCGCCGGTGTTGTTGCGCAGATCCAGGATCAGGCGCGGGGCGTCTTTGAGCTTCGAAAACGCGGCGGCGAAGCGCGCCACGGCCTCGCGCCGCCCGAAGGAGTTGAGCCGTACATACGCCGTGCCGTCGTCGAGTCGGCGGTACTCGACCGCCGGCGGGCCGGCGTTGATCGGACGGGTTCGTTTCAGGACGTGCGTGAGCGGCTTCCCGTCGGCCGTGCGAAACGCGAGCCGCACGGTGCTGCCCCTGGCGCCCAGCAACAGATAGAGGCCGTAAGCGAGTGCGTCGTGGCCCTGCGGCGTCGAGGCGCTGACGTGAGGCGCGACGTGCTCTTGCGCGAAACGCCTGGCGGGCATGTCTTCGATCGCTTCGACGATCAGACCGGGGCGGAGGCCGAGCGCTGTCAGGTCTTCGCTTTCGACCGCGGTGACGACGATGCGCCCTTCCACCAGACGGGTCCGCAACGCCGGACGGTAGCCGGTGGCGGCGAACAGCTCGGGGGGCAGCTCGACCCGGGTGTGCCCGTCGTGAACGGCGGCGCAAAACCGCTCCAGCAGCCGGTAGTATTCGAGGGTGCTGCCGGCTTGGCGGACGCGTGGCAGGAAACTCAGGTACAGCGCATCGAGGTCGGTCGCGGGCTCGCCGACGTTGGCCAGGCCGAAGCGGATTTCGGCCCACAGCCGGGACAGGCCGGCGACCTTGAGGTCGGTGTCCAGCTTCTCCGCGTAGTCGCTCCTGAACGCCGGCGACTGGAAGAAGGTGTTACGCGTGCGAATCAGGGCGATGAGCGCGGCAAAACGGGGGTCGTTCCGGATGCTCTCGAGGTCGGGGTCCTGCTCCAACTGCGAAACCCGGGCGAAACCAAGGTCCGCCGCGTCCTGCAAGGCCGCGATGGCCCGGTCGGGCCGATCGAGCCGGGCATAACCACAGGCCAGGTTGTAGCAGATGCCCGCGCGCACGTCGCGCGCGTACGCCGCAGGGCCGGCGGCGCGCAACCTTTCCAGAATCGCGACGGCTTCGTCCATCTTGCCGGCCTGCCAGAGTTGGGCCAGCTTGCGCATCTGGACTTGCAGTGAATCGGCCTCCGAGGA
The DNA here is from genome assembly GCA_964428275.1 of uncultured Planctomycetales bacterium. Lineage (GTDB taxonomy): Bacteria > Planctomycetota > Phycisphaerae > UBA1845 > Fen-1342 > JALSRY01. The sequence continues at coordinate 7,831 of CAYRXN010000175.1, read as the reverse complement.
GGCGGCATTTTGGGGCTGGGCAGGCGCCGCCGCGCTGAGCATGAGTGTGCAAGACAGGATTGCGATCGCTCTGGGACGTCGTGTCATGGAGGTGTCTCCCCGTCGGAAAGTGGTTGATGTCGCGTCCCGCGTCGCCGGAACCGCTCTCGATCTGGCCCGATTCAACCGGACGCGCCCGGCCGCCACCAGGTTATACGAACCTGCCTCGCAGCGGATGCACCGGGGTTGGGACGTGGGGGGCCGGGCGGGCCGCGGCCTGTCGCCTGGCGAACGGCGGAGAAGGTTCGCTGTCAGGGGACCGGCCCCGCCAGCGCTGCCATCAGGATGCCCGCGGCGACCGAGGCGTTGAGTGAAGTGACGCCGCCGCGCGGCGTAATGCGGCAGGTGGCGTCGCAGCGTTCGAGCGTCATCCGGCGCAGCCCGCGTCCTTCGTTGCCGATCACCAGGAGCCAGGGGCGGTCACGGGCTACTGTGGCGATGTCCTGCTCGGCGTGCTCGCTCGACCCGAGAACCCAGATGCCGGCCTCGCGCGCGACCTCCAGCGCGCGGCCGAGATTGACAGGCATCGCGAACGGCACGAACTCGACGCCGCCGGCGGCCGTGTCGTAGGCGACGCCGGTCAGCGGCGCGCTGCGATCCGCGGTCAGGACGACGCCCTGGACGCCGAAGAACGCCGCCGTGCGGAAGATGGCGCCCAGGTTGTGCGGGTCCTGGAGGCAGTCCAGTGCGAGCCAGAGGCCCTGCCCGCCGGCGCGCGACACCGCATCGCGGAAGAGCTCGCCCAGCGGCAATCCGGGCAGGGGGCGCACCACGGCTTCGCCGGCGCCGGTGCGCTCGGTTTTCTGGTCGGGCTTGCCGCGGCGTCTGGGGCTCTTCCGGGCGGCGGCGCGGCTGGTGGTCGTCGTCACGCCGAGACGAGCGGCTGCCGCGCGGACGGCGTCCCAGGCCTCGCCGCCCCGGGGCGGCAGGCGGACCTCGATCACGTCGGCCGGGCGCTTCTCCAGCGCCGCGAGAATGCTGTGCGGGTTCTTCAGGTGCAGCGGCATGGGCGGACTCTCGATGCGCAGGCAGCGGGCGGTTTCGCTGCGGTTCGGTCGCCCATGTCTAATTGACGGCGGCCGTTTTCGCAACAGCCGCTCGGCGGTCCCCATCGGCTCGCGCGGCCGGCGCAGGAATCACGCGCCGGCGGCGTCCCGTCGATCCGGAGCCGTTTTCCCGTATCGCGGGGCGCGATCGCGCGTCGCCGCACCGCGCGGGTTTCCGGCGCGCGGTCCTCGGCTGCGGCAGGATCACACGGCGATCTACGAACACGTCTGGCCGTAATACGTCAGCAGGATCGCCAGGTCGGAGAGGTCCACGTCGCCGTCCGCGTCGAGGTCGCCGTAGCCCGGCGGAACGCCGGTTTCGCCGTAGTGCGACAGGATGTGCGCGAGATCGACAAGATCCACCACGCAGTCGCCATTGAGATCGCCGGGCAGCGGCGGCGAGTAGAACCCGAGGATCATGACATCGTCGAGGTTCCAGCCGCAGTAGGTCCAGCCGCCGTCGGTGGGGCCCATGGACCAGCGGACGTAAACCTCCGGCCGACCGTCGGCGATCTCCGAGATGTCGTATTCCTGATAGACCCACTCGGTATCGGCGATCTCGGTCGGGTTTTCCCAGATGACCGTCCAGTCGCTGCCGTTCGTACTCACCTTGATCTTCGCGTGGTCATACGCGGGCTGCTCGACTCCGAGCCAGCGCCAGAACCCGAGTCGCACCTGCCGCAGGTTCGTGCAGTCGATCGCCGGCGTCGTGAGCTGTTTGGCCCCCAGATCGTTCGGGTAGTCGCCGTCGAGGTTGTAGCCGACGACGTTGGGGCCGGTGTAGCCGCCGGTCGGGTCGGGACCGCCGTGTTCACCGCCTCCCCCCGTGGGCTGCCCCCAGGCCCACTGGCCCTGCATGGACCAGCCCGCCGGATACTCATCGAACTCCCACACGACCTGCGGCGACGGGTCGCCAACGTTGAGCTCCACGCGGCGTGTGATCGTGCGCCCCCAGGTCAGGTCGTCGAAGTTGAGCAGGGCGAAATAGCCGCCGGTGCCCAGGCTCTCGGCGTCGGGCGTGACGCTGACGGTGATCTGCGCGGTCGCGCCCGGGGCGAGCGTCCCGGCCACGTCGCCCGAAAGCGACAACCAGGTGGGGGCCGGGCGAGCGATGACACTGTAGTCCATCGGAGCGGAGTCCGTGTTGGTGAGCGTGTACACGATCGCGTCCGGCGTAAACGGCCCGCCTGCGGGGCCGAGGGCGACGAGATTGCCCGCGGGCGTGATCGTGAGCGCGGTCTCGCGCACCAGGGCCTTGATGCAGAAGTTCGCGGTTTCGTCGAAGGTGGTCAGATCGACCCACTGCCCGCCGTCGCGGTAATAGCTTTCGCCGGGGTGGGCGGAGGATTCCACCAGCGTGCCCCGCGTCGCGCCCATCAGCACGTCCACGGTCGAGGTGCAATCGTAGGGCTGGCCGCCGTCGGAGAGCGAGAGGTATACGTAGAAGTCGTCGCCGGCTTCGAGGTGCACCGGCGGATCGAGCGTGATCGTGTGGAAGCCCGTGTGGGCGCGCGTGCCGCCGACCGTGCTGAGCTCGTCGAGCAGCTCGCCGTTCTCGAAGCGGTCGTACACCGTAACCTGGTACGTGACGTTGTCGCTGGCCGTATAGAAGCTCACGTCCGTGATGCGCTGTCGGCCGTCGGCGACGAAGGCGTTGAACGCTTCGGAGCAGTCGGTCTTCGTGTGCCGCCAGCCGTGGTAGTCGTGGTAGTACACGCCGTCCCAGTCGAAGGGGACGACGTTGTGGAAGGAGACGGCGCCCATCTCCGCGTGCTGGCAGGCGTGCTTGTCGTAGTACGAAATCCAGAAATAGCCGTCGTAGCCCCACCCGTCGCCCCAACTGTTCTTGCACAACCACGCTCCCGGCTGCGGTGCCGGCGTGGTGACGCTGTCGTCCCACCCCACGATCGCCACCGAATGGTTCGGCTGGTCTTCGCTGCTCGGCGGCTGATAATGACGGTAGTTGGAAATGTAGGACGACGAATAGCACATGCAGGTCGCGACGACGCCGTAGGTCATCACGGCGTTCTTGATCGTGTCGATGTTGCTCAGGTCGGGTTTGGCGACGTACCACTCGATGTCACGCGGGTAGTAGCGGTGATACGAGGCAAGCCAGCGCGCCGGGGCGGAGTTGAAAGACTGGCCGTCGATATTGCGTACCGCTCCATCGCCGCGGGTGATGTAGGCCGTGGCAACCCGATAGTCACCGCCGTAATGTACGTCGAGTCCGGCCCCGCCGGGGGGGTCGCGGTCCGCGTTGTAATGCTTGTTGAAGCCGTTCCACCAGTCGAGGTGGTATTCGGCCAGGTCGGGTTCGTCGAGTTCGCCGGCGGCCGCCCAGTTGCCGGTCATGAGCAGGTTGCCCTCGATGGCCGCCATCGTGCCGAACGTCCAGCACGTTCCACCCTGCTGGCTCTTGACCGACGTGACATAATTGACGCCGTTGACGTCGCGCAGGTCGAAGGAGCTGGGGGGCGGATCGGCCAGCGCGCGTACCCAACCCAGCACAGAGAACACAATCATGGGGGACAGCAGTTGGCGTCGCGACATGGTACGTCCCTCCTGCTTTGGCGGCGGCTCGCTCGTGGGGGTGGATCGTCTCGCCCGCTTCGACCGGCGGATGCGGACCGCTCGGGGCGGGGCGTCAGGCTCCGACACGCCGCACGTGTTCAGTCTAGCAAAAAGCGCCGCGCCCCCGCAATCCCGGAGCCGCCGAGCCGCGAGTCGCGATGACCGGGGCATTCCTTGCACTGCGCTGCAAAATCCGGGATGCTGAGCACACCGGCACGGAGGGGCGGGATGTGTACATGTTTCTGGCAAGGGATTCTCTGATGATCGCAACGTTCGACGGCTTTCGCAGCACGCGTCCCCATCGTTTTCACCGACGGATCGCCGCCGGAATGGCGTTGCTCGCCGGCCTGGTCGGGCCGGTGGGGTGCGGCCGGCCGGCGGCCGACGAGCCCGCCAGGCCCGCCTCCGTGCAGGCGCGATCCGCGGCGCCGGTCGCGGCGACTTCGCCACGCGCCGCGCGGCGACTCGAACGCGCACGGCGCGTGATCGAGGCCAAACGTGAAAAATGGGGCCGCTGCGGGCCCAAGCCCTACGACCAGCCGCAGGATGCCCTGGATTTCTTCGTGCAACAGCGGCTGGCCCCCGGGCACGACGTGCTGCCGCTCGAACACCTGCGGGCGGTGGCCCGGGAGATCGCCGACCGCGAGAAGCGGCCGGCGGCGAAGGGCCTCGCGGCCGGTCCGGGCGGGATCGACACGTGGCAGCCGCTCGGGCCGGGCAACGTCGGCGGCCGGACACGCGCCATCGCGATCGACCCGACCGATCCGAACACGATCTACGCCGGCGGCGTGGCGGGCGGCATCTGGAAATCCACCGATGCCGGCGCGAGCTGGGCACTGCTCGACGACACGATGCTCAACGTCGCGATCTGTTCGCTCGTGATCGATCCGGATGACCCGAACGTGCTCTACGCCGGCAGCGGCGAGGGGTTCTTCAACGGCGACGCGGTCCGCGGGCTGGGCATCTTCAAGTCCACCGACGCCGGCGCGACCTGGAACCAGCTCGCCGGCACGGTCGCGGGCGTGCCCGAGGGGGCCTTCTACCGCTGCAACGCACTGGCGATCAGCCCCAACGATCACAACCGCATCTACGCCGGCACGCGCTTCGGCGTCTGGCGCAGCGACGACGGCGGAACAAGCTGGACGATCCTGCTGAGCAACGCAACCTTCGACGACACCAACCCGACCAACCACGCCACCAACGGGGGCTGCACCGACATCGCCGTCCGGGCCGACCGCGATCCGGACGTGATCTTCGCCGCCTTCGGCAGTTTCGATTTCGATGGCCTCTATCGCTCGACGGACGGGGGGACGACGTGGAACAGGCTCGGCACGCCGGCCGATCTTCAGCTCGAAAAGCAGGGGCGCATGGAAATCGCCCTGGCCCCCGGCGACAACGACATCGTTTACGTGTGCATGGCCGACAACGGCAACACCGGCAACCCGACCGGCCAGCTCGTCAACATCTTCCGCAGCGCCGACGGCGGCGATACGTGGGAACAACGCGTCGATCTCTCCACCGATCCCGGCCCGTGGCTGCTCAGCAACCTCATCACGACCTCGGTCTGCGGCAGCGGCGGGGGAAGCTACGCCCAGGGCTGGTACGACAACGCGATCGCCGTCGATCCGGCCGACCCGAACATCGTGTGGGTCGGCGGCATCGACCTGTTCCGGTCCGATAACGCGGGCCGCACCTGGGGCGTGGCGAGCTACTGGTTCCTGGAGCCGGACGACTTCGATCCCAACGCGACGCCGTGGGACGACGCCTACGTCCATGCCGATCAGCATGCGATCGTCTTTCCGCCGAACTACGACGGCGCGGCGCACCAGACGATGTACGTCGGCAACGACGGCGGCATCTTCCGCACCGCCAACGCCCGGGCGGCCACGTCGAACGCCATGTGTCAGGACGATATCATCGACCCGAACAACCTGCCCGCGATCGAGTGGGAAGAGCTCAACAACAACTACGGCGTGACGCAGTTCTACCACGGCGCCAGCGCGCCGGATGCGCCGGTCTTCGGCGGCGGTACCCAGGACAACGGCACCAACTTCGTGTGGTCCGACAGCACGCCCAACGCGTGGAAAGAAGTGCTCGGCGGCGACGGGGGGTACGTGGCGATCGATCCGCGCGATCCCAACGTGATCTATGCGGAGACGCAGTATTTCCCGTCGATGTACAAGTCCACCGACGGCGGCCGCAGCTTCGCCTGGGCGAGTCACGGGATCGACGACGATGGCGGGCTGTTCATCTCGCCATTTGCGCTGGACCCGACCGACCCCGACGTGCTCTGGGCCGGCGGACGGCTGCCGTGGCGGACGACCGACGGCGCCGCCTCGTGGCAGCTCGCGTTCGACGAGGACCCCAACAACTACGGCTCCGGCTATCCGACGGGCGAGTGGGCGAGCATCTCGGCCATCGCCATCGCGCCCAGCGATCACAACGTGGTGTACTTCGGGTTCTCCAACGGCCGCGTGGCCCGCACGGGCAACGGGCTCGACGAGGCGCCCGCGTGGGTTTCCACGCGGCAAGGGCTGCCGAGCGCGTTTCTGAGCAGCCTGGCGGTCAACCCGCTCAACCCGGACGTCGTGTACTGCACGTTTTCGACGTTCGACGTCGGCCATGTCTACCGATCGGTCGACGCCGGGTCGACGTGGGAGTTGATCGACGGTCCCGAGCAGGAAGGCGTGCCCGATATCCCCGTTCACTGGATCGCGATCCGCCCGTGCAATCCGGCGCAACTCTACGTCGGGACCGAGCTCGGCGTGTTCGCCAGCGATGACAGCGGCGCCACGTGGCAGCCGGCCAACGCCGGCATGCCCCATACCGTCGTCGAGGCGCTGGTCTGGAAGGACGCCAACACGCTGGTGGCGTTCACCCACGGACGCGGCGCGTTCCTGACCCTGCTCGAACCGTGCGACTGCGACGGCAACGGCGTCCCCGACGACGAGGATATCGCCCACCACACGCTGGGCGACTGCAACTTCAACGGCGTTCCCGACGCCTGCGAGATCGCGTCGCTGGGCGCGTTCGACTGCAACGAAAACGGGATCCCCGATTCGTGCGAGGCGGACACGGATGGCGACGGGTTGATCGACGATTGCGACAACTGCCCGCTGGATGCCAACGCCGATCAGGCCGACGACGACGGCGATGGCGTCGGCGACGTCTGCGACCGCTGTCCCGATCAGGACGATCTGGCCGACAGCGATGGCGACGGCGTCGGCGACGCCTGCGACAACTGCCCCGATGCCGCCAACCTCGACCAGCTCGACCGCGACGAAGACGGCATCGGCGACGCCTGCGACAACTGCCCCGACGTGTACAACCCCGACCAGGCCGATGAGGACGGCGACGGCGTGGGGAACGTCTGCGACAACTGTCTCGACGTGTCCAACTGGCACCAGGGCGATTTCGACGGCGATGGCGTCGGCGACCAGTGCGACAACTGCTGGCAGGTCTACAACCCCGACCAGCTCGACCTCGACGGCGACGGGCTGGGCGACGCGTGCGCCGGGACCTCGTTCGACGACGGCGGCGGTTCGGCCGGCGACGACACCGGCGGAGATCAGGCCGGTGACGACACGGGCGGCGAACCGAACGAACCCGGGGGCGATTCCGGCGGCGGCTCCGGCGACGCGGGTGGCGATGAGCCCTCCGAGCCCGACACACCCGCCGGCGGAACCGCCGAACCCAACGAGCCCGCCGAAGGTTCCGGGGCAGGCGACGAGAACCCGTCCGCCGAACCGAACACACCCGACAGCGGCGGCGCGGACGACTCCGGCACGACCGGCGGGGGCCTTTCGGGACTGTGTGGATTCGGAACGCTTCAGATGCTTCCGCTGATGGTGGCCGGGCTGGCGGGAATGAAGCGCAGGCGGCACCACGGGTGAGCGCGCCGGCCGGCGGCGCCCGAGCCAGCCGTATGGGGCCGGCTGGGCGCTCTTGCCGGAACGCCGATGCGCAAACGGCGATCGCCAGACGCGGCGGGTGGTCCTCGTGAACAGTCGGGGTCAGCGCAGTTGCTTGACGATGTGGTGCCACATCTCGCCGCCGTACTCCCAGAAGATGTTGATCACGCCCATCAGGCTTCCGCCGGCGATCACGCCGGAGGCCACGGGGAAGGTGTAGTCCTTGGCCGCGCGCGGCCAGCCCTTTTCGACGATCATGCCGAT
>CAYRXN010000174.1:0-3168 GCA_964428275.1 uncultured Planctomycetales bacterium | reverse complement strand
CATCGAACAGGGTGTGGACATCATCGTGGCCCCCAGCGCTGCGGGGAACCTGATCCGGCTTTCGTCGAGCGGATTGGCGCCGCTGGCGCGGTTTCTGTCGGTGTTGGTGAGCTAGAGTCGATTTCGCATGCCAAGTCTGGTGATTTTCAAACCCGACGGCACGCAGGGCGCCACGGTCGAGGTTACGCCGCGCCCGCTCAAGATCGGGCGCGCGGACATGTGCGACATCGTTCTGCGCGACGATGCCGAGGTTTCGCGCGAACACGCGGATATCTATCTGGATGAGCAGGGCCGCGTGGTGGTCGCCGACCGCGGTTCCAAAAACGGCACGCGCGTCGACGAGGGCACGATCTTCCGCAACGCCAAACGCGTGGCGACCCGCTCGGTTCAGGTCGGCGAACATCTGATCCGCGTGATCGGAGCGGCCGGCGGCGACGATGACGACACCACGCCGGTCATGTTCGCCGCCGAGGAGGAAGACCGCTCGGCCGACACGCAGTTCTTCCCCAGCAGCCGCGGCCTCGACCTCAACCAGCAGCGGCTCTCGCTGCTGATTCGGCTGACCGAACGCATCGGCGGCGTGTTCGAACGCAAGCAGCTCCTCGAACAGGCGCTCGATGCCTGCTGCGAGGCGCTGGGCTTCGAACGCGGCCTGATCGCGCTCAAGACGCAGCGCGGCGATACCGAACTGCCCGTGACCCGCAACATCGAGCGCGACGAAAACGGCGTGTTCAAGGTCAGCCGCACGCTGATCAACCGGGCGATGGTCGATGGCGAACGGGCGATCGTGAACAACCCCGCGACCGACCTGGGCACCAACCTGAGCGAGAGCCTGGTGCGCTTCCCGATCTGCTCGGCCCTGTGCGTGCCGATTCTCTACCGCAACGAGATCCTGGGCGTCGTCTACGGCGACCGCGTCACGAAGGCCTCGACCTATCAGCCGGAGGACGTGGACTTCCTGGCGGCGATCGCCCAACAGGTCGGCAACGGCCTCGCGAACCTGCGTCTGTTCCAGGAGCACGTGCGCTCGCAGCGCATGTACGCCGAGCTGGAGCAGGCCCGGCTGATCCAGCGGCGCCTGCTGCCGCCCGAACCGCTGGAGATCGGACGGCTGACGCTGGAGGGATACAACGAAGCTTCGTCGGCGGTCAGCGGCGACTACTTCGACTATTTCGACCTGGAAGACGGCCGCGTCGGGTTCATCAGCGCCGACGTGACGGGCCATGGCCTGCCCGCGGCGCTGCTGATGGCGAACCTCCAGTCGGCGATTCGCGTGGCCCTGTCGGCCGACATCGCGCTGCCGGAGCTGGCGACCCGCGCGAACAAGCTCATTTCGCGCAATACCGCGTCGCACGTGTTCATCACCGCCATTCTCGGGACGATCGAGACGCAAACCGGCGTGGTCGAGTTCGTAAGCGCGGGGCATCCCCGTCCGCTGTTGCTCGGGCCGGGGGCGCCGACGATGCCCCAGGAGGGCAACGCGCTGCCGCTGGGGGTCGATCCCGACGAAACCTACGACGTGACGCGCATCGAACCCGACGAGCGCATCCGGGCGCTGCTGTTTTACACCGACGGTCTCATCGAGGCGGCCGACTCGGCGGGAAAGCTGATGGGGCTGGAGCCGATTCGGCGGGCGCTGAGCGATCTGCCGGACTACTCGCCGGCCAGTATCATCCGCATGACGCGGAAGGTGGTGAAACACCACTTGGGCGGCCTGCCGAACATGGACGACATGACGCTGCTGGCCGTGCGGCTGCGCCGTGACAACCCGGCCGAGTGAGAATCCGCCAACCGGCGCGGGGCCAGACGGTTTCCACGAACCCCGGGTGCCGGTTCGTGCCCCCTGTCAGCTGACGGCAGGACCGCTGCCCCTGCCGCGCGGCCGCTCCTGCGCTTCGTGGAGCAGTTGCAGGAGCCGCGCGTTGATGGCGGGCATCTCGAGCCGATCCAGGTCGGCGAGCGAAACCCAGCGGCACTCGTCGCTTGCGAGCGGCTGGGGCTCGCCATCGGTCCAGGTGCACAGTACCGGCACGAGACGAACGGCGCGGTCTTCGTAGCGGTACCGGATCGGTTCGAGCACGCGTTCGGCCACGGCGTGCACGCCGGTTTCTTCGTGCAGCTCGCGCAGGGCGGCGGCGGATGGCGTTTCGTTGTACTCGATCTTGCCGCCGGGGAACTCCCAGAGCCCTCCCAGGTGAACGTTCACCGGTCGCCGGGAGACGAGAAACATCCCGTCGCGTCGTACGATGGCCAAAGCGATGTCGTAATGTGGCAGCGTCATGCGGTTGTTTCCCGGCTCTGCCAGTTGGCGCCGCGGTCTTGTGCCGCAGAGCATATCGTAGCCGCCCAACGCGTGCGGCAGGGCCCGGAACGCCGGGACGGGCCGGAAAAAATCACCCCCGGATACACACGCATGCGCACATGTGCATATATCGTAACCGGCGTTATGCCAAGCAGTTGCGCCGCTGGATGGCCGCAGGTGAAATTACAGGTCGCCGGTGGACAGCACCGGGGCCATGAGGTATAGTGACGCCATCGTGATCCAGAACGAATTTGCGGCTGTTTCAGCCGTGGCGCGCTTCCGGGATCTGCCATTTGGTCAGGTCCCGGAAGTTTCATATGGGGGCATACGAGACCGTCGCGGCCGTGATCGCGGCCCTGCGCGTTGCTTCCCACAAGCTGCCCACCTCGTACAATGATCTCGCAACGTAACGTGGGGGTTTTAAAAACGCGAAGGGCGGGTGTGCGTTGAGAACAGCGAGTTCCGCGAGCGGCTTGCCGTCTTGTGCCGTGGCGGCGCGCGTGGTAACGAACGAGCAGGTCTGTCGCGAGCATGGTCGGCTGGAGGTCGCGGTCGATCGTTTGCCGCCTTCGGAGCCGGGGCAGTTCTATCAGGTGCGTTGTTCCGATGGCGTCGAGCTGCCGCCGCGGGTCGTGGAACGGGTGGAGGGCCGGCTGCCGGCGCTTTCGGCCTACGCTTGCGGCATCGAGGCCGGGGCGTTGCTGCGGCGGCCCCTGAGCATCGCGGATCAGTGGCGTGACGACGCCGGCCGGGACCATCTTGCGCTTATCTATCGGGTCGTTGGGGCGGGGACGCGCTGGTTGCGTGGGGTTGCGCCGGCAGCGCTGCTGGACCTCACCGGCCCGCTGGGGCGCGGTTTCGAGCTG
>CAYRXN010000173.1:0-8538 GCA_964428275.1 uncultured Planctomycetales bacterium | reverse complement strand
GCCGGCGAGCGTTCACGTGGAGAGGGCGCCGGCCCGGATGCGGGCCGGGTCATCGATCCCGGCGCCGGCCGGCCGGCCGGCGCATACATTTTTCCACAGCCGCGTGTACTGCTCGACCATTCGGCGGCGCCCGAATACCTTGTAAGCCTGCATGCGGGCAAGCTCGGCCTGGCGCCGCGTTTGCTCGCGGTTCTCCATGGCGTCCAGGATCCGCCGGCAGATGTCCCGCGGGCGGTCGGATCCCACCAGCCACGCGTTGTGTCCGTGACGCAGCAACTCGGTTGTCAGCGTCGTCGCGCTGGCCACGACGGGCGTGCCCGCGGCCATCGCCGCCACAACACCGGCCAGCGGCGCGGCGGCGGGCGGGAGGTAGACCGCCACATCGGCCGCAGCCAGCAGGGCGTAGAGATCGAGTCGCGCGCCCGGTGTGCGTAACAGCCATTCCTGCCGGCACGCGGCGACCAGCCGTCGCACGCGCTCCACTTCGCGCCCCTGGCCCGGGATGATCAGCCGGGTCTTCCGGTGAATCTGTGCCAGCAGCAGGACGCCCCACGTAGCCGCGAACGTGCCGGTCGCGCGCAACGCCGGCGGCAACGCGAGCACCACGAAGTCCGACACGTCGAGGCCGAGTACATCGCGCGGGCCCTCGGTCCGGGCCGCGTTGATCCGGGCGAAGTCCGCCGAGTCGCGGATCAGTACGCAGTCGTCGGTCCGGGCGCCGGTGGCGATCAGTCGCCGCCGGGCGGCGTCGGTCGGGCAGGCGAAGCGCAGCGTGCCGTCGCGCCAGGGCCGGCCGATCGCGCGCGCGAGTCGCGCGAGCGAGGCCGGCAACTCGACGTCCACAATCACCGCACAGCCTGCCCGCGCCAGGCTGGCCGCGACCCAGCGGAGCGCCGCCGCCGACCATACGTGCAGCACGCCGTTGCCGACTTCCGCCAGCAGTGCCTCGCACGCCCGCCGACCGAGCCACGTGGCACCGAAGGGCGCGTGAACCGTTCGAAGTCGCGTCTCCGCCCCGTGCCCGGCGCCGATGTCCTGTCGTGCCGTCCAGGCTGGTGCGCGCCCCCAGGAGACGATTCGCTGGCGCGGCGTCGGCTGGGCGCACAGTGTGTGGAGCACGTCACCCCGCAGGGCCGGCGTGTCGGGGCCGATGAGGTGGGTTATGACCGCGGGCTCGCTGTGCATGGCGAGTCATTGTGTTCGCTTCGCCGGCGGCTGTCGAATGGATAGATGGGGGGAGACAGCGGGGCAGTACCGGCCCGGGGTGGAAGAGCGGCGCCCCAGCCGGCGCAGGATGGGCGGCGCCGCCCGTCAGGGCGCCTGGTCCGCGCCGAGCCCTTGCAGAAGTCGCCGGGCGTCGTCGGGACGTCCCTGTTCCTGAAGCAGATGGATCGTGTCGCGCAGCACGGCGCGTGATTCGCCGCCAAGGCTCAGCGCCCGGCGAAACGCCCGGACCGCCGATTCGATACGCCCGGCGCGGGCGCAGGCGCTGCCCAGGTTCGCCCACGCCGCCGCGTTACCCGGCTCGCGCCGCACGAGCGCCTCGAACTGGCGGATGGCCTGGTCGAAGTGCCCCTGCGTGGCGAGAATCGCGGCCAGCGCGTTGCGCGCGCCGGGCGTCGCCGGGTCGAGCCGCAGCGCTTTTTCCATGCACTTGCGCGCGTAATCGAGATCGCCCCGCTGGAGATTGAGCGTACCCAGCAGGGCCCATGTCTGGGCGTCCACCGGCCAGTGCGTCCGCTCGGCCCGGCGGACCGATTCCCGCAACAGCCGCTGGGCCTGTTCGGTGTCTTTCTGCTGCCAATAGAGCATCGCCGCGGCGCGCAGCCCCTGTACCTGCCCGCGGTCGATCCCCGGCGGGACATAGGACACCACCCAGCCCAGCGCCGCTACGACCGCGGCTGCGCCACCCGCGGCCGCCCAGCGCCGCCGGCGCAGCGCCCCGGCCAGCCAGCAGACCGCGTGGCCAGCCAGCAGGATCAGCACCGCATCGACCGGCACGCGGTAGCGGGCCGTCACGAAGAACATGACCACGCTGAACATGTAGACCAGCACGAAGCCCCACAGCGGAAACAGCTCCCGCGCCCGGCGAAGGCTCAGCAGCAACCCCAACACCCCCAGCGGTGCGAACAGCGCGAAACGCACCGGCAACCAGCCAACGATCGGCGTGTAGTGCGACGTGATGAAGTAGAGGTCCTGGTTGTTGCCGACTTCCCACCGCGACCAGAAACACCGCAGCTTCTTGAGCATCAGCGCGGCGGCGCGGCCGGGCTGATCGCGCATGAACCGCCAGGCCTGCCGGTAGTACCAGTCGGAGACCTCGCCGGCGCTGAGCTTGCGGCCCGCGTCCCGCTCGGCCCGGGCGATCTGGGCGTCGTAACACGGCTTCCATTGCGGCGGATCGCCCTTGATCACCGCCGACATCCCGTCGGAATCCGGGTTGTTGCCGATGTAGAAGTTCACGCCCCCCTGCGAGGCGATCAGCACGAACTCGCGGCCGACGACGTAGTTGCGAATCGCAATCGGCACGATCGGCGCGATCGTCCCCAGGAACAGACACACGCTGCAGGAGACGGCCTGTTTCCAGCGCCGCCCGTTCAGCGCGAAGATCCACGCCACCAGCGGCGGCGCCAGCAGCAGGATGTTCGGCCGGGCGATCGCCGACAACCCCATCACCGCGCCGCAGACGAGCCACAACCACCCCCGCGGGCGCCGGCCGGCATACCACAGCAGCCCCAGCAAAATCAGATCGAGCGGCACGATCAGCACGGGGATCAGCAGCTCGGCGTCGTAATAGAGGAAGACCCAGTACGAAGCGGCGGTCAGCCCCGCCAGCACGCCGGCGGCGCGCGAGAAGATCAGCCGACCGAGCGCGAACAGCACGCCACAGCTCAACGAGCCGATCACGGCCTGGATGACGCGCGGTGCGAGCGGATTGTCCGGGCCGAACGCCTTGTAGATCAGCCCGAGGAACCAGGGATAGAGCGGGGCGCGGAAGTACGGCCCGTCCCAGAAACGCCGCCCCTCCGCCAGCGCGCGGGCCCACTCGTGGTGATAGAGCGGGTCCATCACGTGATGGGCGAAATACGGGCTGGATCGCAGCTGCAATACGTAGATCAGGCGCAGCACCAGCGCGACCAGCACGATCGACGCGAACAGAATCGCATCGAACCGGCCAAAATCCGCCGGTTTCGTCGCCACCGCCGGCCGCGTCGGCGGCGGTCGCCGGGCCGTAACCGGCTGCGCAGGCGCGTTCTCAGACGCTCCGCTCGGCGGCTCCGCGACAGATTGGGTCGGCGTCCCGGTCATGATCGGCTTAGATTAGCCGAAAAGGCCGGCAAGGGAACGAGCCCCCGCGCCCGGCGCGCCGCGGACCCGCGTCGTATTTCCGGAGCAGGCCGGCCTCTGCCCGGCGCCTGTTCCAACCGCGTCCGCCGCTCAGCGTCTCCTGAGCAGCACGAGTGCCGCAAGCGCCATCACGGCGGTTGCCGGTTCGGGAGTCACGACGAAGTCGTCGTAGCGCGTTTCCGACTCCCAGATGTTGTGTACGCCGATGCCGCCGAAGAGCAGCGGGTCGGGATCGACCAGGTCGATCATCAGGTCTCCCTCGAGCCACATCTGGATGTGTCCCCCCTCGAGGCTGACGCGCACGTCGAACGGATCGGTCGGGAGCACGAGCGGAACCTCGGCCAGCAGGATGCTCTCGTGCGCGTCGTTGTCGCTGCGGTGCAGTTTCAGGCCCTGGAAACCGAAGCCGGCCGGTCCGAAGAACTCCATCTCGTACGCCCGGCCGCTGTATGGCCCCGAGCTGCGCACGAAATTGTCGGTGCGCAACAGCAGGTTGGCGTGATCCCACGACGTATCCGTAAGCGGGTCGATCCGCACGCTGACTTCGTAGTCCGTCCACGTGGGGTCGCTGTCGTGGACCGTCGCCATCGCGTCGCGCGGCCAGCCGTCGGTGTCGCGGTTGTGCAGCCAGCCATCCTCGACCCACTGGCTCGGCATCTTGCTGACCCATTCGGGCGACATCGCACCGTTGTCGAAATGATCCTCAAAGAGAATCGTACCGAACGCGGAACCGGCCGACGCAAGGACTGCGATCGTCGTGACCGCGAGATACATCGGTCGGGCGTTGCGCATGTTGGAGCTCATGGCGGTCTCCTTTACTCCTGTAGCCGTGAAGTGAATCCTGCTGCCGGCCTGTGCCGGTCGGCACGTTTGACGTGTGTGTGCGGACGTGGGCCCGATGTACATCGCCCTGCCCCCGTGACGAGTACCTTCTCGAGGCGCGCACTGTAGATCAGGGTGTGGGATTCCGCAACGACAAAGCGCCGCCCGCACGCGGGCCGCGTGGCCGGCCGCCGGGGTGCGCCGCCGCCAGTTCTGCTCGCGCAGCCCCGGCCGCCGGTCAGGTTTCCGCAACCGGTTCCGGCGCCGGGTCGGCGGTTTTCGCTTCGACCCCCACGACCGAACGCAGCAGAAGCTCGGCGATGTCCAACTGGCCGATTTCGTCGAAGTCCTTGTCGCGCAGCCCGTCGGTCAGCATCGTCATGCAGAACGGGCACGCCGTCGCGACGGTACACGACGCATCGCGCCCGGGCAGCACGCGCAGGAGCTGGTCGGTCCGGGCGTGGTTGACCTTCTGCTCGCCCGGCTCTTCTTCTTTCCACATCTGGGCCCCGCCGGCCCCGCAGCACATGCCCCGATCGCGGCGCTCGGCCGGTTCGACCACCTTGAGCCCCGGGATGGCCCGCAGAATCTCGCGCGGCGGGTCGTAGATGTCGTTGTACCGGCCGAGATAGCACGAGTCGTGGTAGGTGACCGTACCTGGCACCGGGTTCCGGGGTTCGAGCCGCCGGCTGCGCACGAGCTCGGCGAGCAGCTCGGTGTGGTGGATCACGTCGTAGCGGCCGCCAAAATCGCCGTATTCGTTCTTGAGCGTGTTGTAGCAGTGCGGGCAGGTGGTGACGATCCGCTTGAACCTGTACTGGTTCATCGTCTCGCAGTTCTGCTGCGCGTACATCTGGAAGAGATACTCGTTGCCGGCCCGGCGGGCGGCGTCGCCGGTGCACATCTCCTCGGGACCGAGAATGGCGAAGTCGACGCCGGCCCGGATCATCAGTTTGGCGAACGCGACCGCGACCTTTCGCGAGCGGTCATCGAACGACGGTGCGCAGCCGACCCAGTAGAGGTACTCCGCTTCCTGCTTCTCGGCCATGATCGGCACGTCGAGTCCCCGGGCCCAGTCGGCCCGCTGCTCGTTGGCGAAGCTGTAGACGTTCCCCACCGTTTCCATGCCCTTGAACGCGTTTTGCAACTGATCGGGAAACTCGCCCTGTTCCATCACCATGTGTTGCCGCAGGGCCACGATCTTGTCCACATACGAGATGAACACCGGGCATTCCTGTTCGCAGGCGCCGCAGGTCGTGCAGGCCCAGATGGTCTCGGGGTGGACGATCGTTTCGGAGACCAGTTGGAACCGCTCGTCCTCCTTGAGCGGCGTCGCCGTCTCGTCGCCGTCGCGGCCCGGCGTCCGGCGCGAGCGGCCGATCAGCTCGGTCGCGTTGGCGTACATGTGGTCGCGCACGGCGGTGGTCAGATGCTTGGGAGAAAGCCGCTTGCCGGTTCGGTTGGCCGGACACTGGTCGGTGCAGCGCCCGCACTCGGTACAGGTGTAGAAGTCGAGCACGTCCTTCCAGCTCAGGTCCTCGACCGTTTTTGCCCCCAACGTTTCCTCGCGTTCGAGCCGGCCCTCGATGTCGGCGATCGTGCGGACGCGTCCGATGCCGTCGAGGTTCTGGGCGAAGACGTTGGGCAGGACCGTGATGACGTGGAAGTGCTTTCCGTACGGCAGCAGGTTGAGGAAGATCAGCACGAGCAGCGAATGCGTCCAGAAGCCGGCGTGCCACCAGAAGTGGATCGCCGAATCGGACCAGCCGGCCATCGTGCGGGCCGCCAGCGAGGCGAACGGCGCATAGCCCAGCATCGGCGTGGCGGACTCGCCCGCGGCGCGAGCCTGCCGAACGATCTCGCAGCCCTCGTAGACCAGGTCGGCCTTCATCATCACGAAGATGATCGCCAGAATCAGCCAGGCCTCGCCGCTGAGCGTCAGCCGCCGCGCGCGGGCCACGCCCCGGTAATACGCGAAGATCACCACGCCGACGATCACCAGCACGGTGAAGACGTCGCGCAGCAGGTAGTAGCACCGCCCGATACCGTGCTCGGGGCTGAACACGCCGAAATGAAAGTCGGGCACGTAGCCGCGGCCCCAGAGGATCAACGTGTTGAGAATGAGCACCAGAAAGCCGAAAAACACCAGGATGTGCGCGATGCCGGCAGCCGGATAGCGCGGCATGCGGGCCTGGCCGATCGCGTACTTGATCGTGGCGGCGATGCGCTGTCCCACGCGGTCCGCCCGGTTCAGCGGGGCCTTGGCCACCATCATCAACTGCCAGCGCCGAACGGCGGAGTAGGCGAACAAACCAAAACCGACGAGCAGAGACAACGTCATCCAGAGCGGACTCATCGCACACCTCGCAGATCATGGGTTTCTCTGAAGCGGCTATTCTAAGCGAGTCGCCGCGAATCGGCGCTAGCGCCGCTCGTGGCTCCCGCGCGTCCGCGTGGTGACCGGCGTCGTCGTGGCAGAATCACCGGTGGTGGATGGGTCGCGCGGTGCACCGGGCCTTTGCCGGCGGGCACCTCCCTGGGGGGAGAAACCCGACAAACACAGGTGTTTACCCCAAGGTGGTGTGGTCGATATCGGGGGATGTCGGCGGCGGAGGGTCGCCGATGCGCAACAGCGCGCCGCCGGCGCCGCGGCTTTGGCGCACGGGTGCAGGCGCGGATCGGAGGGCCACGTCGGTTCTGGGAGCTGTGCGACAGCGACAGTGTGAGAATGTGCGGTCCGGCTGGGTTGGAAAAAGTACTTTACAAACCCTAACATATACCGTACACTTAGCAATGGATTCGCTGTTGCGGATGCCACCCACCAACGGCCCCGCCGTGCAGGCCAGGGAATCGGTCGCCAGGGAAGGCGAGCCGGCGGGCCAGTCAGGGACGCGGTCTGCGCGCCGCGCTGTTTGCGGGAGCGGTGCCGGAAACGTGCAGACCGTCCAGGAGAACGCCAGAGATGTCGCGACGAATCGAGTCGTCTGAAGCGCGGTGCGAGCGCAGCGAGCCAATGGTCCGCATCAACCTCGTTTTGCCTTTTTTCGCGCCGGCCGAGCTTTCGGCCTTGGCCGACTACCTCGAGCAGCGCGTGTCAGGGCGGCTTGCGCGCCTTGGACGAAAGCGCGCACCTCGTCGGGGCTCGCCTCGGCATATTCGGCCTCCCACTCGCGCAGACGGGTGAGGGCCTGCATGCGGATCTCCGGGTTTTCGACCATCAGGAGCAGCCCGGCCGCACAGAAGCGGGTGACCCAGTGGCCGCAGGCGCGGGCCTCGTCGTAGAGGACCTTCATGTTCTCGTCGACCTGGAAGTTGATCTGGGGCTTGCGCTTGGCCATGGGGGCCTCCTTTCGAGAATAGCGTGATTTTCTAGAAAGTCTCAATTATGGCCTTGACCCGCGGCGGCCGCAAGCGTATAGATTATCTAGAGAATCTGGAACCACGCGGGTGCCCGGAAGCGCCCGCGGACGAATCGGGCCGCAACCGCACCGCCGGGGAGCCCGTGTTCGACTGCCGCCGATGCGATTCCCGCGCAACGCCCCAGACGCGGGTCGCTCTCCTGCCGGCGAAAGACGACACGCTGTGCGCATGCGGAAGCGGCCGCGACCTTTCCTCTCCCGGTCCCGCACCGTGGCCGCGGGACCGCCTGCCGATCGAGCCGCGCGGCGGGATCCCTCGCCTGCCGTTTCTTCCCGCCGCGCGGCCCTGCCTCTGGCGCGCGCGCCGCCGACGAGCCGCAGCGCGGCTGCGCGCGACGCGAACCGGACGGGTCGGGGTCTTTCCCGTTTCGGGACTGCGCGGATTCAGGCCCGCGGCCTGGCGGTCGGGCTCGATCGCGCCACCGAGACGCGGGGTGGGCTTTGCGGGCGTGTCACGGGCGGGTATCGTGGCGTCGCGTGATCCGATGAGCGTTTTTCGCTTTCAGGTTTGCCGACGGCGCCCGGCGCCCCGCCGCCGGGTTGGAGTGGTGCGCTGGACGGTTCCAGTTGGTCTGTTCGTGCTGCTGGTCGCGCTGGCGCTTCCCCGGGTGCCGCCGGGGATCTGCTCGCACGACGGGGGGGATCTCCAGGTGGCATCGGCGACGCTGGGGATCGCCCATCCGCCGGGTTATGCCGTGCTCGTTTCGGTTGGCCACGTGCTGTCGCGCCCGGCCGCCGTGGTGGGGCTCGATCCGGCCCGGGTGGTATCGCTGGGATGTCTGGCGGCAGGGCTGGTGGCGCTGCTCCTGGCGGTGCTGGTGCAGGTGCGGCTGGGGGTCAGCGCCTGGATCGCCGTCGGCAGTGTCGTCCTGCTGGCGGCACATCCGCACGTGTGGGTCAATCTCGTGACGCCCGAAGTCTACGCGCCGTCGCTGGCGCTGCTGGGTGG
>CAYRXN010000172.1:0-4115 GCA_964428275.1 uncultured Planctomycetales bacterium | reverse complement strand
CTGGCCCAGGCGTTCTATCGCGAGGCGCTGGCCCAGGCCCGGGCCGGCCACCGCACCCGCGCGCTGCTCAACGTCCGCATGGCGCTGAACAACTATCCCCGCCATTTCGACGCGTTTCGGCTCAAGGAGCGGCTGCTGGCGGAGAACATGTGGGAAAGCGACGCGACCCGCGCCCGCGCGTTCCTGCTCGAGCTGATCGACCGCGACACCGACGCCGCCCGGAATCGGCTGGGTCGGCCGCCGGCGTACCGGCCGGAAACCGCGAAAACCGAGGACCACCCACCCGGCGAAGGTTCGTCCGCGCCGGACGCGACGACGGAGGCCGCCCGATGAAACGCACGCCAAGCGCCGCTTCGCTGATCGCCGCGGGCCTGCTGGCCGGACTGGCGCTGGCGATCGCCGGCTGCCAGTCGCCCAACCGGGTTGATCGGGCGCGCAAGGACGCCGAAGCACGTTGGCGGCTGTCGCAGGCCGACGTGAAGGCCCGGCTGGCGGCGGATCGACTCGCCGCGGGCGATGTCCGCCAGGCGGCCGAGGAGATCGCCCAGGCCCGCCGACTGGCACCGGACAACCCCCGGCTCAAGCTGCTCGAAGCCCGCACGCTGCTGGCTGACGGGCGGTTTGCCGCCGCCGAGCGCGTCCTGAAGACGATCGGAGCCCCCCTGCGTCGCGCGGGCGAGGTCGAATACCTGCTGGGTGTGGTCGCGCAACAGCGCCAGGAGTGGGACGCGGCGCTCGACCACTACCTCGCCGCCGCCCGCCAGGTTCCCGACGAACCGGACTACGTGGCGGCGGCGATCGAGGTGCAGTTGCAGCGCGGCCGGGCCGCCGAGGCGCTGGAACTGCTCGATGCGTGCAAGCGCCGGCTGGGTTTTCATCCGGTCTGGCAGGCCGCGCGGGCCGAGTGTCTCGAACAGCTCGACCGCTGGGACGAGGCCGCCGAAGCCTGGCGGCGCGTCGCCACCGGCGGCGATGAAACCGACGTGTCCGAACGCCTGGCCCTGGCGTTGTTCCGGGCGGGCCGCTGGCGGGAAGCCGCCCCGATCCTGCGGCGGATCGTCGAGGCGGCCTCCGACGCCGCCGCCCGGCCGCTGCGGCTGGCGCTGGCCGAGTGCCTGCTCGAGACCGGGGATCGCGAGGGTGCCCGCCGGCAGATTCTGAACGTGCTCGACTCGCAGCCGCGCAACCTGCCCGCGCTGCGGCTGCTGGCCCGCGTGCTGGCGGCCGGGGGGCACTACCGCCGCGCGCAAGGCGTGGCCCGACAGATCCTCGACATCGCCCCGCAGGACACGCCGGGGCTCGAGTTGTCCGCTGCACTGGCGTACAAGCTCGGCGCGTACGACGAGGCGGCCGAGCTCTCACGCCGCCTGGTGGCCGCCAGCCCCGCCGAACCGAGCCCGGTCGCCACGCGCATCCTGCGCCGCGCGGCCGCCAAGTAGCGCCGCGGTCGCCACCCGGCTGACGAAACCGGTCAGAGGTTCGCGATGATCGCGTCGGTCATCTGCGTGGTCGTCGCGGCCCCCTGTCGGATCACATCCGGGCCGCCCTTGAGCTTGAGCATATCGTAGACGCGCACCTTGCCCTCGGCCACGACCGCGGCGATCGCGTCGCGGATGCGTGTGGCCTTCTCCTGCTCGCCGATGTGGTCGAGCATCATGCAGGCGCTGAGGATCATCGCGATCGGATTCACGATCGGCGGGTCGAGGTGTTCGTACTTCGGCGCCGACCCGTGCGTCGGCTCGAACACCGCCACCTGCTCGCCGATGTTGGCGCTGCACGCGAACCCGAGCCCGCCGATCAGCCCCGCGAACCCGTCGGAGACGATATCGCCGAACATGTTGCCCGCCACGATCACGCCGTAGTCTTCCGGGTTCTTCGTGAGCCACATCATCTGGGCGTCGATGTTGGTTTCCCACAGCTCGATCTGAGGGAAATCGCGCGCCACCGCCCGACCCTCCGCCGTCATCATCCCCGAAGTTTCGCGGATCACGTTGGGCTTTTCGCAGATGGTTACCGACTTGTAGCCGAACTTCTGCGCGTACTCGAACGCGGCCCGCATGATCCGCCGACACGCCCGCCGCGTGAAGATCCGCGTCGAAATCGCCAGGTCTTCGCTCGGCGTATCCGTAAACGCCGCCATCTTCGGGTGCGTCTCGAGCGCCCGGCGGACTTCGTCCGGCGGATTCGTCCACTCGACGCCGCAATAGAGCCCCTCGGTGTTCTGCCGGAAGATCACGGCGTTGACCGCGGGCTCCTCGAAACCGTCGCCGCTGCGGCGAATGAAGTTCAACGGATTGCCGGGAAACGACCGGCAGGGACGGATGCAGATGTCGAGGTTGAAGTGCTGGCGCAGGCCGACGATCGGACTGTAGTACACGTATCCCTTGTCGCGCAACGCCGGATCGAGCTCGGCCGCGGCCTTGTCCTTCGGCTTCGACGTGATCGCCCCGAACAGCCCCAGCTTGTGCTCGGCCAGCAGGTCGATCGTGCGTTGCGGCAGCGCGTTGCCCTCCTTGATCCAGAACTCCCAGCCGATGTCGCCGTGCACGTACTGGGCTTCAAAGCCAGCGGCATCCAACACACGGATCGCCTCCGGAAGCACAACCTTGCCGATCCCGTCGCCCGGCAGACTTACGATCGTTCGCTTGGCCACGTCAAGCCCTTTCCTTTGCAGAGCATGGTTCAGTGTCCTGCACGCGGCAGCGCTGCCCGAACGCCCGCCCGCGCACCTGTTCCTGCGGCGACATTAGAACGAAAGCGGCAGGCAGGCTCAAGCGAAGCGCAGAGGAAGCCGCCGGCGGGCTTCGCCGACTCCTGACCTGCTCTATAATGCCAGTGGACCGCGATCCGCGGTGGGGAGGCCTTGCGGAAAGGCCGCCGAACCGGCACCGATCGCCCCCAGCCAGGAGTGAAAACCCGTGAGAGGCATCGCACTGATCGGATTATCGGCCGCCGTCCTGCTCGGCGGCTGTCCGCTGGACCCGTCCGCGCGGTTTCAGTCCGGCGTAACCGCCCGGATTTCCGCCTCGTCCACGCTCGGCGAAGCCCCGCTGCACGTCGTCGTCTCCGCCAGCGAATCCACGTCCGACCGCGGCGCGATCACGCAGTACGCGTGGGACTTCGCCGGCGAATACCAGACCGACGGCCCCACCGCCGAGTACACCTTCACCCGCCCCGGACGCTATCCGATCACGCTGACCGTCACCGATTCGCGCGGCGAGCAGGGCAACGCCCGCGTCTACGTGCGTGTGACCGGCGGTGACGTAACCGCGGTCATCGATGCCGATCCGCTCAGCGGTCCCGCCCCGCTGCTGGTCCACTTCGACGGTACGCAGAGCACCGCCGAGGGCGACACGATCCTCGACTACACCTGGGACTTCGGCGACGGCACGCAGTCGCGCGAGTCCGCCCCGACGCACGTCTACGAGCACGCCGGCGAGTTCACCGTGACGCTGCGCGTCGTCAGCGGCGGCGGGCTGGAGGCCAGCACCCAAGCCACGATCACCGTCGGCGATGCGGCCGCCGCCTCGCTCCAGTTCAACGGGGCCCAGTTCGCCACACTTCCGCTGAACATGGCTGATCCGCTGTCGGCGCTGACGTTCGAAGCCTGGATCAACCCGGAAGCCTCCGGCGGAACGGTCGTGACGTTCGGCGTGCCGAACATCGCGATCAGCGTAGCTCCCGATGCCGGCCTCGTCTCGGTTCGACACGGAGCCGACATGGTCGAGATGGGGGCGGCCGTTCGCGTCGGGCAGTGGCAGCACATCGCGCTGGCCTACGCCGACGGCGACGCGGCCACCGTCTATCTCGACGGCCTGCCGCTGGGCACCGTGGACCTCGAAGGCGCGTACTTCGCGACGAACCTCACGCTGGGTTCGGGCTATCGCGGCAAGATCGCCCGGGTACACTTCTGGTCGGTGGGGCGCAGCGCCGCCGAGGTCGCGGCGGATCAGGCGGCGCAGCTCAGCGCGTTCGAGGACGGGCTGCTCGGCGACTGGCCGCTCAGCGACGGCTCGGGCCAGACACTCGGCAATCACGCCGCCGGGGGCTCGGCCGGCACGCTCGGCGCAAGCGACGCACCGGAGCCGACCGATCCGGCGTGGAGTTCGGACGCG
>CAYRXN010000171.1:0-28625 GCA_964428275.1 uncultured Planctomycetales bacterium | reverse complement strand
CCTGGTTGTTGCGCATGATGGATCGGGCAGACGAGGTGGGCGGGCAGATCGTGTTCGTGTCGCACCACCCGGAGCTGCTCGATCTGCTGGCACGGGATCATGGTACGACGCTGGAGCGCAAGGGTTGCGGTCAGATTCGTGTCAAGCCATTCGAGGGTGCGACCGGAAGCGAGCTGCCACCCAGCGAGCAGATTGCACGGGGATGGGATCGTGAGTAGTCGCATCGCCCTCGTGGTCATTCTGGCGGAGGATCTTCGTTCAGCACGTTTTCTGCGACACTACGTGAAACGTGTTCGGCCGACGGGAGAAGTTCGCCTGCGAGTTACGCCGAGCGGGGCCGGCGACCAGTGGGTGCAGCGGCGCTATCCGGTCGAAACGTGTGAGCAGCGACGGCGCGTGCACGGGCGCAACAGAAATGCCGCCCTTGTCGTGCACATCGACGCCGACCATACGACGGTGCAGACGCGTTTGCGACAACTTGACCGGGCCCTCGCGGCGAGCAAGCAGCCGAAGCGGGGGCCAGAGGAGTTGATCGCCATTGCAGTGCCCAAGCGGCACACCGAGACATGGCTCTACGGGCTGTGCGGCGAGAAGGTGGACGAGCAGTACGATTGCAAACGCGATCCCGAGCGGCGTTTCGACGGGAAGGTCGATCAGCGCATCGGGGCGGCCGCGGAAGAGCTGTTCAGGTTGACACGTGCCAACGCGCCGCCTGCTCCGAAGAGTCTCCCGGCGCTTGACGCCACGATTGCCGAACTGCGACGCATCGAATGACGGGCGCGTCGCCGGATCAGGCCGTCACTGTTGTTGGAATGGACAAGGTTGCGGGAGGCGCGCTATGCCGATCATAAACATGCCGCTGGGTACGCTGCTCAAGCTCGTCAACGCCGATGGCGAGGTGATCCGGGCCGACGACGTCGCCGACCGGCTCCACGACATGGGCGTCGAGGTCGAGGAAATCACCAACACGCAGCAATTCACCTGCCGCGTTTGCGGAAAGATCATCGAACGCACCGAGGCCCAGGGGCCGCCGATCAACTGCTCCAACTGCGGCGTCGATTTCCGCGAGCGGCCCGAGGCGCTCGACCAGCTCGGCGAGACGCGCGTGGTCCGGCTCGACATGCTCGCCGTTCGGCCCGACATCTTCGACGCCGGCGGCATGGCGCGCTACTTCCGCGGCTACCTCGGCGTGCGGCCGGGGCTGGTCGAGTACGACGTGCGCGACGCACGGATCACCGTCAAGGTGGACCCCGACCTGGCCCGCGAGGAGAGCTACCGTCCCTTCATCGCCTGCGCGGTGGTGCGCAACGTGAAGCTCGACCACGAGCTCATCAAGCTCGTGATGAACCTCCAGGAAAACCTGCACTGGGCGCTGGGGCGCGACCGCAAGCTGGCCTCGATCGGGGTATACGATCTCGACACGCTCGAAGGCGAGACGTTCCACTACGACGCCGTCGCGCCCGACGGCTTGCGTTTCGTTCCGCTGGGGTTTGAGCCGGACGATCCGGCCAGCCGGATCACGCCCGGCGAGATCCTCGAGAAGCACAAGACCGGCCAGGCCTATGCCCATCTGCTGGCGGGGTTTGCGGCCTACCCGGTGCTGCGCGACGGCGCCGGAACGGTGCTCTCCATGCCGCCGATCATCAACAGCGAGTCCACCCGCGTGACGCTGGATACCCGGCAGTTCTTCATCGACGTCACCGGGCTCTCGCGGCGGACGGTCGATCGCACGCTGGCCGTGGTGGTCACCAGCCTCAAGGAGATGATGCCCGAGATCGAGATCGAGCAGGTTCACATCGACACCGCCGACGGCCGGCGCACGACGCCCGACCTGACGCCGACCAGCATGACGCTGCCCGTCGCCCAGGCGTCCGACACCATCGGCGTGGCGCTCGACGCGGGGGCGCTGCGCGCGCTGCTCGAGCGCATGGGGCACGGCGTGATGCTCGACCAGGACGACCGTCTGATCGTCAGCGTCGGGGCGTGGCGCAACGACGTCATGCATCCGATCGACCTGATCGAAGACGCGGCGATCGCCTACGGCTACGAAAAGCTCACGCCGGAGATCGTGCCGACGTTCACGATCGGCACGCCCCGGGCGATCGAGGAGCACTCGGCGATCGCCCGCCGCGTGTTCACCGGGCTGGGCTTCCACCAGGTGATGACGCTGGTGCTTTCGAGCGAGTCGGCGGCGTTCGAGAAATGGCTCGTCGAGCCGGACCCGCGCGCCGTGAAGATCGCCAACCCGATCAGCACCGAGCAGACCATCGCCCGTGTCGGCCTGCTGCCCGGGCTGCTCGAGACGCTGGCGATCAACAAGCAGTACGACCTGCCGCAATACCTCTTCGAAATCGGCGACGTATGTGTGTGCGACGAGGCCGCCGAGACCGGGGCCCGCGAAGAGCGCTACGCCGCCGCCGCCATGATCGGCACGCACGTCGGCTACGCCGACATCCGCGCCGTGGCCGACGCGTTTGCCCACGAGATGGGCGTGGGGATCGCCGTCAAGCCGTGCGAGCACCCCAGCTTCATTCCGGGCCGCGCCGCGACCCTGCGCCGCGGCACGGACCCCGAACCGATCGGCGTCATGGGCGAGGTGCACCCGGCCGTGCTGGAGAACTACGGTCTCAAGCACCCCGTCAGCGTGCTCGAACTGAGCCTCGAAAAACTGTTGCAAGCCACACCCGCCGCCTGATTCCAGGCGATGATTGTGGCACCGCTTTCCAACCGGCGGCTGGCCGGTGCGGGGCCCCGCCGGCGGCGCAGGGCTCGGTCGCCGTCGTCCCCCCCCTCGCAGCCGGGGCGACGCGGACCGCCGGCATCGCCCGTTGGGGGACTGCTATTCGACGAGAGTACCCCGCCGGAAAGAGGGCTCTGGCACTCCGCGCCTTGCACTGGCAGCCCGACCCTCCCCCTTCGCGGGGGGCAGGGGGTACTGACCGCCGCTCCGGAGCCCACTGCGCAGGCCGGCCAACCAGCGGTTGCGTACCGCCGCCGCCCGCGCGGCGCGGCCGCTCTCCAGGCGGTCCTGCGTGACGGCATCGAATCCGGCCACACCCGGTGAGGCCATTTCTCGCCCGCGGCCTTTCGGTCGCAGCCCACTTCGCTAGAATGAAGCATCGGACCGAAACACCACCGGCGGACGGGGCGGTCACCGTCCGCGCCTGTGGCCCCACGCAGCGAGGTCATCATGAAAATCGCCGTACCCGCGGAGATTCGGGAAAACGAGCGCCGGGTCGCGCTCGTCCCGGAATCGTGCAAGAAGCTTACCAAGGCCGGGATCGAAGTGGCGATCGAGAGCGGTGCCGGAGGGCCGGCGTACTTTTCCGACGACGCCTACCGCGACGTCGGCGCGACGATCGAAACCGATCTCGCCGCGTTGCTCGGCAGCGCCGATTTCGTGCTCAAGGTCCAGCCGCCGATGGAGAACCCCAAAGTCGGCAAGCACGAAGTCGATCTGCTCAGGGAAGGCGCGCTGCTCATCACGTCGCTGTTGCCGATCCGCAACCTCGACGCGGTCAAGCGGCTGGCCGCGCGCAAGATCAGCGCGTTCTCGACCGACTGCATCCCGCGCACGACGCGGGCCCAGTCGATGGACACGCTCTCGTCGATGGCGAACATCGGCGGCTACAAGGCCGTGCTGATCGCCGCGACGGAACTGCCCAAGTACTTCCCGATGTTCATGACCGCGGCGGGGACGATCTTCTCGGCCAAGGTCTTCGTGATCGGAGCGGGGGTGGCCGGCCTGCAGGCCATCGCGACGGCCAAGCGGCTCGGGGCCACCGTGACCGCCACCGATACGCGCCGGGCGGTCGAGGAGCAGGTCCACAGCCTCGGGGCCCGTTTCGCCGCGGTCGAAAGCGACGAGGACGCCCAGACCGCCAGCGGCTATGCCAAGGAGCTCTCGCAGGAGTTCTACAAGCGACAGGCCGAGCTGATCGCCAAGCAGTGTGCCGCCAACGACGTAGTCATCACCACCGCGCTGATCGGCGGCGTCAAGGCGCCCAAGCTCATTACCGAGGAAATGGTCCAGGCCATGCACCCCGGCTCGGTCATCGTGGACCTGGCGGCCGAGGCCGGCGGAAACTGCGTGCTCAGCGAGCCGGGCAAGACCGTCGAGCGGCACGGCGTCAAGATCTGCGCCCCGCTCAACCTGCCGTCGAGCATGCCGCTGCACGCCAGCACGCTCTATTCACGCAACCTGACGACGTTCGTGATGGAGTTCTGGAAGGACGGCCGGTTCAATCTCGACCTGGAAGACGAGATCATCCGCGGCGCCCTGGTCACCCACCAGGGCGAGGTACTGCACGAAGGCGTCAAGAAAGCACTGGAAGGTGGTGAGGGCTGATGTTTGCTGAACTGCTGGCAACCGGGGCGGCGGGCGACATGCTGCCGACGCTGGCCAAGAACCTCGGGGTGTTCGTGCTCGCGATCATGCTCGGGTTCGAGGTGATCGTGAAGGTGCCCCCGACGCTGCACACGCCGCTGATGTCCGGCTCGAACGCGATCTCGGGCATCACGATCGTCGGCGCGCTGCTGATCGCCGGGGCCCGCTTCGAGGCCCACCCCTGGATCAACGTCGTGTTCGGGTTCCTGGCCGTGATGTTCGCGATGATCAACGTGGTCGGCGGATTCGTCGTCACCGACCGCATGCTCGCCATGTTCAAGAGAAAGTAGAGGCCGACGACCATGAACTTCAGCGTTCTTTTCGGCCTTCTGGCCCAGACCGATACCGCCCCCGCCACCCAACACGCGACCCCGGCCGCGCCCGTCGTGGCCGAGACCGTCGAGCAGGCCGTTCAGGCGGTCGAGCAAGCCGCGCAGGCCGCCCACGCCGTCCAGTTCGGCGTGGTCGATTTCTTCGTCTACCTCGCGTACCTGATCGCCGCGATGCTGTTCGTCTTCGGCCTCAAGCGGCTTTCTTCGCCGCGGACGGCGCGCCACGGCAACATCATCGCCGCCCTGGGCATGTTGATCGCGATCG
This sequence comes from uncultured Planctomycetales bacterium, assembly GCA_964428275.1. Lineage (GTDB taxonomy): Bacteria > Planctomycetota > Phycisphaerae > UBA1845 > Fen-1342 > JALSRY01. The sequence goes on along the minus strand of CAYRXN010000171.1, from coordinate 23,641 downwards.
TGGTCACGCTGCTCGATCAGCACATCGTCGGCTTCGGCACGATCATCGCCGGCGCGATCGTCGGCGGTGCCATCGGCCTGATCGCCGCCAGGAAGGTGCCCATGACCGGGATGCCCGAGATGGTGGCGCTGTTCAACGGCTCGGGCGGTGCCGCGTCGGCGGTCGTGGCGCTCGCCGAATACTGGCGCGGCAAACCGGCCGATCTGCCGGGCGATACGGCCCTGACGATCGGCCTGAGCATCCTGATCGGCATGGTGACGCTGACCGGCAGCGTGCTGGCGTTCGCCAAGCTGCGCGGCATTTCGATCAAGGGCGTGCGGCTCGGCAACCCGCTGGCGTTCACCGGCCAGCACTACGCCAACTTCCTGGCGCTGGGGGTCGTGTTCATCCTGGTGATCGTGTTGGGCTTCAACCCGGGTGCCCAGTGGGCGGTGCTGATCGTCCTGGTTCTGGCGACGCTGCTGGGCATCACGCTGGTCTCGCCGATCGGCGGGGCGGACATGCCCGTGGTCGTGTCGCTGCTGAACTCGTATTCCGGCCTGGCGGCGTGTGCGACCGGCTTCGTGCTGAACAACGCCGGGCTGATTATCAGCGGGGCGCTGGTCGGCGCTTCGGGGCTGATCCTGACGAACATCATGTGCAAGGCGATGGACCGTTCGCTGCTCAACGTGCTCGCGGGCGGGTTCGGGCAGGACATCGCCGCCGCCGGTAGTACCCAGGCCCAGGAAGGGCTCACCATTCGCAAGATGGACGCCGAAGAGGCGGCGATGGTGCTCGAAGCGGCCCAGAGCGTCGCGATCGTTCCCGGCTACGGCATGGCCGTGGCCCAGGCCCAGCACGTCGTGGCCGAGATGGCCGAGTTTCTGCGGGAGAAGGGGATCGACGTCAAGTTCGCGATCCACCCCGTCGCCGGCCGCATGCCGGGGCACATGAACGTGCTGCTGGCCGAAGCGAACGTGGACTACGAGCTGCTCCACGACCTGGAGATCAACTCGGAGATGCCGCAGATCGACGTCGCGCTGATCATCGGGGCCAACGACGTGGTCAACCCCAGCGCGCGCGACGACCCCAGCAGCCAGATTTACGGCATGCCGATCTTCGACGTGGACAAGTGCAAGACCGTGATGGTCTGCAAGCGCAGTCTCAACCCCGGCTTCGCCGGTATCCAGAACCCGTTGTTCTTCAAGGAGAACACGACGATGCTCTTCGGCGACGCCAAGCAGATGATCACCGAAATCCTGCGGGCCCTCAAAGAGGGCTGACGCGGCGACCGCCAGGGACGAATGACGGCCGCCACCGGCCGAAGGGCCCACGCCACCGCGTGGGCCTTTTTCCTTTTCGAGGGGGCTGGAGAGTTGTGCAGCGCGGCTTTTTCCGCAGCCAACGGGACGAAGGGCCGAGGGCCGCGATCAGCGGGGCCGCATTGCAGGGACGAGCGCGGGCCCGGTATCCGGCGCCGGCCAGCCCACCAGAAGCCCGGGCGGGGCGTGCGGACATGAGCGCTTCGTCGTGCAGCGATCGGTCGTTGCGAAGCTGTGATTCGGCGGGGCACTTGGCCGCGAGCAGGGTTTTCCTGCGCCCGGCGTTCTGCCCGCTGTTCTTGCATCCCGGTTCTCGTCCGGCCCCGCGCCGACCGAACGGGACGGATGGGCGGCCGGCGCGACGAGGAAACAGTCACAGCCCCTTCTGACTGTGGCACGTTGATTGCTTGACGCGGCAAAGCCCTTTTGCTAGAAGCTATCCGAATACCATGGCGGCCCCGGTGGTCAGCCGGCGACCCAGGTGACAGGCCGCGGCCGCGTTTCTCGGGACAGGTGCGACGCGCCCGCTTGGCGCCGGCCGCAGCCAGTGCGACGGCAGGCGGGCTGCTCGTGGTATTCCCTGCCCCCAGTTGGGTTCCCGGAGAATCAGTGTGGCGTACGATTGCGTAGTTTGCGTCAAACAGGTGCCCGATACGGCCAACATCACCGCCGAGGCGATGACCCCGGAAGGAACGGTCAACCGGGCGGCACTTCCCGCGATCTTCAACCCCGAAGACCTCCACGCCCTCGAGGCGGCGCTCGACGTGCGCGATCGTTACGGCGGAACGGTCACGGTCCTCAGCATGGGACCGCCCAAGGCCGCCGAAGTGTTGCGCGAGTGCCTCTACCGCGGCGCCGACCGGGCGATCCTGCTGACCGACCGGCGGGCGGCGGCGAGCGACACGCTGGCCACCAGCTATATCCTCAGCCAGGCCATCCGCGCCATCGGCCGCTACGACCTCGTCTTCTGCGGTCGCCAGGCGATCGACGGCGACACCGCCCAGGTCGGGCCGCAGACCGCCGAGAAACTCGGCATCCCGCAGGTCACTTACCTGGAACAGATCGAGACGATCGACGACGGCCTCGCCCGGATGCGCCGCAACGTCGGCAACGGCTGGGAACGCGTCGAAGTGCGGCTGCCGGCGCTCGTGACCGTGCTCGATATCGCCAACGATCCGCGTCCGGCGGCCGCCAAACGGACGTTCCGGTACAAGCGCGCCCGCACGAGACTGGAACTGGCCGCCGAAGTCAAGACGGCACTGCCCGATGCGACCGACGAAGAGCGCGAAGCGGAGATCGAACGCCGGGCCGAGGCGCTGCGGGCCCGCGGGCTGATGGTGGATACCTGGAACCTCGACGACATCGACGCGGACCTGGCGTGGTGCGGCCTGGCCGGCTCGCCCACCAAGGTCCACCGCGTGCAGTCGATCGTGCTGACGAAGGAAGGCTTTACGGCGATTCCGCCGACCGAGGAAGGCGTCCGGCAACTGATCCACGAGCTGATCGTGGACCACACGCTCGGTTGATCGGCGGCCGCGGCCGGCCACCGGCAACGGCGCCCCGCCCCGCCCCGGATAAGGCGGGTTCGGAATCCGGTCGGCGAGTGCCACAGCGAAGCAGCGTCGGCCCGCAGCCGGCGAGTCGCGTTGGAGAACGTATGATCGAGGTGAATCGACAAGGGGAAGTGTGGGTGTTCGCCGAGCAGGAAGACGGCGAACTGCACGATATCTCGCTGGAGCTGTGCGGCAAGGCCCGCGAACTGGCCGACCGGCTGGGCGTGCGGATGGCCGCGGTCCTGCCCGGGCACCAGGTGAAGTACCTTTCGCGCCGGCTGATCGCCCACGGGGCCGACAAGGTCTACGTCGTCGAGGACGAGCGGCTCGAACACTACCAGACGCAGCCGTACGCCCGCGCGGTCTGCACGCTGATCGCCAAACACAAGCCGCAGATCGTGATCTACGGCGCCTCGGCGATCGGCCGCGACCTGGCCCCGCGGATCGCGTCCGCGATGCGGGCGGGCCTGACCGCCGACTGCACCGACCTCGACATCGCCGACGTCGAGGACAAGGCCGCCAGGACCGTTCACAAGAACCTGCTGCTCCAGATTCGGCCGGCCTTCGGCGGCAACATCATCGCGACGATCATCAATCCCGAGCGCTGGCCGCAGATGGCGACCGTGCGTGAGGGCGTCATGCCGATGGGCCAGCCCGACGAGGCCCGCACGGGCGAGATCGTCGAGGAGGTGGTCGAGTTCTCGCCGGAGGACTTCGCGGTCCGCATGCTCGAACGCCACCGCGAGCCGCGGACGGTCAACCTCAAGGCGGCCCGGACGATCGTGGCCGGCGGCGGCGGCGTCGGCAGCAAGGACGCCTTCCGGCTCATCCACGAGCTGGCCGGTGCGATGGGGGCGGCCGTGGGGGCCTCGCGCGCCGCCGTGGACAGCGGCTTTATCGGCAAGGAACACCAGGTGGGTCAGACCGGCACGACCGTTCGCCCGGCGCTCTATATCGCGGCGGGCATCAGCGGTGCCGTCCAGCACCGCGCCGGCATGGAAGAATCCGCCAAGATCATCGCCATCAACAGCGATCCCGAGGCGCCGATCTTCTCGGTCGCCCACTATGGCATCGTCGGCGACCTGCACCAGGTGATCCCGATGATGATCAAGGCGGTCAAGGAGAGGGTGTAGCTCCCCCCCTCCCATCGAGGGAGGAAAGCAGCGTACTGGCAGACCGAGGAACCCTACGGGAGAAACCCGTGCCCAACTTCTTTACCGACAACGAGGACATCCGCTTCGTATTCGAGCACATGGACCTGGCCGAAATCGCCCGGGCCCAGGAGGACGGCTTTGCCGACGCGCAGGGTGGCGTCGATCATGCGCCCGTCGATGAACAGGACGCGATCGACAACTACCGCCGCGTGCTCGAAATCGTCGGCGACATCGCCGGCAACACGATCGCGCCGCGGGCCGAACAGATCGATCGCGAGGGCCACACGCTCAACGAGGACGGCACGGTCACGCTCAACCCGCTCGTGAAGGACAACCTCCACCGCCTCGCCCAGGCCGACCTGATGGGCTTCACGCTGCCACGCAAGTACGGCGGGCTCAACTGCCCCAACGTGATCTACTCGATGGCCACCGAGATCGTCAGCCGGGCCGACGGCTCGCTGATGAACATCTTCGGACTTCAGGGCATCGCCGAGACGATCAACGCCTTCGCCGACGACCCGATCAAGGACGAGTACCTGCCCGGCTTCGCGGACGGACGCTACACCGGCGCGATGGTGCTGACCGAGCCGGACGCCGGCAGCGACCTCCAGGCGATCCGCCTCAAGGCCACCCAGGACGAAAACGGCCAGTGGCGCCTCAACGGCGTCAAGCGCTTCATCACCAACGGCTGCGGCGAGATCCTGCTCACGCTGGCCCGCAGCGAGCCCGACACGACCGACGGCCGCGGCCTGAGCCTGTTCCTCTCCGAGCGCAGCGAGCACATCCGCGTGCGCCACCTCGAAAACAAGCTCGGCATCCACGGTTCGCCCACCTGCGAGCTGGTCTACGACAACGCCCCCGCCAAGCTCATCGGCGAGCGGCAGCGCGGCCTGATCACCTACGTCATGGCCCTGATGAACGGGGCCCGCGTCGGCATCGCCGCCCAGTCGCTCGGCATCGCCGAGGCGGCCTATCGGCTCGCCCGCCAGTACGCCCACGCCCGCAAGCAGTTCGGCACGGCGATCGAACGCCTGCCCGCGGTCGCCGAGATGCTCGTGGACATGAAGGTCGCGCTGGAGGCCGCCCGCGCGCTGACCTACGAAACCTGCCGCGTCTGCGACCTGGAGAACAACAACCTGCGCGTGCTCGAGTCGGGCCGCGTCACCGACAAGGTCGAGCTCAAACAGCGCAAGGCCACGGCCCGGGCGCTCAAGCGGATCAACGGCATGCTCACGCCGATGAGCAAGTACGTCGCGTCCGAGATGTGCGTGTACGTCGCCAACACGACGATCCAGGTGCTGGGCGGCTCGGGATACATGAAGGACTACCCCGCCGAGCGCTACCTGCGCGACGCCCGGATCACCACCATCTACGAAGGCACCAGCCAGTTGCAGGTCGTCGCGGCGGTCCGCGGCGTGTGCAGCGGTGCGTTCGAGAAGTGGACCGCCCAGCGCGAGGAACACAACTACGCCGATCCGGAACTGACCGACCTGAAGCTGCGTCTGCTGGATGCCAAGAGCACCGTGCTCGAAGCAGCCGATTTCGCCAAGAAACGCGGAAACGACTACATGGACCTGCACGGCCGGCGGCTGGTCGATTCCGCGGTCGCCGTCATGATCGGCCACCTGCTGCTCGAACAGGGCCAGCACTGCGATCGCAAGAAACAGGTCGCCCGCCGGTTCATCGAGACCCGCCTCCCGCGGCTGCGGATCGACTGCGAGATGGCCTGCTCCGGCGACACGGCCCCGCTGGATGCGCTCGAAGCGCTCGCCGGTCCCGTCCCCGCCGAAGATTGACCGCGGGCTCGTCGCGACGCCCCGGCCTCCGGCGCGGCCGGATCGAGCGCCACAGCGCCTCCCAAGTGGGGCGGCGGTCCGAGGTGCGGGCCCCGACCCCGCTTCTCGAAGCCGGGCGGAAGGGTTCGTTCGGTCCGGACTCAGGGGCGCACGCTGGTGAGCGGCCGGCCTACCTCGGCAGGCCGAACTCCTGGACCCAGTAGTAGCCGTACTGCCCGCCGCTGCGGACGCCGACGCCCAGCTCGGTGAAGTCCGGGTTGAGGATGTTGGCGCGGTGACCGTCGCTGGCCATCCACTGGGCCATGACCTGGTCGGGGGAGGACTGCCCCGCGGCGAGGTTCTCGCCGATCATGCGGTAGTCGTAGCCGAACTCGGCGGCGCGGTCCTGGAGCTGCGTGCCGGTGACGGGGTTTTCGTGGGCGAAGAAGTCGTAGTGGATCATTTCGCAGGCGTACTCGACGGCCTGGTCTTCGAGCGTCTGGTTGTGAGCGACGGGGTTGAGTCCGGCGCGGGCCCGCTCGACATTGACCAGTCGCAACACCTCGTCGCGCCACTGGGCGGCTTCGCTGGGTTCGAGGCAGTCGGGGAATCGCGTGTTGAGGCTGCCGCTCGATGCGCTGGCGCCCTGCACGCCGCCGCCGGTCGAACCCGCGCCGCCGGAAGACCCGCCGGGGGTGGAAGTGGCGGCGTTGGGGTCGGCGGGGTTGCTGGTCAGCGGACAGCCGGCCAGGGTGGCCAGGAGAATCAGTAGCGCCAGGGTCGTCGCTCTTGCACGTCCGATCATAAACGGGCTCCCACGTTGGACGGGGGGTTGCAGCCCGCGCGGCCGGCGGCGCGGCGGTTCGCTGCGACGCGCCCCGCGCATCCCCGCGTCTCAGGTCCGCATCCCGGTGTCATCTTTGTGATTGTACTATCCGTCGGCAAGGGCTTGATACGACTTTTTGTTGGTCCCATACTACCTGTGCGCCGGGATTGCCGGCGTTCGAAACACCCGTAGGAGAACCTGATGCACAGGCCCACCGCGTTTTCTTACGCCGCGCTCGTTGTCGCCGCGGCCGTGTTGACCGCAGGCATGCTGGGATGTCCGACGACCCCGGGCGGGGGTGGCGGGATGACGTTCAACCTGCCCCCCACGCCGGTGATCACCAGCGACGTGATACGCGGTGTGGCTCCGCTCACGGTGCAGTTCGGCTCCGAACGCAGCACGGACGACGGCGTGATCGTCTCGCGCCAATGGGATTTCGGCGACGGCGGGACCAGCGAGGAGATCTCACCCAAGCACACGTTCGAGAGCACCGGCGACTTCACGGTGACGCTGACGCTGACGGACGACGCCGGCTTGCAGGCGTCGCGTTCGGTCATCATCTCCGTCACCGATGCGCCCGTGGCGGTGATCGCCGCCGACCCGCCCGTGGCCGAGTCGGCGCCGGCGGTCATCAGTTTCGACGGCTCCGGTTCGTTCGATCCCGACGGCGAGATCGTGCAGTATGAGTGGGAGTTCGGCGACGGCTCGCGCGAGTTTCTCCAGACCGTCACGCACGTATTCGCCACGTCGGGAACCTATCGCGTCCGCCTGACCGTCACGGACGACAAGGGGGTGACCGGCTACGCCGAGCGCCTGATTCCGGTGGGTATCAGCACGCCCGCGATCGAGATCCGTGTACCCGACGACGACGTGCAGAACATGGTCGTCTCGACCGATGCCCCCGTGTGGGTCCAGGGCATCTACTCGGTCGAGCCCGGCGTATCGCACTTCATCCGCGCCGGTCTCGATCGCGATCAGGACCAGTGCAATGCGCAGAGCGTGCTCTACACGCTCGGCGATGGTGACACGGTGAACACGCTTGCGGGGCAGGATGACCGGATCATGTCGGTCGCGTTCGCGCCCGACGGCACGGAGATCGCCACGGCCAGCGAGGACGGGACCGTTCGGATCTACGCCACCGCCGATGGTCGCGTGCTGGCCAGTTTCAGTGGTTCGGGCGCGATCTGCGCGGTGGCCTTCTCGCCGGACGGCGGGCAGATCGTATGGGGAGAGCGGGGCGGCGACGTCGTGCTCGTGAACGCCGATACCGGCGACGTCGTGCGGACGTTTTCCGGGCACAGCGCGGCGGTCAACAGCGTCGCGTTCGCGCCCGACGGCACCGAGATCCTCAGCGCGTCCAATGACCGGCACGCCCTGTTGTGGAACGTGGCCGACGGTACGGTGCTGCGCGACTTCACGCACGACCTGGGCGTCAACGCCGCCGTCTTCTCGCCGGCCGAGCCGGCCATGGTGGCCACCGCCGGCGAGGACAACGTCATCAAGATCTGGAACACGACCAGCGGGGCGCTGTTGCGGACGCTCACCGGCCATACGGAGCCGGTCAACGCGCTGGCGTTCTCGCCCGACGGGATGGCCCTGGTCAGCGGCAGCGACGACAACAACGCGATCGCGTGGGATCCGTTCACCGGCGTTGCCGGCGTGGTCTACATCGGCCACCGGAGCGACGTACTGGCGGTGGCATTCGCGCCCGATGGGGCCACGCTGGTCACCGGAAGTGCGGACTGGACCGTGCGCACCTGGAACAGTGCCAGCGGCGCCGAGTTGCTCAAGCTCCAGCCGTGCCGCTCGCCGATTCGTTCGGTCGCAACCTCGCCCGATGGAACGATGCTGCTTGCCGGCGTGGGCGCACGCAATGACATTCCGCTCGATACCGTCTCGGTCAATGGCAACGATCTGAACTTCTCGGTTCCGCGGGGCCTGTCGCTCCGGAACGTCAAGGCGCTGGGGAACCGCGACGTACCCGAGGGCCGTTACTACCTCTGGGCCGACGTGAGCACCGATCGCACCGAAGGCGCCGTGCGCGACTACGCCAACTGCCAGGTCAACGTGATCGAGGAGTTCGCCACGACGGTGGACACCGACACGCCGGTCATCCCGCTTGTGAATGATCGCGCCAGCGTGGTGATCCCGTTCTCCCGCTCGAGGCAGATCTTTGATCTCGGCCCGCTCGATGCCGGGACGAAGCTGTCCGTCGCGATGATGCACACGCCGGGTTTTGACGAGTTCTACACGCCCGAAGATCAGTTCAGCATCATGGTGCTCGATGCCAACCGGAACGTGCTGGCCTGGTACGAGGCCATGCTGCGCAGTGTCACCGACGATCTGCTGGATCCCGAGCTCGGCCTGGGGCAGGGGTTCCGGCTGGTTCCGCCGCTGTACGAGTTCGTCCTGTACACGCGCGACACCGAGCTGACCATCGGTCACACGAGCCAGCACTACTACGTCGTGGTTGACGGCGGGCAGAGCGTCAAGATCAGGATCGACCGCGGCTCGGAGACGGTACCGCGCCGCCCGCAACGCGTGTTGCTGCGCTTCGACGGCGGGGTGGCCGCGGCCGCCGGGCAGCCGGTGCGCCAGATCCCCGCGCTCGATGCGGCGGACTTCAACCCGGCCTGGGGGGCGGACGAAACCACCACGATCAAGCAGGTGATTGTCCAGAGGCTTCGCAACATCTACTCCGCGTACGACATCGAGTTCTTCACCTCCGACGACGACCAGATGCCGGCGCCGCCCTATCTCAGCGTGTACGTCGGTGGTCTGACCCCCGAGGGGTATCTGGGCATCGCCGACTACGTGGACCCGCGCAACGCGACGGCCACCGGGACGGGAATCGTCTACGCCACGGAAATCGCCACGCGTGGTCTGGCGGGAGAGTTCACCAACCCGGTGACGACCGACGGAGACGTCGGCGGTGCCATCGGCAACATCGCGGCTCATGTGGTGGGGCAGCTCATCGGTCTGCGCCACACGGACGATCCGACCGACGTGATGCAGGTCGGTCTGGGGGATCCGCCGATCTTCTCGGCCCCCGACCCCACGGTGCCCCGGATTCTGAAAGCGGCGCTGGTCACGCAGCGCGAACAACTCGGCGGTCTGGAACCCATCGGGATTCAGAACGCGCCGGAGTTGCTGGAAGAAACCATCGGGCTCAAGTAGCCCCCTCAAACGACCCGGGAGCCGGCGGCGCACCGCTGGTCCCGGCCGCGGGGGGCAGGTCCTGGCAAGCCCGGGGAAACCGTGTCCCGCGCCACGCCGCGCGCGGGGCAATTTGTAATTGCAACACACACCGGCGGGCATAGAATCACATTGAACACGGTTTCGTTCGGAGCCTTGGCCGAACAAAAGGGGTGGGAACGTCCAGTCTGCCAGGCGCGCGTCCGACCCCGAGAAAGGGCCACAGATGCGAAAGATCACGATCGAAGACATCTCGCGAGACACCGGGCTCTCGCGAGGCACGGTTTCCCGTGCGCTCAACGACCGTCCGGACATCAGCCTCGAAACCAAGCAGAAAGTGCTCGAATCCTGTCGCCGACTCAACTATGTACCCAGCTACGCGGCCCGTTCGCTCGCCACGGGGCGCAACTACGCCCTGGTTGCGGTCGTAAGTGACCTGGACAGCACGCTTACCGCTACGCTTCTGAGGGGGGCGACGCAGCGCGCAGCGTCCTCGGGCTATGTCGTTCACGTTGTCGAAGCCGGTCGCGGGAACGACGAGGAGCGCATCGCGGCGATCTCCGCTGAGCGTGTGGACGGTGTACTGAATTTCGCGTCCCTGTCGGCATCGGCGGCCCGTCGTCTGCATCGGATGTTCGAAACCGCTCCCGTCGCGTCGTGTCGTGAGATCGAAGGGCACACCTGTGACCTTGTGCGGCCGGATGATCTCGAGGCCGGACGCATGGTGGCGCGTTTCCTGATCCGCAACGGGCGACGGCGACCGTTGTGTGTGCAGGCGACGGGCGTGGGGGGGCGGTTGCTCGAAGGCGTCTACGAGGTCTGTGAGCAGGGCGGTATCGACGCGATGGAGGGGGCCGTGACGATTTCCGACCCGACCGCCGTGGATGCGCTCGCCCCCCGGCTCGAGCAGGCCGACGCGGTGATCGCGTCCGACGACTTCCTTGCGATTTCGGTCATGATCGTGTGTGAGCGTCTTGGGCGGCGCGTCGGTGACGACATTGCGATCGTCGGGTTCGGGAACGAATCGGCTGCGCAGCGCGTTTCTCCGGGCCTGACCAGCGTCGATTTCGACGGCGAGCAGGTCGGTCGGCGGGCGGTTGAGGCGATCGTGCAGCGGCTCGGGCAGAAGGAAGTTCCTCCGCCGCAGACGGTGCAGGTGGCCCCGAGGCTGGTTCGGCGGGCTTCGACGCGTTGTTGCACGCAAGACGCCTGACGCTCCTTCTGCGAGTTATCAGACTTACTCGCGGCCTTCCCGGGGGTGGTCGCGGCGCCCGGCGCTGCGGCGAAGATCATTTCCGTCATTTCGTGGAGTTGCCGGTGGGGCGGTTTGTCGCGGGGTTGTGGTGGTTCTGCGAACCACGCCGGTGAAAACGCACTACACTCTTATGACCACGCGTGTTCAGCACCGCCCGGCGATTCGGAGGGGCGTGCCCGGATTGTCGCCGCAACGCGGCCACGGCTTCGGTGTGGCGCGGCGTGCTGCGGGCGGGTCTGGCCGGTCGCTTGACGGTATTGTGTGCCGGCGGTTACATTGCCGCAGGACGTGGTGTGATATGACTTGCGGAAATCGAATCGCCGGTGCGTTTCGGTCGGCCCCGGGCCCTGTCCGGGGCGCGGGCCCCCGGCGAGACGGGGGCAGTGCAAGATGACTGCCTGCGGGGGAAGGCACCAGGCGGCGCGGGACGCGTCCCGTGCGTCAGGAGGCGAGTAGCGATGCAGATCACCGTAACCGGACGGCATATGGGGGTCAGCGAGGCGCTTGAGGAATACTGCCTGAAGAAGACCGAGCGGCTCAAGCGTTTCTATGACCGGGTCCATGCGGCCGAAGTCATTCTCGACGGCAACAACGGTCACCATACGGCGGAGATCATCGTCCGCGCGGAGGGGACGCCGCCGTTCGTGGCCAGCGAAGAGCACGAAGACGCTTTTGCGGCGGTGGATCTGGTGCTCGACAAGGTGGAGCGGCAGATTCGCCGGCACAAGGAGAAGGTGCGCAACCGCAAGCACCCGCCCAAGAGCATGGAGGAGCCGGGTTCGATCTGAGGAGGCTGGTCACAGGCGGAGATGGTGATGAAACTTCATGAGTTGGTTTGCGCGGAGGCGATCGTTCCTGAGTTGGAGTCACGGGAGCGCAACGGCGTGATCCGTGAGCTGGTGCGGGTCCTGGCCGACTCCGGCGCAATACCAACCAGCGCGGTGGACGGCGTCATCAAGTCGATCATCGCGCGGGAGCGGACGAGGGGGACGACGGGTTTCGGCAAGGGGGTGGCGGCGCCGCACGCGAAGGTCACCGGACTCAAGCGGGCGGTCGCGGCGATCGGGCGGAGCACCGCGGGGATCGACTTCGCGGCGCTGGACGGGGGGCCGGTCTTCGGCGTGTTCCTGATTCTCAGCCCCGAGGACGACCCCCAGCAGCATCTCAAGGCGATGGAGCTGGTTTTCCGGCACCTGCAGCAGGAGCGTTTTCGACGGTTCCTGCAGCAGTCGGACACGGTGGAGAAGATCGTCGATTTGCTCAAGGAAGTGGACGAAGCGGCGCTGGCCGATTGAGCGGCCGCGTGCTGATCCGATGACTGCGAACGAGTCCAACGTGGAAATGCCCGTGATTGTGGAAAAGGAGACCGTCATCCGGAACAAGGAGGGGCTGCATTTTCGGCCGATCATGCAGTTCGTGGATGCCGCGTCGCGTTTTTCCTCCCAGATCAAGGTGCATTGCGAGGATCGCGAGGCCGATGGGTGCAGCCCGATGGAGCTGCTCATGCTCATGGCCACGCAGGGGACGGCAGTCAAGGTGGTGGCCGACGGCGCCGACGCGCCCCAGGCCGCCGAGACCCTGATCGCGTTGATCGATTCGGGGTTCAACGAAGAATAGTGCCGCGCCGTGCGCGAGGGCTCGGCGGCGCCGTCATCCGGCCGCCCCGGCCGGTTGCCCGGGCGTGATCCGCGGGAACCTGTGGTGTGTCCTGACGCGGGCGCGGCGGCCTCTACGAGTTTGGCTCAACACGGTATTCCGCGCCGGACGCCGCAGGAAGCTTCCGGCCGGCGCGACCGCGGCGGTGTCCGCGTAGCATGATTACGAAAAAAGGCATTAACGCATCGCCCGGCGTGGCGATCGGTCCGGCTTTGGTGCTCGACACGGAAGAGTACCGCATCCCCCGCCGAACGATCGCGCCGGCCCAGGTCGCCGCGGAGATCGCCACGCTCGACGCAGCGCTGGAAACCTCGCGCCAGGAAGTGGCCGACCTGCGCGTGGCCGCCGCCCGCAAGCTGGGTGACAAGACCTCCGCCATCTTCGCCTTCCACGAAGAGTTCATCGCCGACAAGGGGCTGCGCAGCGCGGTCGTCGAGCTGATCGAGAAGCAGCGCTACACGGCGGCGTACGCCTTCGGCCAGGAGATGAACCGCCGCCAGCGGCTCTTTCGCAGCGTGGCCGATCCGTACCTCAAGGAGCGCGTGCGCGACCTGTTCGACATCGAAAAGCGGGTGCTGCGGCACATCCTGGGGCGGGCGCGGGAGAACATCGCCCGGCTGACCGAGCCGGTCATCATCGTCGCCCACGACATCACGCCCTCGCAGGCCATCCAGCTCGACCGGGCCCACATCCTCGGCTTCGCGATCAACGTCGGCGGGCAGACGTCGCACACCGCGATCATCGCGCGCATGCTCGGCATCCCCGCGGTCGTCGCCCTCAACGACATCACCAGCGACATCGCCGGCGGCGAGACGATCATCCTCGACGGGACGCACGGCGTGGTCGTCGCGAACCCCGACGAGCAGACCATCGAGCGCTACCGCTTGCGGCAGCGCGAGTACCGGGCCTTCGAAGCGCAGCTCGCCGAGTTGCGCGACCTGCCCGCCGTCACCGAAGACGGCACGCGCGTCCTGCTGATGGCCAACATCGAGCTGGCCGCCGAGACGCGCATGGCGATCGACGTGTCGGCCGACGGCGTGGGGCTCTATCGCACCGAGTTCCTGTTCCTGGGCACCGATCGGGCGCCGACCGAGGAGCAGCAGTACGAGGTCTTTCGCGGGGCGGTGCGCCACGCGCGGGGCAAGCCGCTGACGATCCGCACGATGGACCTGGGCGCCGAGAAGATGGCCGAATACCTGCGCGATTACGACGAGGGCCAGGGCCAGCTCAACCACAACCCCGTGCTGGGGCTCCGTTCGGTGCGCTACTGCCTGACGCACCTCGACCTGTTCAAGACCCACCTGCGGGCGATCCTGCGGGCGGCGGTCGAGGGCGACGTGCGCATCATGTTCCCGATGATCACCACGCTGATGGAACTGCGCCAGGCGCGGTCCACGCTGCACGACGCGATGGAGGATCTGGAAGAGGACGGCATCCCCTTCGCGAGCGAGATTCCGGTGGGGATCATGGTGGAGACGCCGGCGGCCGCCCTGCTGGCGGGCGCGTTCGCCCGCGAGGCGGCCTTCCTGAGCATCGGCACCAACGACCTGACCCAGTACACGCTCGCGGTGGACCGCTCCAACCAGCGCGTCGCGCACCTGTACTGTCCCCACAACCCGGCGGTGCTCAAGCTGATCCGGGAAGTGATCCAGGCCGGCCGGCGGGCCCAGACGCCGGTGGCGATGTGCGGCGAAATGGCGGGGTCGCCGATCTACACCGAGTTGCTGCTGGGCCTCGGGATGCGCGAGCTCTCGATGGCGCCCAAGGAGATCCCCGAGATCAAGCGCATCATTCGGCGAACCTCCGTCAAACGGTGCGAGAGTATCGCGCGCAAGGTGCTGCGTTTCGACGGCGATCGCGAGGTCATCAACTACCTGCGCGACAAACTGCGCGAAATCGCGCCCGAGAGCGGAATCTGATGGCGCAGACGCTTGCAACCACCCGCTCCGACGCCGCCTGCCCGCCCGAGGACTGGGTCCAGGCCGCGGCTTGCGTGGCGATCGACGGCGACCTGCGCTACCTCTCGCACCACGACGAGATCCGCATGTTCGCCCGCACGCTCAACCGGGCCGGGTGGCCGGTGGCCTACTCACGCGGCTTCAACCCGCAGCCCCGGCTGGTGTTGCCGGTGCCGCGCAGCGTGGGGCTGGCGTCGGAGTGCGAGTGGCTGATGGTCACGCTGGTCGCGGCGCCGCCGGCGGCAGGGCTGGCCGAATCGCTCCAGGCGGCGCTGCCGGCCCAGTGCCGGCTCGTCGAGCTGCTCGTGCTGGAGCGGCGGGTGCGCCCGCAGCCGGCACGGATCGTCTACGTCACCGAGCTGGACGCCGACGAGGCCCGGACGGCGCGGGCCGCGGTGCCCGGGCTGCTCGCGCGCGATTCGGCGGTCATCGCGCGGGACTTCGGCCCGCAGCGCCCGGCGCGTGAGGTCGAGGTCCGGCCGTGCATCGAACGGATCGACCTCGACGGGAATCGGCTGCGCATGGCGCTGCGCTTCGTGGCGCAGCGCACGGCCCGGCCCGAAGAAGTATTGCAGTTACTGAACCTGCCCGGCGACGCGCTGAAATCGCGCACGCGGCGGGTGGAAGTGATGTGGAAAACTCCGCTGGCGGACCGCGAACGGTGGCTGCCGGCTACGGAAAGGAATCACGTTGGCTAAGAAGAAAACGACGCGAACCAAGGACGCCGCGGGCGCCGCCGAAGAGGCAACGACCGCGAAAGCGACGACGGCGACGAAGAAAAAGACCGTCGCAAAGAAGAAGGCGACCACGCGCAGCAAGGCCAAGACGACCACCGCTGCGAAGAAAACCAAAACGACGGCCAAGCGCAAGACGACCAGGAAGGCTGCGGCGAGTTCGAAAAAGAAGACCGCGGCCCGGACCGAGTCCGCGACCACTCCGCCGGGGCGGAGCGCGAAGAAAACCACCAAACGCAAGCAGGCTTCGACGCGCACGCGCAAACGCAAGAAGACCGCCGCGGTCGGCAGTTCGGGGGTGACAGAATCGGCGATCAGCGTCGCCACGCCGGGCGCCGAGGTGGTGCGCGACGAGGACTCGATCGTGATCCGCTTCCCCGCGGCCGCGCCGCACAGCCCGCGGCTCGCGCCCGGCAGCGGGGCGGACGAGGCTTCCGGCGAACGCGCGGCGGCCCGGGTCTCGCAGCCGGCGGCGCGACAGCCTCAGCCGGTCGAAGCGGCCGCCGTTTCGGATAACGGTTACGACGACGATCGGGGCGTCGCGGTCCTGGCTCCCGATAGCGCGGCCGCGGAGCAGCGGGGCGGCGAGGAGCAGCAACCTGCCGAGCAGCCGACGGCCCGCAAGCGACGCCGGGCCGGCCGCCGGCGCCGCAAGAAGTCCGCCGGCGAGGATGGCGAGGCGGCCCGCGCCGGCGAAGAACACGCGGAAGCGCCCTCGTCCGGGCAGCCGGTCGACGACACCGCCGAAGCGCCGGCCGCCGAGGGGGCGGCGCCCGCTGCGGAGGGGGAGGCCGCGCCCGCGGCCGACGGCGAATCGCCCGAAGAAGAAGGCCAGCGGAAGACCTCGCGCAAGCGCAGGCGGCGCGGCCGCCGGCGCCGGCGCAAGTCCGGCAACGGCGACGAGCCGGCCTCGTCCGACTCGACCGAGGCCGCCGAGGGCGAACCGGCCCCGGCGCAGCCTGAGAAAACGGGCAAGGCGGCCGCTGCGGGGCCGCTGGCGCCCACCGGCGAACGCGAGATGATCATCAACGTCGAGCCGGGCGAGGAATGCCGCATCGCGATCCTGGAAGGCGGCGTGCTCCAGGAAATCTACCTCGAACGGGCGTCGTCGGAGAACCACGTCGGCAACATCTACAAGGGCGTGGTCACCAACGTCGAGCCGAGCATCCAGGCGGCGTTCATCGACTTCGGCCAGGGCAAGAACGGCTTCCTGCACGTCTCGGACCTGCACCCGCAGTACTTCCCCGAGGGCGAGAAACACACCGAGAACGTCGGCCGCAAGATGCCGCGCCGCAACCGCCCGCCGATCCAGCGCTGTCTGCGGCGCAAGCAGGAGGTGATCGTTCAGGTCACCAAGGAGGGGATCGGCACCAAGGGGCCGACGCTCTCGACCTACCTGAGCATCCCGGGGCGGTTCCTGGTGATGATGCCGGGCATGCGGCAGCTCGGCGTGTCGCGCAAGATCGAGGACGAGGAAACGCGCCACCGCCTGCGCGACGTGCTGCGCGAGCTCGACCTGCCCGACAACATCGGCTTCATCGCCCGCACCGCGGCGCTCGATCGCACCAAGCGCGAGCTCCAGAGCGACCTGAACTACCTGAGCCGGTTGTGGAAGACGGTCGAAGGCCGCATGGCCAAGCGCAAGGCGCCGGCCGAGCTGTACACCGAGTCCGACCTGGTGATCCGCACGATCCGCGACGTGTACACCAGCGACATCAAGCGGATCGTGATCGACGACGCCGACGTGGCCAAACGGGCCAGCGAGTTCTTGTCGATCTTTTCGCCGCGGACGCGCGACGCGGTCGTCTACTACGAGGATTCGGAGCCGATCTTCCACCGCTACGGGATCGAGGAGGAGCTTCAGCGGCTGCACTCGCGCCACGTTCCGCTCAAGTCGGGCGGCTCGCTGGTGATCGACCAGACCGAAGCGCTGGTCGCGATCGACGTGAACAGCGGCAAGTTCCGCACCGAGGACGACGCCGAATCGACCGCGTACAAGATCGACCTGGAAGCCGCGGACGAAATCGCCCGCCAGCTTCGGCTGCGCGACCTGGGCGGCGTGGTGGTGTGCGACTTCATCGACCTGCGTCAGGACGCGCACAAGCGCGAGGTCGAGCGGCGGCTGGCGCGCAACCTCAAGGCCCACAAGGAGCGGGCCAAGGTGCTGCGGTTCAGCCAGTTCGGCCTGATCGAGCTGACCCGCCAGCGCCAGCGGGCGAGCCTGACGCGCAGCGTCTATCAGGACTGCCCCCATTGTCGCGGCAGCGGGCTGGTCAAGTCGCCGGAGTCGGTCGTGCTCGACGCGATGCGTTCGCTGCACCTGGCGCTGACCAACAAGAACGTGCACGCGATCGAAATCGCCGCCGCCCCGCAGGTGGCCTACCTGCTGCAGAACCGCAAGCGGGCCCAGATTCACGATCTGGAAACGCGGTACGAGTGCCGGATCTCGGTCCGTTCCGACACGAACCTGCACGCGGACCAGATCCAGATGCAGTGCTACGACGCCCGGGGGCGGCTGATTCGCAAGGGATGAGGCGATGGGAGCAGACGGTTCGGTTCCGCTGGGAGAACGCCTCGCGCCGCTGGTCGAGGCCCTCGTGCAGAGCTACGACGCCGACGCGCGCACCCAGCATATCGACCGCTGCTATCTGCCGTCGCGGGCCGGCATCGTGTGCCTGTGCGACCTGCTGCTCGAACTGTCCTATCCCGGCTACGTCGGGCGCCAGGACCTGACCCGCCACAACATCAGCTATCACGTGGGCGAGCTGTTGCCGCGCTTGTGGGGGCGGCTCTGCGGCGAGATCAGCCGCTGCCTGTGCCACCAGGCCGAGGAGCGGGGCGAGCGGGACGTCACCACCACCTGCGAGCGGCAGGCGGCCGAGGTCGCGGGGCGCTTCGTCGAGCGCATCCCCGCGATTCGCGCGCTGCTGGCCGACGACGTGCAGGCCCATTACGACGGCGATCCCGCGGCCGAGAGCACCGCGGAGATCATCCTGGCCTATCCGGGCATGCTCGCGATCACGATCTATCGCTATGCCCACGAGCTCTACGCGCTGGGGGTGCCCAAGCTGCCGCGCATCATGACCGAGCACGCCCATCAGCTTACCGGCATCGACATCCACCCCGGCGCCCGCATCGGCCGCAACTTCTGCATCGATCACGGCACCGGCGTCGTGATCGGCGAGACGACCGAAATCGGCGACAACTGCAAGATCTACCAGGGGGTGACGCTCGGTGCGCTGTCCTTTCCCAAAGACGAGCGCGGCCGGCTCATCCGCGGCCACAAGCGCCACCCGACCGTCGGTGACCACGTGACCATCTACGCCAACGCGACGATCCTCGGCGGCGCGACGGTGCTGGGCGACGGCGCGATCATCGGCGGCGGTGTGTTCCTTACCAAGAGTGTCGCGCCCGGGCACCAGGTGTCGCTGTCGCCGCCCGTGCTGCGCATCCGCCCGCCGCGCCCGGCCGCTGACCCGGCCGGTTCGTCTCCCGGGCGGGCCGAGCCGGATCAGGCGATCGAGTAGCGGGAGGCGCACCGACTGCGTGGCCCCGGTGGTTCGGGCGGGGCCGGGCGGAGCCTGGTGAGGCCGTGGATCAGGGGGGGGGCGGATCAGTCGCCGGGCGTGGCGAAGGCGAGCATCGGCGGGCGCGCGAGTGCGACCTGGACGTCGTCCGCGAGTTGTCGCAGTTGGTCGGCCGGCATTTCGCTGCACACCGCGTAGCTGTTGGCCTGCTCGTCCCACTTGCACACCACGATCGTGCGACACTCGGCCAGCTCGTAGCTGGCGTTGTTCTGTGCGCAGCGCGGACCGGCCTTCGAGTTTGCCAGGCACACCCGCTGGTCCACGGAGAAGAACGAGATCACTGTCGGCGTCGGCCCGTCGTGGCGATAAAAGACATGGATGCCGTGAACCTTGCCTGCGTGAAAACAGCCACAGACCCCGTCCAGCTTGTAGCCCAGGCTCGTCAGGTCGGGAACCAGGACCGGAAACGGCTCGCGATCGTCCAGCGCGCGACGGGCGGCCCGGGGGCTTGCAAGGGGAACGTCGATGCCGTGGTGTCGCGTCGCGACGCCGCAACGCAGGTAGACGTTGGCAAAGTCGTCTGCCGAAACCAGCGGCGTCGTGGCCTGCGTGGGCGTGGGCCAGAACGTGACGGCGAGGGCGGCGACCGCCGCCGCCGCTGTCAGCGTGGCGAACAGCCTGATGGTCCGCGGGCGGCGTGCGTGCGCTGCCCCGGCCAGTTGTGCCCGCACCGCAGGTTCGAGCCCCGCCGGCAACGGATGCGACTCGACGACGCGACCGACGCAACGGCGCAACTGCCTCCAGCGCTCCAGCTCCTCGCGCAGCGACGGCGATTGCGCGAGCAGCGTCTCGAGCGCGGCCGCACGCTGTGCGTCGAGCTCTCCGTCGGCGAACACCGGCAGGATCTCGCGGGCCTCGTCAATTGTCATGCTGCATCACCTCCCGGCCCCAGCCGGTTCTCCCGCGCGTAGTCTTCGAGCTCGCGCACGAGTTGGCGGCGGGCGCGGTGCAACCGGCTCATCACCGTTCCGATGGGAACGTCGAGAATGTCGGCGATTTCCTGGTACGAGAAGTCCATCGTGGCCCACAGCGACAGCACCAGCCGAAACTCCGGCGACAACCGATCGAGCGCGGTCCTGACCTCGCTGTCGAGGTTCTCGTAATCGAGCACCGGCAGGTCGCAGACGCTGCCGCCCTCGAATTCGTCGGCGTGTACCTGATCGAGCGATTGCTGGTCGGCCGCCCGGGGGGCGCGCTTGTTGCGCGATACCCGGTTGAGGAACGTATTGTGCAAGATGCGCAGCAACCACGGCCGGATGCCAAACTCGCGCATCTCAAAGCGGCCAAAGGCTTTACAGGCTTTCAAGTAGGTTTCCTGCACCAGGTCTTCCGCCTCGTGCTCGTCGCGCGCCAGCCGGAGCGCCACCCGATACACCGTGTCCAGGTGGGGCAGGGCCAGCGATTCGAACGAGTTGTCGCCGTCAGGTTGCATGCGGCGTCCGTACCGGGACGCGCCCGGTATCTACCTTGTGTAACTGCCAGGGGTTGCGCCCAATTCCGCTGATTTCGATTTCGGCTCCGGTTCCCGCTTTGATGGATTATGGGCCGATCGCTGGCACCGGACCAGCCCTCGGACGTAGAATCTCGCTGAGGACGGCCCCCGGCGAGCCATCGCGGGTGGGCCTCAGGAAGGAGTTGGAGCCGTGAACGATCTGACCGGTATGTCGGCCGCGGCCCCGCGCGGCACGCCGGGGACGCCGTCGCTGCTTGCGTTGCTTCTGATGCTGCCGGCGGTGGCCGGGGCGGCCGGGGCGGCCGAGTGGCAGACGGTACACTTCAAGACCAGCGATGGCCTGACGATCGCCGCCGACTATTATCCGCCCGAACTCGACAAGACCCCCGCCCCCATCGTCATCTGCCTGCACATGTACCGCAGCAACCGCAAGGCCTGGCGACCGCTGGCCGGCCCGCTCCACGAGGCCGGCTTCGCGGTTCTGGCGATCGACATGCGTGGTCATGGCGACAGCGCGACCGAACAGACGCGCCGGGCCGTCATCGAGCGCGAGACGGCCGTCTTCGACGCGATGACGCGCGACGTGCGGGCGGCCTACACGTGGCTTGTTCGTCAGAAGGGGGTCGATCCGGCGCGCTTCGCCGTCATCGGTGCGAGCGTGGGATGCAGCGTGGCGCTGCGCTATGCCGCGCTCGATCCGAGTGTCGATGCGGTGGTTTGCCTGAGCCCCGGGCTCAACTACCTCGGGCTCGATTCGCGCGCGGATATACGCAAGATCAAGGGCCGCCGGTTGTGGCTCGTCGCGGCGGCCGACGCGCGCGAACGGAAAGGCGCCGAGGGGCTGGCGCCGCTGTGCCAGGGTGCGGAGAAGACGATCGTACCGGGCAAGTTGCACGGCACCGGGATGTTCCGCAAAGTCCCGGGAATCGAAGATCGCGTTGTCGCGTTCGTGCGCGCGAACATCGGCGGGCCGGGCAAGACGCCGGTCTACGGCGGAATCGGAAGCGATCGGTTCTTCGAGACGCGGGCGGCGGCGCAGCGGGCGATCAGGCCGGCCGACCTGCGGGTTTTGTCCTCTGCGCGCGAGGCCCGCGCCCGGGGACTTCACAAGGCCAGGTCGTGAGCCGGTCGGCTTGCGCCTGCGAGGTGATTCCATGCTCAGACGCGCATTGGTCGCGGTAACAGTCATGTTCCTGATCCCTTCGGCCCCGTCGGCTGAGAATCCGTGGAAGGACCGCGTCGGGCCGGCTGTCGAGCGGGCCCGCAAGGCGTCCAGCTCGGAGGCTTATCGCCGGGCCCTCGACGTCGCCTATCGGGCCGACGACTGGCGAGCCGGGCTCGAACTGGCCGAGTCGGCGGAGAAACACTTCCCCGACCTGCCCGCGCTGCGCGGCCCTGTGGCGCGGGCCTTGTGGCGGGCGGGACGGGTGCATCGGGCCGCGCGCATCGTCGATCGCATCCCGCTCGACGGCGAGGACCGCGTGGCGCTGGCCGTGGTGGCAGAAATCGATCTGGCTCGCGGAGAGTACGCCGCCGCACGCCGCGCCGCCGCGCAGCTTGAGAAACTCGGGCCCCAGACGGCGTCGCAATACTACGCAATTCTGAGCGTGCGGCTGACCGACAACCGCCTCAAGGATCTGCCCGCGCTGTTGCGGCGGGCCGGGAAGCTGGTCGATGCCGAGAACGGCTATCCCGACTTGTTCCTGGCCGAGGTCTTCGAGGGCTTGCCCGAGTTCTTCGAAGCCATCGGCCCGGCGCCGTTCAACGTCGTCGCCGCGTACGGCGAAGCTCCGATGCCCGTGGCCCCGCTGCTCCACCTGCCTTACTGCACAGCGACCATCAACGGCCGCGGGCCCTACCGGCTCATCGTGGACACCGGTGGCAGCATCACGCTGTCGCTGAGCGACGAGGCGGCCGACGAGCTGGGGCTCAAGTCGTTCGGCACCGCCAGCGTGCGCGGCGTCTCGGGCAAACAGGAGTCGCGTCAGATGCTTGTGGACGAGCTGCGCATCGGCAGTATCACCTGCCGTCGCGTGATGACGCGCTCGTTCGCCATGCCTGAAGTGATGAAGGCGGCCGCCGACGGCATCATCGGCACGGGCGTCTTTGCCGAGGCGCGGGTTACGTTCGATTTCGGCGGGGCCCGACTCGTCGTGGCTCCATCGTCCGACAAGCCTGCGGCGGGGCGCTGCGGCGAAGTGCTGATCGTCGGCGACGCGAAACTCATGGCGCCGATCCGCATGCAGGACGCGCCCGCCATCGCCCTGCTCGACAGCGGGGCGGACGTTGCGGCGATCTCGGTGGGGCGGCTCAAGACGCTTTTCCCCGACCATCCCATCAAGAAGACCTTTGCTGCGGGAGGCGTGGGCGTCGGGCAGGGCGAGGCCGCCGGCTTGCATCTGGCGCCGGGGGTCGATCTCGATCTGTGGGGCCGCCGGTTCGAGGACTATTCCGGTATCGGGCTGGACACGCTCGACGATCTGCTCAGCCCGGTTCTCGGGATGCAGGCCGATGTCCTTCTGGGTATGCCGATCTTCCGCGAGATGCGCACATGGACCGTGGACTTCCCGCGGCGCAAGATGTGGGTCGAGTGGATCGCCGAGTAGCCGCAGCTCGGGCAGATTGCCGGCGCCGGGTGGCCACGAATACCAGCGGGCCGGGTCCGCAGGGGGCCGACACGAAACGGCGACCCACGCCCCCGAGGCCCGCGGTTCGTCATCCCATCGCGGTGCCTTGCAGACTTCTTCCCCGTCTCCCCATGACCCCTGCGTCCCTCGGTCCCTTTGGTTGCGGGCGCAGGCCGCGCGGGGCCCCTCGGCTTCAGGCCGCTGCCGCAGTACGCTTTCGTGCCGGCGCCCCGCGCGTCAGCAGTGCATGCCGCCGTCGACCGAGAGCACCTGCCCCGTCATGTAGGCCGAGTCCGGGCCGGCGAGGAACGCCACCACGTGGGCGATGTCTTCGGGCATCCCGAACTTCTGCATCGGGATCACGAGCTTGACCGTGTCCTTGACCTTCTGCGGCAGTGCGTCGGTCATGTCGGTCTTGATGAAGCCGGGGGCGACCGCGTTGCAGCGCACGCCGCGCTTGGCCAGCTCCTTGGCGACGCTCTTGGTCAGGCCGATGACGCCGGCCTTGCTGGCGGCGTAGTTGGCCTGGCCGGCGTTGCCGGAAAGCCCGGAAAAGCTGGCCATGTT
>CAYRXN010000170.1:0-3681 GCA_964428275.1 uncultured Planctomycetales bacterium | reverse complement strand
AGAGCCCCAGCGCCACGCCCACCGTCGTGGCGACCCCCTTGCCGCCGCGGAACCTGAGATAGACCGGCAGCATGTGTCCGAGCACGGCCGCCACGCCGACCAGAATCCAGCGCAGCAGCGCGGCACTATCGACGGGCGGATGAACCAGCAGCGGCCGCGCGACCAGCATCGGCACCAGCCCCTTGAGCACGTCGAGCACCAGGCACAGCAGTCCCCACTTGCGTCCTACCACCCGCCCGGTGTTGGTTGCGCCGATGTTATGGCTGCCGTGTCGGCGGATGTCCACGCCGTGCGCTTTGCCGATGACGAAACCGAACGGGATCGCACCCAGCAGGTACGCGCCGATGACGAGCAGTGCAAAGACCATAGGGGGTAACTCCGCGGGCGCCGCCCGCGTCCGAGGCCGGCGGCCCGCATGCACACGCCACAAAGCGTAGCCGTGGCGGTCGCGCGGCGTCAACCGTCCGGCGGCGACGCGCGGCGCAGAGCCCTTTCCCGCGGCGCTCGTTTGCCCGAGCCGCTATAATCCGCCGGGTCGTCCGGATCGGTCGCCCAGCCGCCGGCGGCGCACGACGGACCCGATCGCAAGAGGAAACCAGCAACCGCAATGACGGACGCCCCGCTCGCCAAGCGTGTCAGCGAAGAACTGCTCCCCCGCGTGCGCCAGCCGGCGCAGTACATCGGCGGCGAAGTCAATCAGCTCGTCCGTCCGGGAGACTGGCGGCGGGCGCAGGTGCGCCTCGTCGTGGCGTTCCCCGATACCTACACGATCGGCATGTCGCACCTGGGCTGCCAGATCCTCTACTGGCAGGCCAACCACACGCCGGGGGTGTGCGCCGAACGCACCTACGCGCCGTGGACCGACGCCGAAGACGTGATGCGCCAGCGCGGCATTCCGCTGTTCACCTGGGACACACGCCAGCCCGTGCGGTCGGCGGACATCCTCGCGATCTCGCTCCAGTACGAGCTGTGCTTTACGACCGTTCTGAACATGCTCGACCTGGCGGGCGTGCCGCTGCGCGCCGCCGACCGAACCGACCGCGACCCGCTCGTCCTCGTGGGCGGACCGCAGGCCGACAACCCCGAGCCGGTAGCCGAGTTCGTCGATCTGGTCGTCATCGGCGACGGCGAACCCGCCCTCGCGGCGATCCTCGAGGCGGTCAAGACGTACAAACGAGACGGCGTCGGCCGCCGCGCCATGATCCCCCGGCTGGCGCGGCGGTTCCCGTGGGTCTACGCCCCCAATCTCTACGAAGTGACCTACCACCCCGACGGAACGATCGCCGACTTCTCGCCGCGCATCGACGGCTTGCCAACGCGGATCGAACGTTGCCACGTGGACGATTTCGACGCGACCCCCTTTCCGCGCCGCCCGCTGGTGCCGTGGGTCGAGCCGGTCCACGACCGGATCAGCATCGAGATCATGCGCGGTTGCCCCCAGCTTTGCCGCTTCTGTCACGCGGGGTACACCAAGCGACCGCTCAAGGTCCGCAGTGTCGAGCGCATCCTCGAAATCGCCGACGAGGCCCAGCACGCCACGGGCATCGGCGAGATCGGGCTGTTGTCGCTCTCGACGGCCGATTACCCGCGGCTGCCCGAGCTGGCCACGCGGCTCAACGAACGCTTCGCCCCGCGGATGGTCAACCTGAGCTTCCCCTCTCTGCGGATCGACCGGATGCTGCGGCACATCCCCGCGATGGGGGCGAGCGTGCGCAAGGGCGGCATCACGATCGCGGTCGAGGCCGCCCGCGACGATCTCCGCCGGGCGATCCGCAAGAAGGTCACCGACGGGAACCTGATGGACGGCGTGCGGGCCGTGTACGAGGCCGGCTGGCAGCGGGTCAAACTGTACTTCATGGTGGGGTTCCCCGGCGAACGACCGGAAGACATCGACGGCATCTGGGAACTGGCCGTCGCGGTCAGCGAGCTGCGCCGCACGCTGGGGCTGGCGCCGGCGAGCGTCACGGCTTCGATCGGCTGGCTGGTTCCCAAGCCGTTTACGCCGCTCCAGTGGATGGCCCAGCCGCGCAAGGAGTATTTCCTGCAGGCCCGGGCGCGGCTGATGCGGCTCAAGCACAGCCGCCGGTCCGCCGTCCGCGTGCAGACCCACCGGGTGGAGACGTCGATCCTGGAAGCGGTGCTGGCGCGCGGCGATCGGCGCCTGGGAGCGGTGATCCACGAAGCCTGGCGGCGCGGCGCGCGGCTCGATGCGTGGTCGGAAACCTACCGCGACGAAATCTGGCAACAGGCGTTCGCCGCCACGGGCGTCGATCCGGGTTTCTACGCGCACCGCGCGCGGCGGCCGGACGAGCGCTTGCCGTGGGGGCACATCGGCGCACGGCTGGGACCGGCGTTTCTGCGGCGGGCCTACGACGACGTGCTGGTTACGATTGGCGCGGCGAAATCACCGACGGGCGCATCGCCCGAGGCGATTTCTTGACGGCAGCGGGCCGCCGGGCCGTCTACGCTGGTGTCAGAACTCCCCCTTTTTCGGAGAACCAGAGAATGATCGCCCCGTCCCCACGCTCCGTGTTGCTGGCTGTCAGTGCGCTGCTGGTCGGCGCGCTGCCGGTCGCGACCGCCGCAAACACGCGCCCCCACGCCGGCATGATGCGCCATCCCGACGTAAGCGCCACGCACATCGTCTTCGCCTACGCCAACGATCTGTGGGTGGTGCCGCGCGGCGGCGGCGAAGCCGTGCCGCTGGCCAGTCCGCGCGGGATCGAGGGCGTACCGCGGTTCAGCCCCGACGGCAAGACCATCGCGTTCATCGCCAACTACGACGGCAACAACGACATCTACACGCTGCCCGTCGACGGCGGGGTGCCCTTTCGCGTGACTTACCCCGCGACCACCGAGCGGCTCTACGACTGGAGCGCCGACAACCGGCTGATCTTCTTCGCCCACGGCATGGGCCGCTACCCGCGCGCGACCGAACTCTACACCGTCAGCCCCGAAGGCGGCCTGCCCCAGAAGCTGCCCGTCCCCTATGGCGCCGACGGCGCGATCAGCCCCGACGGACAGTGGCTGGCCTACACCCCGTATACGCGCGACCACCGGACCTGGAAACGCTACATGGGCGGCATGGCCACCGACATCTGGCTCTTTCACCTCACCCGCCACAGCGCCGAAAAGATCACCGACTGGGGCGGCACCGACACCCAGCCGATGTGGCACCGCGAGAAGATCTACTACCTCTCCGACGCCGGCCCGAGCCACCGCAAGAACATCTGGGTCTACGACACGAAGTCCAGGAACCGCCGGCAGATCACCCACTTCAAGGACTACGACATCAAATGGCCCGCGATCGGCCCCGGCCCCGACGGCCAGGGCGAGATCGTCTTCCAGTGCGGCGCCGATCTCTACCTGCTCGATCTGCGCACCGGGAAGTCGCGCAGCGTCGAGGTCATCATTCCCGGCGACCGTCCGCAGATCCGCGAACAGCTCATCGACGTGTCCCGCAACATCGCCAACGCCGACATCTCGCCCTCGGGCAAACGCATCGTGGTCGAGGCCCGCGGCGACATCTGGACGCTGCCCGCCAAGCACGGCGGCCCCCGCAACCTCACCCGAACCGACGGCGTCGCCGAGCGCGACCCGTCGTGGAGCCCGGACAAGCGCTGGATCGCCTACTTCTCCGACGCGACCGGCGAATACGAGCTCTACATCACCCAGTCCGAC
>CAYRXN010000169.1:0-19146 GCA_964428275.1 uncultured Planctomycetales bacterium | reverse complement strand
CTGGAGGAAATCACCCGCGGGCGCGAGCTGATGCAGGCCGCCCGCGGGATCGCCGGCAACCGCGCCAACCCCAAGCCGATTCTCGCCATCAAGGGGGGGCGGACCGCTGCGGGCGCCGCCGCCGCCCAGTCGCACACGGGCGCGCTCGCGGCCAGCGCGGAGGTCTGCGACGGCGTCTTCGAGCAGTCGGGCATCATCCGCTGCGCGTCGATCGAGGAGATGTTCAACACCGCCCAGCTGCTCGCGAACCAGCCGCTGGCCCGCGATCGGCGCATCGCGATCGTCACCAACGCCGGCGGGCCGGGCGTGATGGCGACCGACGCCGCCGTCGGTCACGGGCTCGAGCTGGCCCGCCTGTCCGAGCGGACGACCACCCGCCTGCGGCGGGCGCTGCCGTCTTCGGCCAATCTCAAGAACCCCATCGACGTCATCGGCGACGCGCGCGAAGACCGCTACGCCGCGGCGCTGGAAGCCGTGTTCGAGGACGACGCGGTGAGCCAGGTGCTGGTGATCCTGACGCCGCAGTCGATGACCAACATCACCGCGATTGCGCGGGCGATCTGCGAGATCTGGAAGCGGTACGCCCCGAGCGGCAAGTCGCTGCTGTGCTCGTTCATGGGCGGCAAGGACGTGGCGCCGGGGATTCGCATTCTCCAGGAGCACGGCGTTCCGCACTACATCCTGCCCGAGTGGGCCGCCGACGCGATGTGGCACGCGGCGTGGTACCGGGAGTGGCTCAGCCGCGAGGTGAGCGACATTCGCGTGTACGACGACGTGGACCGCGACCGCGCCGCCGCCGTGATCGACACCGCCGAGGACGGCTACCTGCTCGAATCGCAGGCGCTGGAAGTGCTCGAAGCGTACCGCTTCCCGGTGGTCGCGTCGGAACTGACCCGGTCGGCCGACCAGGCGGTGGCGGTGGCCGAGCGGCTGGGCTACCCGGTCGTGCTGCGGATCGTTTCGCCCAGGATCGTCCATAAGATCGAGGTCAAGGGCGTCGTGCTCGATCTGAAGTCGGCCGACGAGGTCCGCGCGGCCTGGCAGACCATGCGCGAGAACGTGCTGCGCCACGTCGAGGCGCGGGACATCGCGGGGATCCTGGTGCGGCCGATGATTCCGGCGGGCAAGGAAGTGATCCTCGGCGTCCACCGCGATCCGGTCTTCGGCCACCTGCTGATGTTCGGGCTCGGGGGCATCTACGTCGAGGCGTTCAAGGATGTGACCTTCCGGGTCGTACCGATCCGCGAATCCGCCGCCGGCAAGATGGTCCGCGAGCTGCGCACGTCGAGCGTCCTGCAGGGTGTCCGCGGCGAGCCGCCGAGCGATCTGCCGGCGATCGAAGAGACGCTGCGCCGCCTCTCGCAACTGGCGAACGACTTTCCGCGCATCGCCGAGCTGGACATCAACCCGCTGATCGTCCACCCCGCCGGCGAGGGTTGCCACGTCGCCGACGTGCGCATCCGGCTCGAACGCCCCTCGCACTGATACGCGCCGGCGCGACCGATCGGCGAGGAATCAAGACCCCCGCCGGCGCCTCGCACCGGCGGGGGCATCGGACTCGTCCAGGCACAACGACCCGTCGCGTCTATCGGCGACGAAGCAGGACAAACACACCGGTCGCCAGCAGAGCGAGAGACGCCGGCTCGGGGATGGTAAAGAAGGTGTCGTCCACGTATCCGCCGTAGGCGGTCAGCGTGGCGTTGACGAAGTGTACCTCCACCAGCGCCCAGCGCGTGCCGACGGGCACGGCCGTGTTCACGACGACCGGCTCCCACGATCCGGCATCCTCGTCCAGGTCCGCCGATGAGGTTTCGATCAGCGTGTAGTCTGGCCACCCGTTGATATCGTCGAAGAACATGATCGACGCCAGGGCGTGGGCGGGCCCGTCCTTGCCGGGGGCACCCTCGGGCACGTTGTACGAGGCTCCGAACGTGGCAACGGCGTTGCCCGAGTCGATGAAGGCGGCGAACCCGGAGAGATCGACCGCCTGCCAGGCCTGCGTCTGTTCGTCCGACCGCTTGCTGAGGTGCAGCATGGAGGTTCCCTCCAGCGGTGTCAGGCCGTTTTCCGCCGTCGTCTTGTTGCCCTGCTCGGCTCCCCAGAAGCCCGGGGAGAACGGGGGACCAACGACCTGGCCGAAGTCGCCGATCGCGATGTTGGGATCCTCGAACCCCGCGTCGACCAGCAGGTTCGCCAGGGCGCCGCTGGTCGCCGCCGCCACGATGAGGGCGGCTGCGACGCGGCGTATCAGAAGCCGTCGTGTCGAGATCATTGCTTGCACTCTCCTCCTGCAGGAAAGCACCGTGGTGGTGCCGTGTGCGGCCCGCGAACGTGACGCCGCCGGGCCGGGCCGTTGAGCGCCGGCGGCACGAGCGAACGTGAACGGAGCCGAGAAAACGAGTCGAGCGGAGAGGACAGACAGATGCGAATGGTACGGTCGTTCCGCCGCCGATCGGGCGAAAGCTGACCTGGATCCCCTCCGTCGGAACCCGTGCTCCCACATGGTCTCCGAATCGGTATTGCTGCGAGACCTTTCTGCTTGGTTGACAAGCTAACACCGCTGCGGCCGTGTCGCAACCGTTTTTATCGGTGCGTGAAGTTCAGGGAGCGTGACGGTCCTCGGGAGCTGTCTGGAGCTGCGCGGGAGCGTACGAAGCGTGCTGGCGTCCGCTGGTACGTTCGCACCGCTGCGGTTGTCTGGTTGTGGTGGGCAGAGCCCACCCAGCAGGTCTTCGGAATCCCGGCCGGCAACCGGCCGATCGAAGAGCCGCAGGCTATCAGCCCGCGCGGTCCTCCGCCGCCCTGTATCGCCTGGCTCTGGTGGGCAGCACGCACCGCGCACGTATCTGCAACGCCGGTCGTCGGACCGCGCCGGCTTCGGGCGTGCGAGTCTTCAGCGGAGCTGAGTTGTCCCGCGGACTCAGTCGTCCTCGCCGAGGATGTAGCGTTTGAACCACGCCAGGTCCCACTCCATCTTCGCCTGGCGCATGCTGCATCGGCCGAGGCCGTGTCCCTGGTCGGGGTAGACCAGCAGCATCGACGGCACATCGAGGTACTTGTGCAGCGCCCGGTAGAGCGTGCGGCTGTGGGGGACGGGGACGCGGGCGTCGCTGCCGCCGACGTGGATCAGCGTCGGCGTCTTCGTGTCGGCCATGTGCCAGATGGGCGACGCGGCCCGGTAGGCGTCCGGGTTCTGCCACGGCAGGCCCTCCATGAAATTGACGACGTGGCCGGGCGTGTCTTCGATGCCCCACTGGATCAGCATGTCGGCGATACCGGCTCCGCTGCTGGCCGCCTTGAACATCGTCGTGCGGGCGATCAGGGCGTTGGTGAGGAATCCGCCGTTGCTCCAGCCCATGACGCCGAGCCGGTCCGGGTCGGCGATGCCGCGGTCGATCATGGCCCGCACGCCGGCGAGGATGTCTTCGACCTCGATGTTGTTTTCGTGCCCGATCAGTTCGGTCATGAACTTGTCGCCGTAGCCGGTCGAGCCGCGGTAGTTGGGGCTCAGCAGGGCGTAGCCGTTGGCCGGCATGATCGTGCGGCCGTAGCACCAGAACCGGAATCCCATCTGCGTCGAAGCGGTCGGGCCGCCGTGGATTTCGACGATCATGGGCAGCGGTCCGTCGGTCTTCGGATCGTAGCCGAAGGGCAGCTCGAGCACGCCCTCGACCTCGTCGCCGCGGGCCCCTTTCCACCGGACCAGCGAGATTTGCGGCAGCTTCCACGTGGCCATCTGCGGGTTGGCGTCGCTGAGCCGGGCGTAGCGGCCGGGCTTGCGGACCAGGTACACGTCGCGGGCGTGGCCCGGGTCGCTCATGACGATTGCGAGCGTCTTGCCCGACTCCGAGAAGCTGTAGGCGTGGACGACGATATCGCCCGGCGTGAGCACCATGTAGCGGCCCTGCTTGCCGTCGCGCACGTCCTGGATGCAGCCGACGTGCTGGCGGGCCCGCCACTCGACCAGGAAGCACAGGTCGCGCGACCTGGGCCGCCAGTGCAGGGCGCCGCCCACCGAGGTCTCGTCGGCGGGACGCTCGAGTCGGCGAACCGCCGGCTGAGCGCCCTGCCACTCGGCGACGTAGACCTCGTTGGGGTAGCCGTCCCAGCCGACCGTGAACGCCAGGGCCTGCGAGTCATCGGACCAGGCCAGCTCCTCGATCCAACCGTAGGGCGAACGCACGTTCTTGCGATAGAGCTCGTCGGGCAGCGCCGCGATCTTGCCGGTCTTGGCGTCGTAGACATCGACGCGCGACCAGCCTTCGTTGTTGATGAGCAGCTCGTCGGGCGTGGTGTGCATGGCGATGCGACGCTGGTCGGGCGAAACCGCGAATCCGCGAATGTAGCGGCCGTCGTCGACGAGTTTCTCGGTCCGCCAGGTGTTCAGGTTGAGCTTCCAGATCTCGGAGACCTTGTGGCTGCCGGGGGTCGCGGTGACGATCTCCTTGTGCTTGCCGCGCAGGTCTTTCCAGTCGTCGATGTCCTGGTCGCGGTGGACCAGGTAGTAGAGCGTGCGGCCGTCTTTCGACAGGGTGTAGCCGGAAAGGCCCTTCTCGAAGCGCGTCACCGGCGTGAGGTTCAACCCGTTCGCGCCGATCCGCCACACCTGGGTCTTGCCGTTGTAGGGCGGGGAGTCTTCGCCGGCCCGCTTGCGGCTGGAGAGGAAGTAGATCCACCGGCCGTCGGGGCTCCAATGCGGGCTGCGGTCGGAGGCCGGGTCGAACGTCAGCCGCTGCGGCGACGGGTTGGTGACCGACGTGACCCAGATATCGAGCGCCCGGCGGTCGGTGGCCTCGTCCCAGCGCAGGTCCGTGTAGGCCACGCGCTGGCCGTCAGGCGCGAGCACGCAACCGGTGATGATCGCAACCGATGCGTAGTCATCGACCGTGATGTCGTGGTCGCGGACCGGCTTGTCGGCGGCGACGAGCGGAACGAGCCACACCACCGCGGCCAGCGGGGCGAGGCGCAGGCCGCCGGCGCGGCGCCGACTGCCAAGATCAGAACGCAAGCGGAGCGTGTTTGTCTGCACGGCGTGTCTCCTGTACGTGCGATTGTGGGCTCGAAACCGGCATTCTCCGCGCGCCGGCCGCATCCGGCAAGCCGGGCCATGACCGGACCGCGGAATCGAGGGACGACGGGACAGAGCGACACCGCCCGGGGCCATGCGCGGAACCCCCGCGTGACACAGGCGTTACGCCGGCGGCCGGGTGGCTCCGCACCGGGCGCCGGGCCGGGGCCGGCGGCGCGGTCAGAAGCGGATTTCGAAGCGCTCTTCGCCCGGAACGGGGGGGATTGCGTCGCTGTCGGCGTGCGTGATGAAGCCGGTGAACGCATCGTGGATCGCGGCGCAGAAGCGGTCGATCTCGCCTGGATCGCCCTGGGCCTGGAGCTCGACGGTGCCGTCGGCCAGGTTCCGCACAAAGCCGGTGACGGCAAAGCCGCGCGCCAGGTCACGCGCGGTGGCGCGAAAACAGACGCCCTGCACGCGGCCGTGAAAGATGACGCGCCGCCGAACGGGTTCGTTCGAGGCGGCGCTCACGGCGTTTGCTCCTCGTCGCGGGTACGCGGTTTGCCGTTCTTCCTGAGATATACGGCGCGCTTGCCGGAGAAGACCTCGAGCCGGCCGGGTTTGATGGTCGCGTTGTACTTGCGCTGCCCGCCGGCGGCCGGCCGGAGCGTGAGCTTGTAGCCGTTGAACTCGTACGCGCCGCTCTCCCGCGCGGTGTGGCCGCCGATGGTGACGACGGCGTGGTAGCGTCCGTCGCGCAGGAAGTCGGCATCGTCGATCGCGAAGTCCTCGGGATTGGGCGTCGCCCGGACGAGGTCGTAATGGCCGACGATCGTCCGCGAACACCCGGCCAGCCCGGCCGCGGCGAACATCGTCGCCAGCCCCACTACGAGCATTCTGCTGCACATCCGCATACCCTTTCCTTGACCCGCCCTCAGTGGTTCGGGCGTGGTGACGTTCTCCGATCGAAGTTGGCGCGGATTATAACGTCAATCGGCGGAGGGGGTCGGCTCGTCGTGTGCCGGGGCGGTGTTTGGAGTCGCGGCGCGTCCGCGGAGAAGGGCGGGCGCGCACAGGAACAGCGTTGCCAGGAAAGCAACGCCGCCGGCCAGGGCGGAATCGCGCTCGCGATGGCTGCCAGTGATCATCGCCACGTTCGCCGGCGCGGCTTCGATCGAGTCGCATTGCACCTGGGGAGGTGCGGCCCGCAGCGCGTGAAGCTGCCGGGCCAGTTCCGCGGCCGCCGACTTCTCGGTCTCGATGGCGGCCGAGAGGGCCCGCAACTGTTCGTGATGCCGGTCGAGCGCACGCAGCGTGGTCAGGCTGCCCAACAGTGTTTCCATCAGCATCTGCCGGCGGTGTTCGATTTCGGTCAGCCGCTGGCGCAGGTTGCCCAGTTCGAGATCGCGGGCCTCCCGGGCAGCGCGATCCGCCTGTGCCTGCAGCATCTCGCGGATACGTCCGGCCCGCTCGCGCAGCCGCGTGCGCAGCCCGCGCACCTGGCGGTCGTGGGCGTCGAGCCGCACGTTGACCTGCGGGTCGAGGGCCTTGGCACCCTCCTCGATCCCGGCGACCCGTTCCTTGAGCGGGGCCAGTTCGCCGCGCAGCACGCTGGCCACGACGAGCGCCCGCGTGGTCGCCGCTCCCGCGGAACCGAGTTTCTCGATGCGGCCGCGCAGCGCCTTGACGAAGCGGTGCGTTTCAGCCACCAGCCGGTCGGCCGCCTCGGTGGCCTGGTTGCGTTGCTCGACGAGCTCGACGATCTGCTCTTCGGCCTTCATCCGTTCGATCTTTTCACGCCGGGCCGACCAGCCTCGTGCGAAATCCGCCAGCAGCTCGTTGAAATCTTCCACGTCCGAAAGACATTGCTCGACCACCGCCCGGACCTTGGGGGGCGGCTGGAGGTCCCGCTGTTCGGCGATCGTTTCGCCGAGCTCACGCACCGCCTTGCGCAGTTCCTGGAGCGGATCGTCGAGCATGACCATCGCAACCGCGATCTCCGTGCGATAATCGCGGGCCTCCGCCCGAAACTCCTTGACGTCTTCGGAATGAACGGGATCGTCGGCCAGGGCCTCGCGCACCGCGTCGGGAGGCACGACGCCTTTGGGAACCTCCCGGGCTTCGAGCGAAGCGAGTGTCTCACGCTGCTGCCGCTGCTGCGTTTCGAGCCGCCGCAGTTCCGCGACCGTCGCGTCGAATACCTGCTGGGCCTGGCGGCGCTGTTCGGCGCCCGGGACGGATCGCAGCTTCCGCTCCAGTTCCGCGACGCGCGCCGCCCGGCGCTGCTGCTCGGCCTCCAGCAGCGCGACCCGACGGCGCCAGTCCTCCATCCGCTCATCGGCGAAGCGCTCGGCCGGCATCGCCTCGACGCAGGCGGCATACGCCCGGGCCGCGGCCATCAACAGGGCCTGGGCCTGCGCCCCGTCCGGGCCGGAGAGCGTCAGCCGCAGGGTGTTGTCTTCCGGCAGGGGGACCAGGGCGATCCGCCCGGCCCGGCGCGCCGAGCGCCAGCTTTCGACCGGCGGAGGCGGCTCCCACCACGCTTCGAGCGGCTCAGAGAGCAGCCAGGCGGCGTGATCCTGGAGCCGCGTGGCCGCATCGGCCCGCGTGCCGAGTACGCGCAGGTCGATCGTGGCGCGGTAGGTCGGCGGGTGGGTGTGGTACCAGACCGCACCCACGGCGAGTGCGAAGGTCGCCGCCAGCGCCACCAGCCACAGCCGCGAAGCCGGTGCGGCAGCCGGCGCCGCCACCACTTCGGCCGCCACGGGCACGCTCGTCTCGGCGGTTTCGCGGGCTTCGGCAAGCCGGGCCTCGGCCTGGTCTTCGAGTTCGAGCAGCCGCTGACGCTGTTCCTCCAGCA
This sequence comes from uncultured Planctomycetales bacterium, assembly GCA_964428275.1. GTDB lineage: Bacteria > Planctomycetota > Phycisphaerae > UBA1845 > Fen-1342 > JALSRY01. Next base: position 11,278 of record CAYRXN010000169.1, on the reverse strand, counting down.
AGGCCGTCTGCTTTCGCAGGTTTTCCCGTTCGATCTCGGCTTCGAGCTCAACCTGCCGCAGGTTTGCTTCGCGGGCCTCGGCCCGCTCGTGGGCTTCGGATGCCAGGCGCTCGGATTGCTCGGCCTGCTTCCGGCTCTGCTCGGCCTGTTGGTGGAGCGTCTCGAGCTCGGCCGCCCGCTGGTCGAGCGTCTGGGCGCGCTGGGCCACGGATTGCGACTGCGCTTCGAGCCGCTCGGCGTGTTGCGCCAGTTGGCGGTCGCGCGCGTCCAGATCGTCGGCCCGCCCGTTCAGCTCGGCGCGCTGTTCGGCGAGCGATCGGCCCAGCGCGTCGAGTTCGGCGCGGCGGTGTTCGAGATCGTTGCGAGCCTGGGCCAGTTCCACTTCCGCCCGCTCGACCGCTTCGCGGCGTGCGTCGATCGCGGCGCGCATTTCGTCGAGCTCGTGGCGGGATTGCTCAAGCTGCTGCCGGTGCGCGTCGAGTTCGGCGGTCTGCGTCTGGAGCGCTGCCGCGCGTTGTTCGACGTCCGCTTCGCGCCGGGTGAGTTCGTGCTCCCGCCGGCGCAGCTCGTGCTCGCGGGCGTCGCAGGCCGCGAGGCGCTGCCTGAGCTTTTTCGTTCGGCGGTTGAGCTCGGCGGTGTGTTCGAGCACCTGGATGCGCTGCCGACTGAGCTGCGTATCGGTGGCGGCGACGTCTTCCAGCTTGGCGGTCAGTTCGATCTGCTGCTCCAGCAGGGAAGCGTGCTGGCGGGTGAGGCGTTCCCGTTCCGCGGCCAACTCGTCACCCTGGGCGGCGAGGTGCCGCTGCCGGGCGGCGAGCTCGGCCTCCTTTTCCCGCGTTTGCCTGGCGTTGTCCTCGACCAGTTCCCGCAGGGCGTCGAGCTCGGCCTGGCGCTGGTCGAGGGCCGCCGCGCGCTGCGACAGCTTCTCTTCGGCCGGCGCGAGCTGCGCCTGACGCTGCTCGAGGTCGCGCCGCGCGGGTTCGAGGTTGGTTTCAAACGCTTCGAGCTCGCGCCGCCGGGCGTCGATTTCCTGGCGCTGCTGCTCCAGCGACCGGGCGGTTCGTTCGAGTTCTTCGCCGCGCTGGTCGAGTTCGGCCCCGCGCGTATCGACCGCCTGTCGCTCGCTCTGCAGCGCTTCTGCCCGCTGCTGGAGCTCCCGCCGGCGCTGTTCGAGTTCGGTGCCGCGCGCGTCGAGCTCCCGGGTCCGGGCCTGGGCTTGCGCGAGCGTCTGCTCGAGTTCGGCGCGCTGCTGCGCCAGCGCCTGCGTGCGGGCTTCGACCTCGCGGGCCTGCACCTCCAGCTCGGCGGCGCGGTGCTCGAATGCCTCGCGTTGTTGCGCGAGCGCCGCCCGTTGCTCGTGAATCGTCGCCGCTTCGCGGCGCAGGGCGGATCGTTCCTGTTTGAGGTTGGCCCGCGCTTCGCGCACCTTGGCGACGAACTCGTTCTTGCGCTGGCGAATGATCTCCAGCTTCTCGGCCAGTCGGCGGCGAACCTCCGTCCGGCGCTGCGCGTCCACGTCCTCCTGCTGCGCGAGCGTGCGCAGCGTTTCCTCGATCGTGGCGCGCTGCTCGGCGAGGCGGGCCTGCTGCTCGGAAAGAAAGTGTTCGAGCCGATCCAGTTGGCGGCGCCGTTCTTCGAGTTCGGCGAGCCGGTCGTCGGGCGAGGCGTCGGTGGGGGCGGGCTTTTGCGCCAGGGCATCGATCTGGCGGCGCTGGCCCTGGATCTCCTCCTCGTGGCGGCGCAGTTCCTGCTCGCGGCAGGCCAGCGCGGCCAGCCGTTGCCGAACGGCGGCGGTCGCGTCCGCCTCGGACGGCGCTGCGGCGCCGGTCTCGTGCGCCGGCGGGTCGAAACCGCTCACGGTGTCGGGAGGTTGGTCCATGCTACCAGCTTCAATCGGCGGATCATCGCGGTCGGGCCGTGGATTTCTCACGCTAGGTCAGTCGCCGCAGTTGCGTCAGTGTCGCCTTGATGTCGCGTGCCACCGGGGCGGCGAATTCGAGCACCGCCTCCGTCTCCGGATGACGCAGCGTGACGCGGGCCGCATGGAGTGTCAAACGGTCGATCAGCGGGCGCTCGCTGCGCCGGCCGCTGGGCCGATAATTGGGTTTGTACGCCGACAGCAGCACGGTTTCGCCGCCGCCGAAACGCGGGTCAATCGTCAACGGGTGTCCGATCGCGGCCAGATGGGCTCGCACCTGGTCGGTTCGTTCGCCCGCGGGGGCGCACTCGAGCAGCGTATTGCCGGCCACGCGCTCGACGATGCGGATGCGGGTGTGGGCGGGGGTGCCGCGCCTGGGGCTGGCCAGCAGCTTGCCGGCGCGCTTGTCGAACCGCAGGGGGATGTCGATGTCCCGGTCCGACTCCACGTACCCGCTCACGAGCGCGAGATAGACGACGCGGTCCTCGCCTTCGACCAGTCGGCGGCGCAGGAGTTTGCGGGCGGCCGGCCCGCGGGCGTACACGACGACGCCGCTGACCTGTTCGTGAAAGCTCTGGATCGGCTGCCACGCCTCGGGGTCGTCGAGACGCCGCAGACGGGCCAGCAGGGCCGGCAATCCGACCTGCGTTTCGCTGCTGCGTCCCAGCAGGACCCCCGGCGGCTTGTTCGCGACCAGCAAGGCGTCGTCGAGGTGGAGCACCTCCGCGCTGAGCTTGCGGGGCGGCAGACCGCTCATGGCGTCACCCCCTCCCGCGGCCGCAGCCGGAACCGCACCTCGCGCGGCGGGCCGACCAGCGTCACGCCCGGCGGCAACTCGATTTCGACCTTCATCGAACGATAGTCCTCCGTCACCACGATCTGCTCGCCGGTCAGCGGCACGAACGCCCGCACGTCGGAAGCCTGCAACGACTCGACCGCGGTCTTCTCGCCCTCCACCTCGAGCTCCAGCAACCACTCGTTCGCGTCGTAGACGTCCAGATCGAAGCGCTGCCAGATCTGCGGGCTGACGGCAAGCTGTACGCGCACCCCTCCGATCCGCCGGCGGGCCGTCTCGCCGACCACGCGCAGGTCCACGTCCACGATCGGCGGGTCGATCGCCAGCGTCGGCATCGGGCCGACGGCCGGCCGCAACGGAACCTCGCGCAGCGACAGGTCGCGCCCGGGAATCGCCGAAGCCAGCCGCTTGGTCAGATCCGCGGCCACGTAGCGTTCGGATCGAGGGACCGCTTCGAGGTCCTTGGCGCGCACCTGGACCATCACCCGATCGGGAACGATCCGGGCCACCGCGACGCGCAGCGATCCGGCCTCGACCCGCACCGGCAGTTCGACCGTGACCACCCGGTGGGGCGTGAACCGAAACCGCTCGGGCGTCACGCTGTCCACGTAGATGCCGCGTTTGCGAAACTCGGGAAGATTCCCGATGATCTCGCGCAACTGCTCCTCGTTGAGCGTCACGGCGGTACCCGGCTGGATCAGGGCCGCCGGCAGGTCCCAGGTCGCCTTGAGGCGGTGTTCGGAAGCCAGCGTGCGCAGCGTGTCGATTTCGCGGCGCGGGCCGCGGATCGCCAGCCGAAAGACCGCCGGTTGCCTGGAATCCACGACCAGCGCTTCGCTGTGCGAAATGTTGAGCGTCAGTTCGACGCCGTCGGCCGGGACGAGGCTGGCCTGGTCCGCCAGGAACCAGATCACCAGCGTCATCGGCACGACCACGAGCAGGCGGCGGGCGACGCGCCACAGGTCGGAAAGCGTCCGCGCCCGCCGGCGCCGGGGGACGAACATGCCGCCGGCCAGCCGGTTTTCCAGCTCCTCTTCGAGGTCGTCCAGCGCGAGGTAGCGGGTCAGTTTGCCGGCCTCGGCCAGCGAGATCGTCCCGGTTTCCTCGGAAACCACGAGCACCAGCGCGTCCGATTCGGCACTGAGCCCGACCGCCGCCCGGTGCCGGCTTCCCAGGCCGGGGTCCACGTCGCCGCTCTCGGCGACCGGGAATTGGCATCCGGCTGCGACCACCCGGTTGCCGCGAATAATGACGCCCAGATCGTGCAGGGCCGAATTGGGAAAAAAGATGGTCTTGAGCAGATTGGCCGAGACTTCGGCGTTCAGCGGCGTGCCGTTCTCGGCCCAGTTCGCCAGGCCGACGTCGCGCTGGATGGCGATCAGGGCGCCGTACTTGTTGCGTGAGAGGTAGCCCGCGGCTTCGACCAGCGCCGCGATGACCTTCTCCGCCGGCTGCTTGCGGCGCAGGAACCGCACGTCGCCGGCCCGGATCAGCGCGCGGCGCAGCTCCGGCTGGAACGCCACCAGCGCGACGAACGCCATTCCGATAATAAAATACTGGTAGAGCAGGGCCAGGCGGGTCCAGTGCATCTGGTCCGCGAGCACGCGAATGACCAGCGTGGCCACCACCAGCACGACCAGCAGCCCGCGCAGCAGCCGCGTGCCGCGCGTGCCGTGCAGCACGCCCGCGCACCAGTTGACCATCAGCCCGATCAGCAGCAGCTCGGCCAGCACGACGTAGGGGTTGTAGCTGCCGCTGCCGAAGCGGTCGAACAGGATGGACAACGTATCGAAGCTCACGCCGACAGTATAGAATGACCGGCCGATCCGCTCCACGAGCCGCGGCGGGGGGAAACGCGAATTGGGCCGCGCAGGACGTGGGGCCGGGGCGAGAGTCGAGCGGGCGGATTGCCGCGCGCCGCCCCGCGCGTCGGGGAGACCATCGGACCCACGGCGGTAAGCGAACATTGGACCCGACAGAAGCCCAATCCGTCAGCCGGCAACTGGCCGAAAACCTCGCGCGCGTGCGGGAGACGATCGCCGCCGCGTGCGCCCGCGCCGGCCGCGTTCCCCAAGACGTGCGGCTGGTGGCGGTCACCAAGTACGTCGGGCCGGGGATCATCCGCGGGCTGCTCGAACTGGGCGTGGCCGACCTGGGCGAGAACCGCGTCCAGCAGATCGACCGCCGGGCGGATGACCTGGGCGCCTCGGACGCGGAGCTGGATGCGGTCGCGGCCGGCCCGCCGCCACGCTGGCACATGATCGGCCACTTGCAGCGCAACAAGGTACGGGCCCTGCTGCGCCACGTGCGCATCATCCATTCGCTGGATTCGGTGCGTCTGATCCGGGAAGTCGAGCGCCACGCGGCGCGGGTCGGGCGCTTGGTCGAGGCGCTGATCGAGCTCAACATCGCCGGGGAAGCGACCAAGTCGGGAGCGCCGCCCGAGGAGATCGACGCGCTGGCCGAAGCGATCCGCGGCGCGGCCCACATCCGCTGGCGCGGCCTGATGACGATGGCCCCCTTCGTCCCTGACCCGCAGGCCGTGCGGCCGACGTTCGTGCGTCTGCGGGAGATTCTGGACGATCTGCGCGACCGCGGACTGGCGGGGCCGGAGTGCGGGCACCTGTCGATGGGCATGACCAACGATTACCCGGTCGCGGTCGAGGAAGGAGCGACGCTGGTGCGGATCGGGTCGGCGCTCTTTGAAGGCATCCCGCGCGAGCGGCTGATGGCGCCGTGAGGCGAACACGATGCACGGTTTCGACCTGTTTGCGTTCTACCGGGCGACGCTGTTCCTGTTTCTCGGAACGTACACGCTGCTGCTGACGGTCAGCGGCGTGTGGCAACTGGTACGGCTGCTGGCCGGCCCCGAGCGCCACAAGGAGTTCCTGCGGACCTACGTGGCGTATCAGCTGGTTACGATGCGCGTGCGGCCGGTGCGGGGCGAGCTGTTGCAGATCGCGTTTCTGGTCGGGGCGCTGGGGGGGCTGTGGTACCTGCACACGGTGATTTGAGCGGAACGGGGAGCATGGCCGATTTCCAGCGGGACAACCTGGACGAATCGCCGGCCGCCGCCGGGCGGTCGGCCCCGGACGCGAGCCGGCCCGCGGGCCAACCGGGCGGTGTGCGCGGCTTTCTCCGCGGCGTCCGTGACCTGACCCGCGAAATGGTCGCGATCGCCCGCGGTCAGCCGGTCGAGCCGCCGGAGGAGGACGACGCGCAAAGTCCGCTGGCCCAGTCGCCCCCGCCCGAGAAGGCCGGCTGGAAGGTCAACGTGCTCCACGCGGCGACGGAGCGCCTGCGCGGGGCGGCCGACGAGTACATCGCCGCCAAGCTCGACGAGATCGAGGCGCGCGTCGACGCCAAACTGGGCGAGATCGAGCGGCGGATCGACGAGAAGATGCTCGACCTGCACCGGCAGTTGCGGCAGGCCCGCGACCGCGAGCTGCGCCACCGCCTGCGGCTGCTGAAGATCACGCTGCTGTTCACCGTTCTTGTAGCGATCCTCTCTCTCGGGTATAAACTGGTCATCAAGTACTGGGTGGGGTAGGAAACGCAGCTTATGCCGTACCCGAAACTCGACAGCAACGCGTCGCAGATCGTCAAGAAAACGGCTCAGGCCATCGCGCGTGAGTACGGGCTCGACTATGTGGGCACCGAGCACATCCTGCTGGCCATCCTGCGGACCGGCGAGGGGGTGGGCGTCCGCGTGCTCGACGATTTCGGCATCACCGAGGAAAACGCCCGGCAGACCACCGAAGAAATCCTCAAACGCGACATGGAGGATACCTGGGTCTTCGGCCGGCTGCCCGGCTCGCCCCACTACCGTAACGTGCTCGCGCACGCGATCGACGAGGCGACGCAGCTCGAAGCCCAGCAGATCGGCAGCGAACATCTCCTGCTGGCTCTGCTGCGGGAGGACGGCAGCACCGCGCAGCGCGTTCTCGCCAACTTCGGCGTCACGCTCAAGAACTGTCGCGAACACGTGCTCAAGCACCTGTCGGCGTAAACCGGGCCACTTGCGGCGGCAGCCAATCCGGGAGTGTCAGGATTCCTGGTGGGTCCCCTGGTCTTCAAAACCAAGGAGAGGCTGTTTTGACAGTCTCTGGTGGGTTCGATTCCCATCCACTCCCGTCTTCTCTTGCGCATAACGAGGTCGCCGGCCAGCCTCTGGCGGCGATCGGAAACCCGGCCGCCAGCGCCGGGCGGCCGGGCGGCCTGGCGCGTTATTCCTCGCGTGGTTCGGCGGGTTCGGCGGGTTTGGTGGGGTGGTCGTCCGGGTTGCGGGTCGGCGTGGGGAGCTCGACGGCCCGGACGCTCTTGTGGCTGCCGGGCACGATCGTGAGAAACTCCGGCCGGAGGATGCCGGCCGACATGATCGTTCGCACGGCGTCTTCGACGCTCCAGTCGAGCTCGACGAGGTCTTTGCGGCGCAGCACCTGCAAATAGCCGGTCGTCGGGTTGGGGGTGGTGGGGATGAAGACGGTGGCCAGTTCCTCGCCGGTGATCGAATCGGGGAAGACCGCGGTGATGAAGCCGACCGAACGCATCTTCTCCTGGGGGAAGGGGATCAGGGCCGCCCGCTGAAACTCCTGCGACTGTTCGCCGGCGAAGGTGGCGAGGATCTGCTTCGACGAGCGGTAGACCGTCTTGACCAGCGGCACCTTGTCCACCAGGCGCTCGACCGAGTCGATGATCCGCCGGCCGACGATGTTGCGCGTGGTCAGGCCGATGAGGTAGAGCGTGCAGAAGGTGAGAAACACCGACAGCAGCGCGATTCCCCAGTCCAGCGCCGGGTGGTCCTGGAGAAACTTGTCGATGTCGAGCGTCTTTCCGGCGTCCAGATTGAGCCGCCAGACGTGTTTCTGGAACCACTCGGTCCGCAGCGCCGCGAGCACGACCCACTGCGACGAATCGCGCATCAGGTGGAAGACGAATCGGATCAGCAGGATCGTGACCCAGATCGGCATCACGACCAGCAGGCCCGCGGTGATCCGCGTGCGCAGCAGGGCCTTGAGCGTCGCCGCCAGGCGGCTCTTGCGCGGAGGAGGGGGCTTGTTCGGTTCCGATGCGGCACCGGGCATCATCCGGGTTCCTTACAGTTGGCAACGCATTATATCGCGGCTGCCGCCGCCCCGGCGGGACACGAAACGACAAAGAGGCCCGGCGGTTCGCGTGCAGCCACGCCGCCGGGGCACGGACCGGACCGATGGGAACCGCCGGCCTGGTCCGGGACACCGGTTTTCGACCGGTGGTGCGCGGGGTTGATCCCGGCGGCCTGCGGGCCCCGCTGTTCGCCACGCTGCGGTCAGCGTCCGTCTTGGCGTCTCATCGCCCCGCTGTCGAGCCGATGGAAGTAGTCGCGCCCCGCGCGGATCACCCGCGGCGACAGCAGCAGCACCGCCGGCAGGTTGCACAGGACCATCAGGCCCGTGGTCCCGTCCGAAAAGTCGTAGACCGACGAGAACTTGCGGATCACCATCCCGAGAAACACGAAGATCACGAACAGGAACTTGTACGGCAGGATCGCGCCGGGGCCGAAGAGGTACTCGGCCCCTTTTTCGCCGTAGTAGCTCCAACTGATCATCGTACTGAACGCGAACAGGCACACGCCCAGCGTCACGATGTACATGCCGAAGCCCTGGATGGTCGTGTCGAAGGCGAACGCGGTCAGGTCGGCGCCGTCCATCGCCAGGTGCACCGGCTGGCCGGGTTCGAGCAGGGCGATCTTGTCACGGTCCTTCCCGCTGACCGCGCTGAGGTCGAGCGTGATCTGGCGGATGCCGGCCCAGCCGTCACCATCGGGCCGCGTCTGCACTCCGGCGACGGGGACGTCCAGGGCCTTGAGTTTTTCGCTGTTGCCGCGGGCGACGTAGATCGAGAGGCTGCGTCCGTTGCCGGGCTGGATGCGGTCGATGTAGAGCGGTTCCATGCTCGGGGGGAGCTGGCCGCCGCACTCGACCACGACGCGGTCCTGGTCGATCGTGGCGACGGTGCCGACCGGCGGGCGGTTCCACGTGCCGGTCATCAGCAGTACGAGCGCGCTCATCGTGCAGATGATGATGGTGTCGATAAACGGTCCCATCCCGGCGACGACGCCCTCGCGGATCGGCTCTTCGGTTCGCGCGGCGGCGTGGGCCATCGCTGCCGAGCCTTCGCCGGCCTCGTTCGAGAAGCACGCCCGGCGCAGGCCCTGCTTGAACGCGATCCACATCGTCGCGCCGGCGAACCCGCCGGCCTCGGCCTCGGGCGTGAACGCGGCCTTGAAGATCATGGCCAGGTAGTGGGCCACGTCGCCGGCGTGCATGACGATCACGTACAGCGCCCCGAGCACGTAGACCACGCACATGAAGGGCACCAGTTTGGAAGCCACGTTGCCGATGCGCTTGATGCCGCCGATGATGACCAGCGCCACCAGGGCCGCGACCACCGTGGCCGACAACGCCACCGGTACGTGGAAGTAGCTCTTGAGCGTGTTGGCGACGTTCCAGCCCTGAAACATGTTTCCGCCGCCGAACGAGTTGAGCACGGTCGAGAGGGCGAACAGCACGGCGAGGATCTTGAAGACGACCCACAACACGTTGCCGCGCGCCCGCAGCGGCTCGACGAGGGCCTTCTGGATATACCACATCGGCCCGCCGCGGACCTCGCCGCGCGCCCGCGGGGGGCTGGCGTGCGGGTCGGGCGGCGTCTGGTCGGCGTATTCGAGCACGCCCGCCTCGGCGTCCTGCTCGATGAGCGCGGGGGCGTCCGGGTCGGGCACGTCGCGCACGTCGCGGAACATCACCGCCAGCGTGCACTCCATGAACTTGAGCGCCATGCCGAACAGCCCGACCACCCACATCCAGAACACGGCGCCGGGGCCGCCCAGCGAGATCGCCACCGCCACGCCGGCGATGTTGCCCAGCCCGACCGTGGCCGACAGCGCGGCGCACAGCGCCTGGAAGTGGTTGATGTGGCCGGTGTCTTCGGGGCGGTCGTAGTGCCCGCGGATGCAGGCGTAGCCGTGCGTCAGGATGCGCCACTGGATGAACTTCGTGACGACGGAGAAGATCAGGCCGCAACCCAGCAGGAGGAAGAACAGCGGCTCGGCCCAGATGGTCGTGGAGAAGCGACTCGCGAGGTCTTCCAGATTGTGCATGACAGCTCCGCGTCGACGGGAGGCCTTGGGCGATCGCCTGGAACATACAGGCGCCGCCGCCGCGCGGCAACCGTTGTCCCGTCCGTCGCCGACCGCTAAGATTTCCGTTCACGTGGTCCCGGCGCGGTCGCGACGATCCCCGGCCGCACGTCACGGGCGGGACCGTTCGCGTCTTCGATCAGCTTGGGAGTCGGCGGTACATGAGCGCGCAACCACTGGAGGGGTGCCAGGCCAAGGAGAACTGGGGTTCGCGGATCGGTGTCGTGCTGGCGGTCGCCGGCTCGGCCGTCGGGCTGGGCAACTTTCTGCGCTTCCCCGGCCAGGCCGTCAACAACGGCGGCGGCGCGTTCATGATCCCCTACATCCTCAGCTTCCTGCTCGTCGGCATCCCGATCGCCTGGTGCGAGTGGACCATCGGACGGCTCGGCGGCCGCTACGGTCAGAACAACGCCCCCGGCATCATGTTCGCGATCTGGCGGCGCAGCCCCGCCAAGCTGCTCGGCGCGCTGGCCCTGCTCGTGCCGGTCGTGATCTACATGTACTACATCCTGCTCGAAGCGTGGTGTCTCGACTACGCGATCCACTTCGCGACCGGCCATTTCGACGAGCTGTTCGCCAGGGCCACCCGCGGGGCGACCGGCCACGCGGCCGAGGTCAAGGCGGTGGTCGGCGCCACGGGCGATTTCTTCGCGACCAACTGCGGCCTGAAAGCCCACGGCAGTCTGCTTTCCGGCGGACGCATGATCTGGATCGTGCTGTTCAGCTTCCTGGTCAACTTCGTCATCATCTACCGCGGCGTGACCAAGGGCATCGAAAGCTTCTGCAAGTGGGCGATGCCGCTGCTGATCTGCTGCGCGGTCATCGTTCTGGTCCGCGTGCTGACGCTGCCGAACATCTCGGCCGGTCTGGGGTTCATGTGGAACCCCGACTGGGAAAGCCTGAAGGAAGCCAAGGTGTGGCTGGCGGCGGCGGGGCAGATCTTCTTTTCGCTGAGCGTGGGTTTCGGACTGATCCTGGTCTATTCGAGCTACCTGCGCGAAAACGACGATGTCGTGCTCACGTCGCTGAGCGCGTCGAGCACCAACGAGTTCTGCGAGGTGATCCTCGGCGGCATGATCGTCGTGCCGGCGGCGTTCCTGTTTCTCGGTGCCGCGAACGCCAAGGGGGGCACGTTCAGCCTGGGGTTCATCACCGTGCCGGCGATCATGCACTTCATGCCGCTGGGCCGCCTGTTCGGGGCGATGTGGTTCGGGCTGCTGTTCCTGGCCGCGGTCACCAGTTCGCTGAGCATGCTCCAGCCCGCGATCGCGTTCCTGGAAGACGGCTTCGGCCTGCGCCGGCGGGCCAGCGTCGCCGTGCTGGGCGTCGTCACCGCGATCGGGGCGGCGTTCACGATGTATTTCAGCAAAGGCGCCCTGGCGCT
>CAYRXN010000168.1:0-16179 GCA_964428275.1 uncultured Planctomycetales bacterium | reverse complement strand
CCTGGTCGGCTACGAGCGGCAGGTGCCGGAAATCACCACCGACCTGACGCTCGGCGCGCAATACTACGTCGAGTGGATGCTCGACCACGACGCCTACACGCGCACGCTCCCGCCGTTCATGCCCGCCAAGGACGAGGTGCGGCACGTGCTGACGTTCCGCGTGACGAAGCTGCTGCTGAACCAGAACCTCACGCTGTCGCTGTTCGCGTTCTACAGCCCCAGCGATCACGACGCCTACCTGCGCCCCAACGTCGCCTACAAGATCGACGACCACTGGACCGCCGAGGTCGGCAGCAACGTGTTCTTCGGGCAGGACCCGTACACCTTCTTCGACCAGTTCGGCCGCAACACGAACGTCTACCTCGGTTTGCGTTACGGCTTCTGACGGCGCCCGCGGTCAACCCGCCGACCGCGCCGCCGCGCCCCTCAGCCCATCTTTCCCTCTGTGGAAAAAAACCGCAAATCGCAGCAGCCGCGGTCTGTCCCGGTCCGTCTTCAGCTACGGAGCGGCCGGTTCCCTTCGCGGCCCCATCACCATTCCGGCGCAGGTTCGCCGCTCCCGCCGAATGGGAAAGGAGGATCCCGTCATGTCATCACGCCGAACGTACTGTCGTCGCCCCGCCGCCGTCACCGTCGCCCGCCCCGTGCTGCTCGCCCTCTCGGTAATCCTGCTGGTCCCGGGCGGTCCGGCCTCGCGTGCGGATACCATCGGCACCGAGAACGTGGTTCTCGAATTCCACCAGGACGCCGGTGCCGGCCTGGTTCTCGACTTCGTGGGCGACGCCCAGCAACCCCATGCCTACCACCTCGCCGCAACCGACCTGTGGTCCGTGGACCTGCGCGACCCCAATGGTCACGTCACCACCGTCGAACCTTCCCAGGCCACGTTCAACTTCGTGTTCAACGCCTGGGCCACCGGGTTCACGGCGACCTGGGAGCACGTCACCTCGCCCGCGATTCCCGGCGAGAGCTTCGATGTGAACGTCATCGCCGACATATCGGGGGAGGATCGCGTCGTCGAGTTCTCGATCGACGTGTTGACCGCCACCCCGGCGCATGCGCTCTACGCCCTGCGATTCCCGCGGATCGAGGTCTTCGCGGCCGAGCCGGGGCCCGATGTACTGACGTATCCGTACGTCGGTGGCTGGCTGCTGCCCAACCCGACCCTCAATCCGCTGGTCCTCGCCGCTACCGGCGTCCCCCAGGTTCAACCCGGCCCGCTGAGCATGCAGTGGCTCGCCTACTACGCCGCCACCGAGCCCGATGGCCTGGCCCTGTTTACCGGCACGCGGGACGGTTACGGGTATCGCAAGGAGTACCTGATCGGTCAGGGGCAGCCGGGCGTGAGCTGGACGTTCGCCGTTCAGCACATCCCCGAAGCCAACCTGACGCCCGATAACGAGTACGCCGCCCAGTTCAACTGCGTACTCGGCGTCGTCCCGGGCGACTGGTACGACGCGGCCCGCTTTTATCGCACCTGGGCCCTCACGCGGGCCTGGGCCGACGGCGGCCCGATCTACCGCAACAGCATGTTCTCAGACTACATCCGCAACGCCAGGATGTTCGCGGGCAGCCAGTTGTCCGACGAGACCCACCCGGAGGACTTCCAGTTCTGGTCGCGGGACATGGCCGATCAGCACGCGTACTTCGACGTGGACACCATCGTGACGCACATCTACCACTGGCATCACAACCTCTTCGACGTGAACTGGGGCGACTGGTGGCCGATCAAACCGGAGTTCCTGCTGGCCGCTCCCGAACTGCTCGCGGCCGGCGACGTGTTCGCCCCGTACTTTCTCAACCTGACGTACTGCCGCAACGTGCCGAGCTACGACGATCCCTATGTCCCCGGCTACGAGGGGCACTCCGTCGGCGAATACGCCCTGATCGACGAAGACGGCAACGCGGTCACGAATACGGACATCCAGGGGCACGTCTGCGACATGCTCTGTCTGGCCACGGACTTCGCCAGCGACTATACGACCTACGCAGCCGAACGGCTCTACCAGGAGGCCGGAGCGCCGGGCATCTACCTCGACGTGTTCCCCTTCGACCCGGCGCGGGTCTGCTACGATCCGGCCCACGGCCATCCGCTCGGCGGGGGAAGCTACTACACGCAGGCCAAGGTCCGCATGGTGGAGCATCTCCGCCAGTATATGCGCGCCCACTATGACCCCGAGTACTACGTCTACGGCGAAGCCGCCTGCGAGCCGTTCGTCGGCGTGCTCGAGCTGGTCTACCGGCACAACACCGGCGATTCCGTGATCGCGCCCGAGGGCGACGTGTGGCTGGGTATCGCCCCGCTCTACGAGACCGTCTATCACGACTACCAGTTCGTGGGCACGGTGGCGCCCCTGCATTCACAGATGATCTATGACGATTTCACGTACCAGCTCAATCGCCGCATCTACGCGGCACACCTGTTCATGGGCCACGTGCCCTGGGCCGGCACGTCGATGGGCCCGCTGAGCATGTTCGACGTGATGGCGGACTCGCCGGGGTACGCGCTCCTGGCCGACATGGTGCGTCGGATCATGACGGTACTCAAACTCGACGACGTCCGGGACTTCGTCTATTTCGGAGAGCGTGCCCGCGAGCCGCTGGCCGACGCGCCGGTGATCTCGAAGCTGGAAGGCGACCAGTTCCTGCCCTACGGCGGCGAGCAACCGCTGGTCTACACCACCACCTATGTCCGGCCGGACTACCACGGCCTGGGCCTGGCCCTGTTCAACTGGAGCGATGCGAGCGACGAGTACATCGAGGACATTCCCGGCGGCGATCAGACCGTAAGCTGGTCGCTGCGCCACGAGGACTTCAAGCTCACCGCCGGCCGCTACGTCGTGACGCTGTTCGGGCCCGATGGCATCACCACGCTGCCCGACTTGCTCACGCTTCCCGAGATCTTCCAGGGCACCACCTTCGTGCCCGCGCGTTCGGCGGTGTTTGTGCGCATCCTGCTGGCCGGCGATATCACCGGAGACGGAAAGGTCTGCCTCGACGACCTCGCCCGACTGCTGGCCCATTACGGCCAGACCAGCGGGGCCCGCTGGAAGGATGGCGACCTGAACGCCGACGGCAGGGTTCTGCTCGACGATCTGGCCCTGCTGCTGGGAAACTACGGAATCGGCGGCTGCCCGTAGGGCAAGCCGCGCGCGGACCGAACGCAGGTGGAGGGCCGGAGACCTGGGGGAGCCCGGCCCTCCCCATTGCGTTCACCTGCCCGGCGTGCGCCAGCGGCTCGATCGCCCGCCGCCCGACCGCGACGGGCCGCACGGCGTCCCAGCGGACGCCGCGCGGCCCCGGGCACCGGCTGTTCCCGCAATCGCTCAGAACCCCCCGTCCACGACATAGCGGTGGGCGGCGTTGTCATTGCGCAGCGCAAGGTTGTGCTTCTTGACCCTGCCACCGGGCAACTCGATCTCGTAGGGGACGAACCAGCCCGGATACCGGCCGGAACGGAACGGCTCACCGACGTGGATGATCCGCAGACCGCCCAGGGCCAGTTTGAGCCGCGGGTCGATCTGGCTGACGCAGTAGAACTTGCGCGCCTCGTCCCAGTCGCGGTCGGCCAGTGCCTGGAAAAATGCCCGGGCCACTTCGTCGGGCGTCATCCGGGCGTACTTCGCGTTGTCCGGCAGCGTCGCCGGCTCGGTCGACCAGATCACGTCGTCGGGCAGCCGCAACGTGAAAAGGTCCGGATCGGGATCGGTGTTGTACTCAATCTCGTCGCAGGCCAGCACGAGCACATCGCGCCGGCCGTCGTGAACCCAGACCCTGATCGCTTCGAGCAGCCCGGTCTGGGCATCAAAACGGTAGCGCCGCCGCGTGTCCGCCCCGGTGATCGAGCGGTTTCGGAGCCAGTCGTTGTCGAAATCGCCCTGGGCCCCGGCCTCGATCGTGACCACCCATTTCGCCCGTCCGTCCGATCCGACGACCTTCTCCACCGACGACGGCCAGCCCAGGGCCTCGGCCCGACGCAACTCGCCGGACAAGACCCGGTCCGCGTCCATCAGGCGGCCGACCCAGGCCCGGAACGACGGCGACGGGCCCAGCTCGTAGGCGTGGTTCGGGCGGATCAGGCCCACGGTGCGCGCCCCATCCATGACCACCACCCGCCCGGGCAGCTCGGCCCGCCAGCGCGGCGGATCACCGAAACGTTTCCACAGCTCGATCGGCACGAAGTCGTAGTCGAGTCCGATGACCTCGAAGTTGTCGCGCGGCAAGGTCCGCGCCTCGATCTTCAGGTGGACCGAGTCCAGCCCGGCCATGGCCGTGGCCCCCCGCGTCATGACCTCCGCGGCGGTCGCCTCGCCCCCGTGCCTGCTACCCCACGGGACGAACAGCAGGGCGATCAGCGCCGCGGCCGCACCCAGTCCCAGACCCACACTCGAATATCTCTTGCGCATTGCGGTTCTCCTCAGATCAGGCGTCTTCTCGCGGAAGACGCGTTCCATGACCGGCTGGTCCAGTGCCGGACGCGGCAGGGCCGCGGCATCCCGGATCAGCCGCTCGTGTATCCGGACCCCCTGCTCGAACTCGAACCGGCAGCCCGGGCAACCGTTCAAGTGATCCGTGACCTCGCGGCGCCGTGACGGAGCGAGCCGACCTTCCACGTACGCCAGCATCTGTTCCCGACACCCGCAGCAGTTCATCGCGGCACCTCGTTTCGTACTGGTCCTCGGCTTCGGCTGGACAACGACTCCCGCAGCATCGCGTAGGCCCGCGACAACCGCTTGGTGACCGTGCCCAGCGGCAAGTCCAACTGCCGGGCGACGTCGGCGCACGAGAACTCCCCGTAGTAACGCAGCAGCACGACTTCCGCGTATACACGGGGCAGCTCCGCAATCGCCCGCCTGAGGTCGTCGTCCTCGAATTCCGCCGACCGGACACGCGTTTGCGCCGACCGGCGACCGCCCTCGGGTACCTCCCGGGCCCGCCGATCCGCCCGGAAATGTTCCCGGACAACCCGGTTCGCGATACCGAGCAGCCAGGAGAAGAACGCCTCGGCCCGCCGAAGGCGGTGCAGCAGGACGAAAGCGCGCACGAAGGTTTCCTGGGCTGCCTCCTCGGCCCGCTCCAGGTCGCCCAACTTGCCGATCAGGTAGGAGAGCAGCGGACCCTGATAACGCCGCACCAGCTCGCCGAAGGCCTCCGGATGGCCGTTCAGGCTCTGCTGGATACATTGTTCGTCGGGGTGCGGCATCGCTCCATGCTCCGATCGGCGGGATTCGAACCCACCGCCTTATAGTGACGCGCCGCAAGCGGCTTGCGACGAAAAAACGCCGTGCGGCCCCGGCAGGTCGCGCGAGGGCCGCAACACGCGGGGTGCGCTCCGGGCGTATAATCCGCCGAAGACACGGGAGTCCGATGCGAGTCTGGAAAGCGCTGAACAACCTGCCGTGGCACAAACGCGGGCCGCTCAAGGCGGTGCTGTTCTCGCTGGGAACCGCGCTGGTGCTCTACCCCAAGGTCTGGCTCCTGCCGCGCACGGTCGAGCGCTACGCGGACATGGACAGCGTGCTCGATCCGCAGCACGCCGCCCTGGCCCCGCTGGCGGACGAGGTACGCAGCGATCTGGCCGACAAGGCCGACAGCCAAGCGGCCCTCGCGGTCGTGCAAAAGGTCGTCTACCGCCACGTTCCCTACGCCTACGACTGGGACGTGTGGGGTGTGATGGAATACCTGCCCACCGTCGATGAGGTCTTTCAAAAGGGCCGCGAGGATTGCGACGGGCGGGCCGTCGTCGCCGCTTCGCTCCTGCGGCGGCTGGGTTACGACGCCTCCCTCGTCACCGACCTGCTGCACGTCTGGGTGCAGACGCCGATGGGCGAGACCATGTCGCCCACGGGTGGCGAGAAGGTGCTCATCGCCACGAGAACCGGCACCAGAGCGCGAATCACGCCGCGCATCGGGAACAATCTGGCGCGCGGGCTGGCGTTCGGCGTCGCGGCGTTTCCGCTGGGCCGCGAACTGCTGATCCTCGCGTGGCTGTGCGCGCTTACGATCCAGCCGCGCAGCTCGTTCTGGCGGCGAGTCGCCGGCTGCCTGGTGCTGTGGATCGCGCTCGATACGATGCGCCGCGCCGGCATCGCCGCCGCGCGCACCGGCGCACTTGTCAGCACACTGCAAGTCTCCGCCGGGGCGGTACTTGTGGTCGCAGGATGGCTGATGCTCGCGATCAGAGCCAAAGCCGGGCCGCGTCGTTGCGCCTCAGAGCGTCCTGGATGACCGGAAGCGGGTGGCGCTCGCCCCGGCCGATGCCCGGGCATTCCCGCGCGGCCGCTTCCCAGGCTTCCGCCGACTCCAGGTTCGATTTCCAGAAAGGCCACGTCCGGCACTGGAGCGGCCGAACCGCGTGGATGGCGCAGCGCGTGCGCCCGCCGGGATCGCGCCGCAGGAATTCGCAGTCTCCGCCGGGCAGCTCGAGCAGGCTCAACCGCAGGCCGACCCGCCGCGTGTGCCGCCGGGTGAACGCCTCGACGGCCAGCCCCAGATGCCGGGCGATCGCCGCAACCTCGCGCGTGTCCACCCAGACGTAGCCCGGCGCACCGGCGCAGCACGCCCCGCACTGCGTGCAGGAGAACCGCAATCCGTCGGCGTACCAGGTTTCGGTCGTGCCTTGCGGCATACAATCATCCTGAGCCGACCAGGCCGGGGTGGGCGGCCCGCCGAAGGTTGGAATGGGTCGGCGGCGCGTCGCGGTCCGGGGCCGGCGCGGGGTGAATATAGCCGCTCCGAATCCGGGCGGCGAGCACCGCGGGGCGCGATTCCCGCGCCGACCGGAAAACAGGCTTGACGAAACGACCGCGCCTGCTAATCTGCCGCCCGGCATCCGCCCGCCGAACGGAGGAGACCAGCGCGCATGGGCACACGCGGGTGGAACACATTCGAATCATCGCTGACGTTTGGGTTGGACAGGGATCTCAAGTCCGATTTCGAAGGTGAGGTTACGATGAACGGGATGTTCGAGGGTTCCGATTCGATGATCGACGAAGACCTGGTCCTTGATGACACGGAGGAAACCGACTTCGCAGAGGGTCGTCGGCGCGCCGGGGATGATGACGTCGATATCTTCGACGACGAGCTCGACGACAGCCTCGACGACGACTACGAGGACGATTACGAGGACGAATTCGACGACGAAGACGAGGACTTCGAAGACGACTTCGAAGACGACGACCTGTAGCCAGACGCCCTGACCAGACCAACCATCGCGGACCCCGCCGCCGGCACGGCCCCGCGCGGCGGGGACGCGAACCCGTTTGTGTGTATCAACTCGCCAGCAGCACCATCAGCGCGTTCTGCGCGTGCATCCGGTTTTCAGCCTGATCGAAGATCGCCGCGTTGGGCGTACGGGAAGTCGCGTAGTCGATTTCTTCGCCGTAGTGGGCCGGCAGGCAGTGCAGGATGATCGCGTCGTCCCTGGCGTGTCCCATCAGCGCGGCGTTGATCTGGAAACCGACGAACTTCGCCCGGCGCGCTTCGGCCTCGTCTTCCTGACCCATCGAGGCCCACACGTCGGTATAGAGCCAGTCCGCGTCGCGGGCCGCCTCGGCCGGATCGTTGGTCACGCGGATCGTCGCGCCGGTCCGCCGGGCCATCTCCTGCGCCTCGGCCAGCACCTCCGGCGTCGGCTCGAACCCCGGCGGGGCGGCGACGGCGAAGTCCATCCCGACGCGGGCGCAGCCGAACATCAGCGAGGTGGCCACGTTGTTGCCGTCGCCGACGTAGCAGCCGCGCAGGCCCGCGAGCTTGCCCTTGCGTTCGAAGAGGGTCTGAAAATCCGCCAGGATCTGGCAGGGATGCTCGAAATCGCTCAGGCCGTTGATGACGGGGACGGTGGCGTGTCTGCCGAGATCTTCGACGATGTCGTGCCCGAACACGCGGGCCATGATGATGTCCGCGAAGCGCGACAGCACGAGCGCGATGTCCTCGGTGGTTTCGCGCTGGCCCAGCTTGATATCGGAGGGTGCCAGGTAGATCGCGTGTCCGCCGAGTCGCGTCATGCCCGTCTCGAACGAAACGCGCGTGCGCAGCGACGGCTTCTGGAAGATCATCGCCAGCGTCTTGTTGCGCAGCGGCGCCTCGCGTTCGACGGCGGCGCGGTCGGCCTTGAGCCGGATTGCGAGATCGACGATCGCCTGAATCTCCTCGCCGGACAAATCACGCATGGACAAGAGGTTGCGACCAGTGAGCCGAATCGCCATCGCTTTGTGCCTCCGCTTGTGAGCACCAGGAAAAACCGCGCGGCAGTATAGCCGTTGGTTCGCGCAGGTCGAGAGGATGCGCCAGTCCGCGAACGCGGAACCTTCGTCGAACCGCCGCGGGCGCCACGTGGCAGGCCGCGCCCCCGGGTACGGCCTCGCGTGGTCCCGTTGCGTCCGCACCGGCTCAGCGCCGGGGCCGCGGCCAGTAGACGATGTCTTCGGTGCTGTAGTGTCTCGGGTCGCCCCTGCCACCGTCGTCGATGCCGTTCTCGCCGACCGAGTAGAGCATGAACCCTTCCTCGGTCGGCCGATAGACGAAGTAATCCTCGGTAATCGGGTCGATCAGCACTTCGTCATGGCCGAGCCCATCGAGCGCGGCGGGATACTCGCCGTATTTTTGCCGATAGGCCTTGAGCTTCATCACGACGATGGCCGCCCGACGCAGTGATTCCCCCCGCGCCTTGACATAAGCCAGCCGGGACATCGACGGCGGCGCCATGCTGCTCAGCAACGGGTAGCGGATCGGAGCGGCGGGGTCATCGAAGCGGCGCTCGATGTTCGCGAGCGTTTCCCTGGCGATGGGGTAAGGCTCGTCGATGTGCTGCCCGAGGAGGTCGTAGTACTGCGTGATGTTCCGGCGGGTTTGCTCGAAGCCGTTGTAGCCGAGCGCGAAGAGTTTCTTGAGCTTGGCGGGCCCGCGATCGCCGGTCGTGCCCAACAGTTCGACCAGCGCCTCGGGCGCACCGTCTGCCACACGATAGCGCCCTTCCTGCTCGTCCCACGCGAACATCCGCTGGCACATGTCAGAGTCCGCCGCCTTTTCAAACACGAGCGTTCGGCCGATCGGCGCCGCGGCGCAGGTTTGCGTTTCGAGCCGCTCGGCCAGCGTCGCGTAGTCCAGATCGTCGTCGTGGCGGGCGGCGAAATCGAGCAGCGCGGTCGCACCGCAGGCCTGCACCGCCACGCCCGTCAGGTTGTCGATCATGGTCGGGCCCCGGCTCACCTGCGCGCCGGCCTTGATGTTCTGCATATGGCCTTCGAGCGCCCCCTCGAGATCGCCCCGTTGCTCCCGCAGCAGCGCGTCCGCCGACGTGATCCGCGCCAGCTCGCGCACGTTGCCGAGGTTCGGCAGCCGGACACCGACCATCGTCCCGTCTTCACCCGGCTGCGGCATGCCGCGGTAGTCGAGCTCGACCGCGGCGAAGTAGGCGCGCAGCGCGTCGCGGTTCGCTTCGATCCAGGCCTGCAACTCGGGGCGGGCCAGGGCCTCGGGATCGCCGTTCAGAGCGCTGTTATAGATCCCGACGTCGCCCTCCCACGGCACCATCGCGTCGAACGCGGCCTGGTAGTAGGGCACGGCACCGGGTTCGTCCGTCTCGCACTGCTGCATGAACCAGGCCACGTAGTCCACCGGATTTCTCGGGTCGGGCTGCGGAACCGCGGCGAGCCCCGCGGCGCGTTTCGCCGGCGGTGAACCGCCAACCGCCGTGCCTTGTGCCAGCGCCGCCAGATGCCTCAGGTTGCGCAGGGCCTCGTCCACGGCGTCGAGAGGAACCGTGGAAGCGGCCCCCCCGGTCGCGCCGGGTGGATCGAGCAGGGCGAGAATCTCCGGCGGGATGTTCGGCTGCGAGCCCGCGGGCCGACTCGCCACGCCGGTGCGACCGAGGTGGTCGAGATCGACCACGATCCGCCGTCCCCAGGCCAGCCGGAGCACGAAGCGGGGCGGGTTCATCTCGAAACCCGTTTCGGCACCGTCGAGCCAGCGCACCGCGCGCTTCACCGGGCGCACGTGCCGCCAGTCGTCGCCGGAGAGCAGCTCTGGCAACGAGAACTCGCGCAACAGCCGGCCACCTTCGCCGTAGAACACCAGCGCATGCGCCGCACCGCCGCGGGCGTACTCGTTCAGCGTCGCCACGAAGCGGCCGTCGTCGCGGATCACGACGCGTTCGGGCGCGCGTTCGTTTACGAAACGTGTCGCCCACACCCTGCGCCGACCGCTTCGCCCTCGTTCGTACAGCACCACGCGGCAGCGCCCGCGCGCGCGGCCACCCAGGCCGGCGCGCCCGCCGAATCGCCCGGTCGTGCGTTTCAGACGCAGCTCGAAACGCCCGTTGGCTGACACGGCCCGCCGCAGAGGTCGAGGCGCCTCGCCGGCAGCCGCTCCGGCGAGCGTCACCGCCACAAGCACCACGCCCCGACCAGGCCGGGACATCCCCGAAGCCCCCAGCGGGAGGCGCGACGCGCAGCGCGCGATTCTCGCGCCGACCCCCGTGACCATACCGTTGCCGAATCGACGCGCGCAACCCGGGATCTTCATCTGGCAGCACTCCGCAGACCCCCGGTACACCTCCCGCAGCGGTCCCCATGACCACGGTGTAAGAGGCAAACAGCCGACACATGACTATTGCGACCCAGTCGGTCCGAGTAAAGACGAAAGTTCTTCCCGACGGGTGCGGGACCGGGATGGGAAGTGCCCCGCCCGCCGGCGCGGACGCAGTGCGCTCGAGCCAGATCGCCGTGATCGTGGCCGACGTGCGATGTTGTTCTGCACAAAAAAGAACGCCCTTCCGCCGGGGCGCACAGTTACAATGGACCTGACGCGCCGCCGGGCGCTCGCGCTTGCAGATCCGGTTCTCCACGAAACGCAACAGGAAGCGAGAATATGAAACGCACCGCTACTTTGACGCTCGCCGCCGTGATGGCAATCGCCGCAACCGCGCGCGGCCTGGCACAGCAACGGATCGAGGTTTCCGACGACGGCCACGAGACCGTGATTCTATCCCAAGACCAGGGCGGCGGGTTCGTCACCCGCAGCGACGAAGTGCCCTACGGGACCGCTCCCGACTGGCAGAACTCGCTGCGGCGGCAGGTCGGCGGCCTCCAGGCGGCCGACATGGACGGCGACGGTACGATTGACCTGGTCGTCGGGTGCTACTCGTCCAACAGCTACCCGCCGTACCCCGACTGGGAAAACCTCATCTACTTCAACACCGGCACCGAGCTCGAAGCCGACCCGTCGTGGGTCTCGACCGACGAGGTTTCCACCGGCGACGTGCAGGTGGGCGACATCGACGGCGACGGCTACCTCGACGTGTTCGCCGCCAACGGCGGGTACGCGATGGACTACTCGGTGATCTACTTCGGCGGGGTCGGCGGGCCGAGCACGTCGCCGGGGTGGCACAGCGCCGAACCGGGCCGGGCGTGGAACAACTACGCCAGGCTGTTCGACATCGATCACGACGGCGACCTCGACGTGGTGACGGCCAACCAGGGCAACGACCCCTCCGACCCCTACCGGCCGATCTATGTCTTTTTCAACCACGGCGGGACGCTGGCCACCACCCCCGGCTGGCAGTCGGCGGAATCGTCGATCCAGAACTTCCTCGATTTCGCCGACTACGACGGCGACGGATGGGAGGACCTGGCGGTCTCGAAGTGGGTCAACTTCGAGAGCGGCGTGTATCGCAACGCCGCCGGCACGCTCCAGACCGCGCCCGCGTGGACGACCGGCAACGACGACGACGACAAGGGTGTCGCCTGGGCCGACGTGGACGGAAACGGCTGGCCGGACCTGGCCCTGGGCCATGACCCCACCCGGCTCTATACCAATGACTCCGGCACGCTGGCGCTGGGCTGGTCTTCCGGGGCCAGCTACTTCGGTCACAGCGACCTGCGCTTCTGCGACATCGACCGCGACGGTGACATGGACCTGGCCGAGGTCCACTTCTCCGACGGCAAGACGCACATCTACCTGAACCGCAACGGCGTGCTCGACAGCGCCCCCTCGTGGACCTACGACGCCTCCCCGGTCGGCACCGCCATCGCCTTCGGCGACTACAACGGCGACCACTGGCCCGACCTGGCGATCGGCTACTCGGGCGAGCCGTGCATCGTGGTGTTCTACAACGCGGGCCCGGCGTGTCCGGGTGATCTGGACGGCGATGGCCAGGTCGGCCTGTCGGACCTGTCGATCCTGCTGGCGCACTACGGGCAGACGGATATCCACAGCTACTACGACGGCGACTTCGACGCCGATGGCGACGTGGACCTGGCCGACCTGTCCGCTTTGCTGTCGCACTACGGCGAGAGCTGTCCATAAGAAAGAAACGGGCAGCGCCACGGGCGCGCCAGACCGAATCGACGCGCGGCACTTGTTCTTGAGCCGGTGGCGGGCAGCGCCCAGCCACCTCTCGTGTGGCACCGGTTGCCAAGCGGTGGCCGGTGGCACCTGACCACATACCCAGCCGGGCTGCGCCGCGGCGGGGCCACCTCACCCGCCTGGTCGCCGGCGCTTCTGCACGTCCGGGCGAATCGTGATAGCATTTCATGACGTTGATCGCCGTTGGGGGCCGCGGGCGCACCATGCGTGTGCGTTCGTGCAGCGGCAACGGAGGTCGGACGAAAGGAAAACGACGCCATGAACAGACATCGATACTGCCTGGGGCGATGGGCGGTCTGTGTGGCAGTGGGCGCCGGCTGGATGGCTTCGCGGGCGGCCGGGCAGTCGTCCGACGCGCTGCGGGCGCTGCAGGCGTTGCACGATCGCGTGGCCGATCCGGGCAAGGTGTTGTCGGAGCGTGAGGCCGAGACGGCCGCGGCAGCGCGCGCGGCATGGAAACTCGACGGCGCGACGCTTTCCTCCGAGGATCGCGGGCGGCTGCTGCGCGTGGAGGTGTACATCGCGCTGGGCCGCGGCCAGGCGCAGGAGGCGCTCGAACGGGCCCAGCAGCTCTACAAGACGTTCCCCCGCGACGCGGCCTCGCTCGAAGCGGTCTATCTCGCGGCTTGCGCCGCCGGCGACGCCCGACTGGGCGGCAAGGCGCTGCGCAAGCTGGCGCGCGTCCGCAAGTCGGAACGCCGGCAGGTCGCCCAGCGCCGGCGCTGGTTGCGGCGCGTCGGCACGCCAGCGCCCGATGTCGTGATTCACACCGACGGCGGCAAGGACGTGCGCGTTCGCCGGCGGCGCGGACGACTGCTGCTGCTCGATTTCTGGAATACCACCTCCGCCCCGCCGGACGAGGCGAGCCGGGCGCTGGTCGGGCTTTTCGAACAATACGGGAAGGACCATCGCATCGAGTTTGTCGGTGTGAACGCCGACGCCGAATCGCGCGGGGCGGCGGCACGGAAGTTCGCGGCCGAGCGCGGCTACGTCTGGCCGCAGTGCTACGAGGCCGTGGCGCGCGATGCGCCCATCACGCACAAGGCGTTCCACGCGGGCCGGCCGCCGTGGCAGGTGCTGGTGGATGCGATGGGCTACGTCCGCGCGGTGGGCGACGCGCGCACGCCCGCGATGCAGTATGCGCTGCGGGCGGCGGTTCACGAGGCCCGTGGCGACGCGCCGGCGGTGCTCGTGTGCGACGCCCGCGGCCGGCGGCCACAGCGGGCAAGCGAAACGATCGAGGCGGCTCCCCGGGCGTCGGACGCGGCGGCCGAACAGAAGCCGAGCAACCCGGAAGCGGCCCGCAAGCTGACGCTGGCGCGGACCTATCTCAAGACCGGCCGGCGCACGGACGCCAAGCGGCTGTTCGAGGAGATCGTGCGCGATTATCCCGGAACGCCCGAGGCACGCGAGGCGCAGGAATACCTCGAATCCATCTGGCACCCGTAGGCGAACGTGTGATCGGCGGATCGTGACAGAGATCAGGCAGAGCGAACGAGGACCGATTCGGCGGCTGCTGGCGCCGCTGACGCTGCTGGTGGCGGTGATCGCCGCGGGTTCGCTGGGGTACATGTACCTCGAAGACCTCGGACCGATCGAAGCGGTCTACATGTCGGTGATCACGGTGACGACGGTGGGCTTCCGGGAGGTCCACCCGCTGGGGCCGACGGGGCAGTTGTTCACGGTCGGCCTGATCCTGTTCGGGGTGGGGGCGTTCACGTACTTCGCGACGAGCGTGGCCAACTACTTCATCGCCGGCGAGATTCGGGGACTGCTGGAGCAACGCAAGATGCGCAAGGAAATCGACCAGCTCAGCGACCACTTCATCGTCTGCGGCTACGGGCGGATGGGACAACAGGTGGCGCGGGAGTTTCAGCGCGAGCACCGACCGCTGGTGGTCATCGACAGCTCGGAAAGCGCCTACCACCTGGCCGTCGAGCACGGCCTGCTGGCGATTCAGGGAGACGCGGAGGATGACGAGGTGCTCAAGTCCGCCGGCGTCGAACGGGCCCGCGGGCTGGTCGCCGTGCTCGAACACGACGCGTCGAACCTGCTGGTGACGCTCTCGGCGCGGGCGATGAACCCGGAAATATTCATCGGCGTCCGCACGCAGGAGGAGGCGAACACCTCGAAGTTCTACGCGGCCGGGGCCAACCGCGTGCTCTTTCCGCACGGGCTGGGCGGGCGGCGCATCGCCCAGATGGCGATTCGCCCGCACGTCACGGAGTTTCTCGAGCTGGTCATGCACGACGAGGAGCTCGCGCTGTGGCTGGAGGAGTTGAAGGTGGCGATCGGTTCACGGCTCGACGGCTGCGCGATCGGCGAGGCGCACATCCGCCGGCAGACGGGGGCCAACATCGTCGCGCTGCGCCGCCGAACGGGCGAGCTGCTCACGACGCTGGACGCCAGTACGCGCTTGCAGGCGGGGGATATCATCGTCGCGCTGGGTACCCGCAAAGCGCTCGAAGCGCTGCACACGCTGACCCGCGAGTCGGCCTGAACGAGACGGCCGGTTCTCGCCGGCGGCCGGCGGTCCCGAACCAACCAGGAGTCGCATCGATGACCTCCAACAGCAGTCCACCGCCTTCGGCAGGGCCGGGCGCGCCGCAGCGCCGGCACGTGCTCGAGGATGATCCCGGGGCGCTGCGCCGGTGGCTCCAGTCGCTCGATCAACCCGCCTATCGCGCCGGCCAGATTCTCAAATGGGTCTACGAACGCGGGGCCGAACGCTTCGACGAGATGTCGAACCTGCCCAAGGCGCTGCGGGCCCGGCTGGCCGAGGAGGCCGCGATCTGTACCTCGACCGTGGCGGCCACGGCGGTTTCCGAGGACGGCACGCACAAGCTGCTGCTGGCCTGGCCCGACGGGCAGACCACCGAAACGGTGTGGATTCCGGCCGAGCGCCGCCAGACGGCGTGCGTGTCCACGCAAGTGGGGTGTCCGGTCGGCTGCCGGTTCTGTGCCAGCGGGCTCGATGGCCTGGGGCGCAACCTCACCGCCGGCGAGATCGTCGAACAGGCGCTGCGCGTCGCCAACCTGATTCGGCACCACCCCGATCTCGACGACGCTTCGCGCCGGCTGAGCAACATCGTCATCATGGGCACCGGCGAGCCGCTGGCGAACTACGAGGCGACGATCGCGGCGATCCGCACGCTCAACGCCTCGTGGGGGCTGGGTATCGGCGCCCGCAAGATCACCGTCAGCACGGTCGGTCTGCCAAAGCAGATCCGGCGGCTGGCGGCCGAAGACCTGCAACTGAACCTGGCGCTGTCGTTGCACGCGCCGACCGACCGGCTGCGGGCCGAGCTCGTGCCCTGGGCGCGCGGCGTGTCGATCGCCGAGCTCGTGCGGGCGTGCCGCGAGTATTTCGAACAGACCGGGCGCGAGATCACGCTGGAGTACGTCCTGCTCGACGAGGTCAACATGCAGCCCGAGCACGCCGAGGGTCTGGCGCGGATCGCCCGCCGACTGCGCGCCAACGTCAACCTGCTGCGTTACAACCCGGTTCCCGGACTGCCCTACCGCCGGCCCAACTCGCAGCGCACGCACGCCTTCCAGCGCCGGCTGCGTGAGCTGGGCGTCAACGTACATTTGCGCAGCTCGCGCGGCCGCGACGTCAGCGCCGCCTGCGGGCAGCTTCGCCGGGCACAAGGCGCAGACGGCCCGCCGCCGGAGCGCGGGAACTGAGCGGCCAAGGGGCAGGGGATCGAGGGACGAAGGCCACGAGACAACCGGAAGCAATGCCGAGCCGCGGGCCGAAGCCCGCGCGGCCGGTGACACCTGCGATCTTCGTGCAACAGGAAGCGCGCGCAT
>CAYRXN010000167.1:0-6699 GCA_964428275.1 uncultured Planctomycetales bacterium | reverse complement strand
ATGGCGAATGCCGAATGGCGAATGCCGAATTACCCTGCGCCGCCCCCCCTTCGTCCCTGTGTCCCTCCGCCCCTGTTTCCCTCAATCCCTGCTCCCTCAATCCCTTTCTGAATGGCGAATTACCCTGCGCCGCCCCCCCTTCGTCCCTGTGTCCCTCCGTCCCTGCGTCCCTTGGCCCTCGTGCCTTCCTTTCCCTCACTGCCCGTAAGCGGCCAGCAAGGTGGCGAGGTCGGAGAGGTTGGTGCAGCCGTCGCCGTCGAGGTCGGTTCGGCGGTCGTAGCCGGCGTCGCCGACGCATTGGCCGTAACTCGCCAACAGCAGGGCCAGGTCCGACAGATCCACGTCGGCGTCGCCGTCCACGTCGCCGGGGACGTACGTGAGCACGTACGCGGTTCCGCGGTCGGCGTTGTTGAACGGCGTAGCGAAGGCCACTTCGCTGCGGCCGTCGCCGTTGACGTCGCTGGCGGCGAGCGCGAAACCGATGCGGTCGTTGGCCTGACCGACGATGCGCAGGTCGGTGTCGACGCCGGCGGTAAACGTCTCGCCGGGGGCGAAGTCCCGCCCGAACACGACCGCGATCAGGCCGCTGGCGTCGGCCCCGCCGAAGCGCTCGGCCGCGGCGATGTCGTCGATTCCGTCGGCGTCGAAGTCGCCGGCAGCCAGCTCGTCGCCGAGCGATTCCTGGTACTCGCCGATGAGCAGAAAGTCGGGCGGGGCGGTGGCGTAGTCGACGGTGTGCGTGCCCGTCTGGAATGCGTCGGAACCGAGCAGGCCGTAGACGAAGCCGTCGCCCTGCTGGTCGTTGTACGGGCCCGCATCGGCCCCCGGCGCCGCAACGACCAGGTCGCCCAGGCCGTCGCCGTTGAAGTCGCCGGCGGCCGCCGCCACGCCGAGCTCGTCCCAGGGGCGCGCTCCCAGAAGCGTCAGGTCGGCACTGGTGGATGCGAGGTTGATCGAAGTGGGCCAGGTGGCCCGCCCGCGGAAGACGTACACGGCACCTTCCGACGTGAACAACCCCTGGCTGGCGTACTGGCACGGCAGGATCAGCTCGGCCACGCCGTCGCCGGTGAGATCCCCGGTCAGCACGATTGTGCCGAGCTCGTCGTAGCGACCACGGCCGTCGATCCGCACGCCGTAGCCGCTCGACGTGGCGAGGTTGAGCGTATATCCGCTGGGATAGGGGCCGCCGAAGATGACGTAGACGCGCCCGGACTGCGTGTCGGCGCCGTCGGCCAGGTGAACGCCGAGCACGACGTCGCCGTAGCCGTCCCCGTCGATATCGCCGATGGCAGCGGCATGGGAATCGAGCCCGCCGAAGAGGTTGGCGCCGCCCATGTCCCCGCCGGCCACCGGCCCCAGGATGCGCATGTCCCACTGCTCGTCCGCGGCCAGATCGCGCGTGTCCGAGGCGAAGAACGCAGCTCCGCCGAAGATCACGTAGGCGATGCCGCGGCCGGCGATGCCCGAGAAGTCGGCCGACGATGCGCACAGGAGCAGGTCATCGACTCCGTCACCGTTGAAATCGCCGGCGGCGATCGAAGCACCCAGGTTGTCGTCGGGCGTCGCGCCGAGAATCGTCTGGTCAGCCGGCGCGGCGGCCAGGTCGACCGTGCCGCGCCGGTGGGCCGCGACGCCGCCTCGGAGTACGTACACCCGGCTCGTGATGCCGCCGTAGGATTTCGAGGCGCCGATGATGATTTCGTCGAACCCGTCGCCGTCGAGGTCGCCTCGGGCCAGCGGACGACCCCAGTCGATGCCGGACGCGGCTCCGAGATACACCGTAGCGGCCTGGTCGGTACCGCGCAGGACCGGTCCGGCGCCGGCCGACCCGCCGAGCAGAAAGACCGCGACGAAAACGAAACACCTGCGCATGCACACCTCCCGCGGGAACAACCCCCCTCCCGCGTGCCTCAAAACGTTATACGAATGTCGAATGGCGAATGGCGAATGCCGAATTACCCTGCGCCGCCTCACCCCCCCTTCGTCCCTGCGTCCCTCCGTCCCTGTTTCCCTGAATCCCTGAATCCCTGCTCCCTCAATCCCCTTCTGAATGGCGAATGCCGAATTACCGTGCGCCTCCTCGGGCCCGCTTTACTGCGAGCCCGTGAATGCCTGCTGGAACAGCGTGAAGTCGGCCATGTCCACGTCGAAGTCTTCATCGCCATCCATCTCCAGGCAGACGTGGCCGGCGGAGTATTCGTTTTCCGGGCCCTGGAAACACCACAGGAAGATGTTGAAGTCGTTCATGTCCACGTCGCCGTCGCGGTCGTAGTCGAATGGCAGCGGGCCGGAAGCGGTGGCGAGGAAGTCGATCACCTGGCCCATCACGTCGGCCCGCATTTGTGCCGAGGTGATGGTCTCAAAGGGGAATCCGAACACGACCGTGTTGTACGTCGTGCCGGTGTACTGCACGCCCGCGGTCCCGCCGCTGCCGCCGGTGTAGTTCAGGCACACGACGGCGTCGGTGCTGGTGCCGAGCACGTCGGGCGAGCGCACGTCGTAGGGAGCGCCGTTGGCCGGGTCGAAGTCGAACGGCCCCAGCCCGTCCAGGATGCCGCCGGTCGCGGGCGTCACGTCGTAGGTGCCGGCGTCGTCGGCCGCGTAGCCGGCGCGCAGCGTGTCCTGCATGAAGCTGGTCCCGTTGCCCAGCCCGATCAGGTCGTAGCCGATGTTCGACCCGGAGATGAACAGCGCGCCGCCGTTGAGGAGGAACGTGTCCAGCTTGTTCTGCTCGTTGCTGGTCAGCGTGGCGTCCTCCTCGCTCTCGGTCCCGAGGATCCAGTCGACGATGTCGTAGTTGCCGAGCTGGACGTACGAGTTCATCACCGACTCGTTATCGCACGACGCAAACCCGATGTCGTTGGCGGCCAGCGCCTCGGCGTGCTGCACGATGTAGTCGAACGAGTTGCTGCGACGCCAGATCTGCCGCTCGATCGAGTCGCCGGCGTAGCTGGGCGGCTGCGTGAAGGTCTGAATCGGGTTGATCTGCCGCCGCAGCCGGTCGTAACCGTTCACGATCAGCACACTGGCGGTGCCGCTGGCGGGCCGCCGCACGGCGAGTACCTCGGTCGGCATGGATTCGCCGCCGGCGTTGGTGGCCGCGACGCGGAAGTAGCGAATCTCGCCGACGGGGATGCCCGAGATCGTGGTGGAGCGCACGTCGCCCACGACGACCGGGTTGCCGAAGCCGTACCCGTTGGTGGACTGATAGACGACGTACCCGGTCGCCGGATCGCCGTGGGCGCTGTCGGCCAGCGGCGGTTGCCAACTGATGCGCACGTCGCCGCCGCCGAGATCCTCCACCCGCACGTAGCGCGGCGTATCGGGCGGGAAGGCAAGCGGCACCTGGCTGTTGGGCAGCGTGTTGAGGAAGCGGATGATGCCCTGGACGGTCGCCTTGGCCATCGCGGCCCGCACGCGGTCGTCGCGCAGCAGCTCGGCGTCTTCCTGGTTGTCGTGGAAGGCCAGCTCGATGATCGTCGCATCGAACTCGTTGTCGTTGGCGGTCGTGGCGATGGCGCCGTACGAGCTGGTGTAGGTCGGGCTCGAACGGTCCACCCACGCGTGTTCGAACTCGCTGTCGAGCGCGAGCATGTCGGCGTCGAACTCGTTGGAGAGGATCGTCGCGTATTCTTCCTGGTAGGTCGTCGCGCCGAGGTCGGTAATCAGGCAGATCTGGCCGCGGGCCACGCCGCCCGAAGCGTTCGTGTGGAACTCGATGTGGATGCGTTTCCAGCGATCGACCTGGACGCCGCCGGCGGGCACCTGGTTCATCTCCGCCGCCCAGCGGCCGCCGGTGCCGACGTTGTCGCTCTGGTCGCTGTAGCCGGAGAGATCCCAGATGCTCGACGAGAAGCCGGTGGCGTTGTTGCCCAGCTCGCTCTGGGCCCAGTAGCGCTGGGCTTCTTCGTCGCGGGGGTAGCCGCTGGTCGAGCCGGGGCCGGGCCGCACGATATCGCCGAAGCCGCCGCCCCAGCGGATCGCGTCGGCGACGATGACGCCGCTCTCGGGCGAAGCGTTGGTAATCTCGACGTAGTTGTCGCCACCGGCTTCCAGGTAATAGTTGCCCAGCCAGACCCAACCGTTGCCGACGTTGCGATGGTCGATCGTGATCTCGCTGATCCCGCCGCTGTGGCTGACGCGGTAGGTTTGCAGCGTGCGGTTGGTGCTGGCGACGGTGAAGCAGAAGACCGGGTAGAAATCGGTCTGGGTGATCGTGGGCGCATAGCGGGCCGTGGCCGTCTCGGTCGTGGACGAATCGGTCCAGCGGTAGGGAATCCCCGAATTGGTCACGCCGTTCTCGTAATACTTGCTGCTGGTGCTGTTGTTCCACGAGCCGGTGAAGGTGACGCCGGGATCGTCGTTGTCCAGCACGATCTCCAGCGGCTGATGCCCCACGGGACGGAACGGCACGACCGTCGCCCCCGCGTTGAACGCGTAGGCCACGAAGTAGTTGAGCATGTCGAGGTTGCCGTAGTCCTCGCACATGTCGAGCGCCACCGGCCGCTGGAGGAACCACTCGCTGTCGCCGGCGGTCCAGCCGTGGCCGCAAGAGGCGAAGACCGTGACGCCGCTGAGGGCGCCGCTGGGCTGGCGGGCCGCGTTGGTGCTGGGGCCGCCGAAACGGACACCGCCCTGGTCCGGCACAGGTACCGCCTCGGGCGTGTCGTCCACGGGCTGGCCGTCGTCGGCGGGCGGCGGGCACCGCGCTTCAGGCAACAGATACTGCGCGAGGCTGCCATAGGCCGCCCGCTTGCCGGAACGGATGTGAATTCGCAGACCGCCGAAATCGGAGTCCCACGCGAACGGCCGGGCCAGCGCGCTCGAGATCGTCTCGATATCCACCGGCGAGAGAACCCAGCCGGCGGAACCTTCATCGGGCGGAACAAAGCCGTCCGGCAGCGTGAGGTAGACATCCGCGACGCGGTCGTCCCAGCGCGCTTCGTCGACCCGCGTATGCGGCGGCAGGAGCCACAAGCCCTGCTCGTTGTGCACGGCGGCGCACAGATCGACCAGGTCCTGGATCGCGCCGGCCGCCCCGGCGTCGCCGACGGCCAGCCGCGGGCCGGCGTAGGCGCCCGAGCACAGCTGTTCCGCCAGCGGGTTGTCCACCCGGGCCTGGCAGATCGTGATTCCGCAGAAAAGCACCACCGCGGCCAGCCCGGCCGTCCGTCCCGTCACGCATGTTCGTCGCATAATCGCCTCGCCCCTGCCGAAAAGAACGCGGTCCGGTGGGAGTGGACCGTCATCGGCCGCCGCCGCACCGCCAGAGTGAAATATCCGCAGTTGATGGGAGCCGCTCCCACAGGCGGCGCACCGATCGCCCGGCGCGCGCCTGCCAACTCGCGCCGCCGCCGAGAGTCTCGGCACCACCAGCGCGCGGCACACGCATCCGCATGCACCAGATCTCAGTGTACCGGGCGCCGCCGGCCCGGTTCAAGGACTGATTTCCGGCCGGCGGTCGGGCGGCGCCAAACGTCCTATAGCATCGGCGCTTGAGCCGCTCGCGAAGACGGCGGGGCGAGTCCGGCCCGCGTGGCTTGCGCCACGCACGCTGACCACGCAAGCGCCACGGCATCGGGCGGGGCTGGTGGCGCGAACACCCGCTCCTGCCGGCGCGGGCAAATCGCCG
Source organism: uncultured Planctomycetales bacterium (assembly GCA_964428275.1). GTDB lineage: Bacteria > Planctomycetota > Phycisphaerae > UBA1845 > Fen-1342 > JALSRY01. The sequence goes on along the minus strand of CAYRXN010000167.1, from coordinate 1,067 downwards.
TGCCCGGGGTCTGTTCGGGCTGTCGAAATGGCGTACAATGCCGCGGTCAAGCAGCATTTGTTCAGCGGCAGCGACAGGCGGGCGCCAGGGCGGCGCCTGCCCGCGAGGAGAACAGAAACAGCCATGACCGCCACCAGCGACAAGATCGTGACGATTGTCTCGGGCCTGCCCCGCTCGGGGACCTCGATGATGATGCAGATGATCGACAAGGGGGGCATCCCCGCCCTGACCGACAACATCCGCACCGCCGACGAGGACAATCCCAAGGGCTACTACGAATTCGAAGCCGTCAAGAAAACCAAGGAGGACCCCTCCTGGCTCGAGCAGGCGCCCGGCAAGGTCGTCAAGATGGTCTACCGGCTGCTCTACGACCTGCCCGACGGCTATCAGTACCGCGTGGTCTTCATGCGCCGCAAGCTCGAAGAGGTGATCGCGTCGCAGAACGTGATGCTCCAGCGCAGCGGCAAGCAGGGTGGCGGTCTGCCCGACGAGAAACTGCTCGAGGTCTTCCGGGCCGAAATCGACAAGTGCAACAAGTGGCTCGCCGACCAGCCCAACTTCAGCGTGCTCTACGTCAACTACAACGAGGTGATCGCCGATCCCGTTCCGCAGGTTTCCCGGCTCAACGAGTTCCTCGGCGGCAAGATGAACACGCAGGCGATGCTCGAAGTCGTGGACCCTCAACTCTACCGCCAGAAACGCTGACCACTCGCGGCAGCGAGACCCTCGCTTCACTTTGCCGGCGATCCGGCCGCGGTCACACGGAAACGGGGGGCCCGTGGCGACCGATCAGACGCGAGGGCAGCCGTCCGGAAAAACCATCGGCGGACTTCAGTGACGGGGCGGCTCGCGGGGGGCGTCGGCCGAGCGCAACTGCAACTCCTCGCCGCGCAGCAGCCGCGTGATGTTCGCGTGATGGCGGACGATGATGAGCAACCCGAGCAGTACGGCGACCAGCCCCAGCGGCCAGCAGACGGCCAGCGTCGCGTCGGCATCGAGCCCGATGTATACGAAGAACGCCGCCGGAAACGCGACCGCGATCGTCAACGATCCGAGTGACACCAATC
>CAYRXN010000166.1:0-6318 GCA_964428275.1 uncultured Planctomycetales bacterium | reverse complement strand
GTCGTCGCCCGGCTGCGAGACGCCGCCGTCGTAATCGACCTGCTCGGGATCGGCCCGTTCCCAGTTGCCGGTGTCGGCGCCCGCATAGACCTCCCAGCCCTTGTCGGTTTCGAAATCGTCTTCGAACACGATGGTCTGGCTCTCCGCGACGAACACCGAGTAGTGGTCGCCGGGGGCGGTGCGCGGGTCGCTGATCCGCTGCCCGCCGGCTTCCTCGACGCTCACGTACCAGTCCACGGTGTCACCGCAATCGCAGGCCGGCAGGACGGCGTTGTACTGGTTGGTGCCGACGATCTCCATCGCGGTGACGTAGTAGCCGCCGCCGTTGATCGAATAGTGCAGCCAGCCGGTGCCGGGAACCGGCGTGCCGGTATCGGCCGAGACGTCGACGCGGACGCGCGTCTCCTGCCCGGGCGTGATCATGTCGGGCCGGCCGTTGGGGTAGCTGAAGTTGAGCGTCGGGGCGGCGCCGCCGTAGACGACGTAGGCCGCCGCATAGCCGATGCTGGAGCAGCCGTAGGGGATCCGCATGTAGCCGCCTTCGCCCCAGCCCGAGCCCCACGAGTTGCGCATGATCCAGACGCCTTCGCTGTCGTCCCAGCCGACGAGGACGACGCCGTGGTTGACCGTGCCGCTCGAGCAGCCGTTGAAGACGCCGCCGGTGTAGGCCTGCATCGCCGAGTCGGCGTAGACGGCGACGGCCACCGGACCGTGGTCATAGATGGCCTGCTTGATCGACGCCGTGGCCGGCACGCCACTGCTGCTGCCGATATAGGCCCAGTCGTCGATGGTGTAGGGATGCGGATAGGGGCAGTTGCACGCGGCATCGTAGGCCACGTAGGGGAAGTCGCTTTCCAGCACGGCGCCGGTGTCGTTGCACGGATCGGTCTTCCACTGGAGATAGTCCAGACCCCACCAGCCGCCGTTGCAGCCCCAGCCGTCGCTGTTGCAGCTCACCAGCCACTGCTCGGAAAGGTCGGTCGAAACACCGTCGCGAATCTTGATGTTGCACTCGAGCGGGCCGATGGTCGCAAAAGCCCAGCAGCTGCCGCAGCTGCCCTGGTTGCGCACCGGCGTGCATCCGCCGCTGTCACGCCAGTCGAACGCGGGCGGCAGGTCGCGCGTCGGCGGGCACGGGTCGAACTTGGCGCCCTCCCACCAGTTGTCCGGGACGACCAGGCCGCAAAGCTGATCCAGCGGCACCTCCGTCGCCGGGTTCTCACCCACGGTGAACGTCCAGCCCTCACGCTTGCCCTGCTCGCGCAACGCCTGGATGTCGTCCGGCGTGAGCTGGGCAAGCGTGGCAGTCGCCGTCCCTGCGACCAGCGCGAACACCGCCAACAACCTGAAACCGGCGCGACAACAACACCAACCATCACCTTGGTTTGACATGGATTCTCCCCTTTCCTGTGTTTTCTCTCCCCCAGGTTCCTGGAATGCACTGCGGGGGCTCGCTCCCACATATGCATCGTAGCGAATGGGCCGCGCCGGCACCACCCAATCTGCGCAAGTGAACGCCGTTCACACGCAAAAAGTGAAACGGGGAAGGCTTTTCTGCCCGAAAGCGGTTCCAGACGGCGGCGCAAGGCTTCGCCATCGAGAAACGCCGCCAAGGAGAAACGAGCAGCGGAAATCGCGGCGGGAGGGGGCTGGACGCGGTCCTTCGGCTGGTCCGAGAAAACCTACGCCGGCAGCATTTCGAGGATCTGAAGGGCCTTGGCGCGCCACGAATGCGCCGCGACGCGCTCGCGGGCGCGTGCGGCCAGGTCCGTCGGCGGCGATGCGAGGAAGGACCGGATCGCCTCGACGAACTGCTCGGCCGTCGTGGCCGTGCGCACCAGCCCGTCGTACTGCGCCAACTCCGGAAAGGGCGTGGAAACCACCGGCTTACCCAGCGCGAGGTATTCCTTGAGCTTGATCGGGTTGCACGCCTGGATCCACTCGTTCTGGTTCCAGGGCATCAGGCACACGTCGAAGCACTTGCCGTAGTGCGGTATCTGCTCATAGGGACGCTGGCCGATCATGTGCACGTGCGCGTGCCGCGCCAGCGGCGTGCAGTCTACCGATGCGTTACCCACGAAAACGAACGAGACGCCCGGCAGCCGCGCGACGACCTCGGACGCGAGGTCGAGATCGAACGTGTGCCGGTCGATGCCGCCGAAGAAGCCGGCGATCGGGTGGGGGACGTGGGCGAGTTCGGGCGGAACCTGCGGGTCCTGGTCGGCGCTGCTGAAGCGGTCGAGATCGACGCCGTGTTCGACGTACGCCGCCTGCCGGCAGGTTTCGCGCTCCTGCTCGAACAGCGATCGGCTCGAGTAGAACGTCAGGTCCGCGGCGGCCTTGAGTTGGCGGTCATAACGGGAGATCTGGTCGCGGTCGACGCCGGGGTAGTCTTCGTATCGGTCGGTGCGCTGATAGACCAGCGCGCGGTGCGGCAGCGCCAGGGCCGTCTCGCAGGCCGCGGGGCAGTTTACCCAGATCAGCGGCTTGCGCAGCCCGGCCCGGCGAATCGCCAGACGCATCTGCGTCTGCAAGGCCAGCGCGTTGAGCGTTCGTGCGCCCGGCAGGTGGTGTACCGGGGCGGTCAGTGGCGAATAGACGCGGAAATTGTCATCGACCCGCACCAGCCCGCGCCGGATGCTGCGCAGCTTGCGCCGCACGCGCCGCCAGAACATCGCGCCCTCGCGCACGTTGGGCTTGCGCATGACGACCGAGTTGACGTAGAGCACCGGCGCGAACCGCGCATAACAGCGCATGAGCTGCATGTCGCAGTGGCCACGGTTGTGGTACCACCAGTCTTCGCCGCCGAAGCAGAGAACGCCGATCGTCGCGAGTGTCTCAGGGCTCATGGAACGGGAAGCGGCAAACGAAGGGAACGAGGCACAAAGACCAACGGGCACAGGGACTCAGGGATACAGGGACTGAGGGATACAGGGACCGAGGGATACAGGGATTGAGGGACATGGGGACTCAGGGACATAGGGACTGAGGGAGGGGGACGATGGCAACGAGGCCCCGAGATGGCGAAACGCAATTCGCTGTTCGCCATTAGATCATTCGCTGTTCAGGGTTCCGGAAGCGTGCCACGCGCACGGATGAGGCCGGCGGGCTTTCCGGGGCGTTACTTGTCCAGAAACGCGCGCAGCGCGTCGATCAACTTCGGATCGGCGTGGTCGGCGATCGGTTCGCCGCCGTCGAGGCGGTCGAGCTCGTCGAGCTGGCGCCGGAGCTCGTCCTCGTCCATCGCGACGCGAACCCGGCCGAGTTCGGCGAATCGCCGAGCGGTGGCGACCTGATGATCGTTGCGCGTTTCGCGCAAGTCGCCCCGCCGGGGCATGACCAGAATCGGCTTGCCGGCGGTCAGGGCGGTCAGGATCGAGCCCATGCCGGCGTGGGCCACGACGACCCGCGCCGCGCTGACCTTGGCCGCGAACTCGGGCGGGTCGAGAAACGGTGTCCAGGCCGCGTGCTGCGGGCGATAGCGGCTCGGTCCGATCTGGGCGAACACGTCCGAGCGCCGCCGCTGCCCGGCCCACGCGTCCACGGTCCGCACGAGCCGGTCGAACGCCATCTGGGCCCCGACGGTCACGAAGATCACAACACTGCCCCGAGATAGCTGGGCCCTTCCGGGCGGGCCAGGTGCGGCCACTGCGTCAGCCAGAGGTCGGCGTGACGTCCGATCCGCTGCCCGGAGAGCGAAAGCTGTTCCACGTTTGCGATGCTGTCGATCCACACCGTGCGCGCCCCGAGCATCCGGCCGAGCCGCAGCGCCACGTATCCCGGTGCCGCTCCGGTCGAGATCACCACGTCCGGCCGCTCGCGTAGGAGCACGACCAGCAGTTCCACCGCCATGCGCAGCAGCTTGAGCTTGTTCCAGCGCGTCGCGTCGGTGACGGTGTGGAAGCGGTGCGGCGCGACCTCGGTGCGATAACAGGCATCGACGGTCACGAACGCCACGTCGTGCCCCGCGAAAGCCGGGCGCAGGCGCAGCAGTTGCACCCAGTGCCCGCCGCCGGAAGCCACCGCCAGGATGCGTTTGGGTTTGCTATTCATGGGTCGTGCCTGCCGAGGCCGGCGCGTTGGCGGGGGGCGCGTCGTCGGGCGTGGCCCACTCGCGCCGCCGCCGCCAGACTTCCGCGAACGTCCGGGCCCGCTCGGCCGCGGCCTTGTGGCCGCCGAGCGCCAACAGCCGCGCGAGCGTCAGCCGTTGCACGACGCCCAGTTTCTGCATCGTGCGGCCGAAGCCGATCCAGAACTCCGGCCAGTGACGCTCGATCAGCCGCCGGCGGGCGTCGAGCAGTTTGACCAGCTTGCCGGCGGCGGTGCGCTCCGACTTTCCGCCGTAGTGGATGATCTGGGCTTCGGGACAGATCAGCGGCCGGGCCCCCAGGCGGGCCGCCCGCAGGCACAGGTCCGCTTCCTCGCCGTACATGAAGAAGTCCGGCGAGAACCCGCCGAGCTGCTCCCAGAGCGCGCGGCGGATCAGGAAAAAACACCCGCTGACGATGTCCACCTGGCGAACCGTGTCGCGCCGCCACGAGCCGAACGACTCCGGGTTGAACAGGCGGCTCGAGCGAAACACGCGCGCCAGCCCGACGGCGTGGCAGTATTCGCTCCACGGCGTCGAGCGGGACCAGCACGACGACGGGTTGAGCGTGCCGTCCTCGAAGAACGTGCGCCCGCCGTAGATGCCCGCCTCGGGGTTCGCCCGGGCGAAGGCGACCAGCCGGTCGATGGCCTGATCGAAGACCACCGTGTCGGAATTGAGCAGCAGCAGAAACTCGCCGCGGGCCCGGGCGGCGGCGACGTTGTTGGCCCGGGCAAAACCCAGGTTCTCGGTTTGCGGGAGCAGCACGGCCTGGGGAAAGGTCTCGGCGATCGCCGCGGCCGAGCCGTCGTCGCTGGCGTTGTCCACCACCAGCAGCTCGAACGACACCTCGCGCGTCTCGGCATAGACCGAGCGCAGACATGCCAGCGTCAGCTCGCACGTGTTCCAGTTGACGACGATGATCGAAACGTCAGGCGTCATGGTTGGAAAACTCATGCGGCCGGGGCAAACGAAGCGCCGCGCGTCAACAGGTTACGTCCCCCCGATGACTTCTTGAAATAGCAACTCATGAATAGCAAATAGCGAACTACCTTTCGCCGCCTCGTTGCCTCGTTGCTTCCCCGTTGCCCCGGGCGCCGCGGTCGTCTCCCTATCCCCCCGCGGTCCGGCTGAGCGGGGTGACGGCTTTCATGCGGGCGGCGGTCGCGTGGACCGGCCGGGGGGCGGTCAGCGGCGTCAGGCTGCCGATGATCGCGAGCGTCAGGTACCACAGCAGCTTGATCTGCCCGAAGTAGGAAACCGCCACGAACGCGCAGCAGTGCACGAAGAGCGCCACCCCCAGCGCCCAGACCATCGCGACGTGCTCGGGTCGCCGCACGCGCCGCAGCCGCCGTCCCAGGCCGCGGAACGCCAGAACGAGTGTGAGCACGAACAGCGCCAGTGTCAGCGCCCCGCCGCGCACGCCTTCGAGCACGTACTGATTGGTCACGTCGATGAGTCCCATGCCCCAGTGTTCGGTGGACTTGGTACCCAGCAGGGCCCATTCGCCGAAGCGGCGGATGGCCTGGTCGACGAGGTGGTAGCGGTGCCAGCCGGTCGAACCGCCGACCACGTTCACGCGCGCCAGCAGGTGCCACACCGGCTTTTTCATCACCAGGTGGAGCACAAACAGCATGAGCACCGAGCCCCAGCAGATCATGCGCAGCCGGTGCCGCAGCAGGTACATCGCCGCGCCGAAGACGCCCAGGGCCACCATCAGCACCGGCGTGCTCGACGCGGTCGTCAGGACGATGATGCCGGCGGCGGTCAGGCCGATGACGCCGATCGTGCGGGCGCGTGGCCCCTGCCACCAGCGGGCCGCCAGCAGCGGCATGATCGCGGCGAAGAAACACCCGGCCATGATCGGGTGTGGAAACGCCCCCTGGCAGCGCAGCCGCCCCTGCCGCACGAGCGTGCGCGCCGGCACGCCACCCAGCACGGAGAACAGGTTGTGACGCGTCACCTGTTCGTAGACGAAAGCCGCCGCGACGGGGACGCTGATGACGGCAAGCGCGACCACGACGTGGTCGAGATCGCGCCAGTCGCGGATCCAGAACCGGAAAACGAAGTACATGCCGGCGGCGTCGAAGGCCACGCCGAGCCGGTTGACCAGGGCCGCGACCGAGCCGTAGAGCAGCGTATAGGCGACGATGCCGGCCAGCGCCCACGCGAGCAGGGCGTAGTCGATCGGTTTGAAGACAAAGCCGCGCGTTTCGCCGCGCAGCATGACC
>CAYRXN010000165.1:0-21762 GCA_964428275.1 uncultured Planctomycetales bacterium | reverse complement strand
AATGTACGGCCGCAGCGATTGTCGTCGCGCCCATTTCCCAAGGCCTCTGACCGCATGCGCATGGCGATGTATGGTTCGCATGAGCAAGAGCCCGGGCAATAGCATAAGCGAGGCGTCTTCGAACACAAAGCCCACAACTTGTCGCCAGAACGACCTTCCACTCGCCGCCCTACAATACGCGACACTCCCCACCACAACTACCGACAACAGGGGCAACAACGCCGCAACAATATCCATATACACAAGTTTACGCCGCCAACCTCCGCCGCGTCCCACGCCCGATACCTCATCACACATCCGAGAGTTCGCATCGGATATCAGCACATCTCATGATCCAATGCCACCAACAGCTTTACTCGCAATCCAATCCAACAGCTACCCGCCGCAAACACCATTGGTGTTCTCATGCCGTTTCCGCAGGAAGCGCTTCGCGCTTTTTTTGCAGGCTCTCGCTGTCGTGCCGGCCGTCGATCTCCACACACTCTTCGATCCGCCCTGGCCGCCTGCCACGTGGCTCAGGCAACCGTACTTGTGGTTGCGCAACCACTCCGGGACGGCCGCGGCCCTGAACAGGTATTGACATAGCTGCTACAGCATGTGGCGCACACTCGCGCCCCCACCTGTGGTGACTTGCTGGTGATATTGCCGTTTCCTGGCCCTGCCGGCACGGTACGTTCGCGTAGCCGCGCGCCGGGTGGAGACCCGCCCCACCGCACCACGGGGCCTCGCTATCGTGCGCTCTGATCCTCGTGCAGCGAACCCTTGCCGAAAAACCTGGGGGGGTGGGCCAGCGTATAGACCTCGGTTTCCTCCGCGATGGCGGTGCGGAGGTCTTTGGGCAGGTTGAGCAGACCCAGGAGGGCCACGCCGTCGAACATCCGCAGGCCGCCGGTGGTTCGGGCCGCGAGCAGACCGTCGATCGTCTCGGGATTCGGGCGCGTATCAATGGGCGCTTGGCCCGCGATGATGAAGCTCCACGGGGCGGCGTAGGTCGGTACGTAGGAGCTGAGCGACGCCGTGTGTGCATAGACCGCCCGCAGCGTGCAGGCCAGTCGGCAGTGCAGGTGCATTTCCAGCGGCGATACCGGCCCGGCCTGAACGACGAACGTCCCGCCGGGCGCCAGCACCGAGCGCACCTTTTCGAAGTACTCGCGGGTAAACAGCTTGAACGACGGACCTTCCTCGATCGGGTCGGAAAGGTCGGAAATCACCACGTCGAACGCGGTCCTGGTCTGGTCGAGGTAGTCGAGCGCGTCGCCGATATGCACTTCCAGCCGCGGGTCGTCGAAGGCGCCCTGATGCATTTCGGGCAGGTGCGCGCGGCAGGCTTCGACCACCTCGCCGTCGATATCGACCATGACGGCCTGCTCGACGCACTTCCAGCGCAGCACCTCGCGGGCGGTGGCACCCTCCCCGCCACCGAGGATCAGCACGCGGCGCGGCTCGCCGTGGAGCAGCATGGCGGGATGGACGAGCGGCTCGTGGTAGAGATACTCGTCGCCCGTGCAGGATTGCCACTTTCCGTCGAGCACGAGCGCCTTTCCGTACGCGCCGGTTTCGACGATGTACATTTCCTGGAACGCGGTGCGTTTGTACGCCAGCGTCCGCGCGACGCCGTGCGAGTAGATGTCCCACGGCGTGATGTATTCGTGGATCCAGACATCGGCGCGTAGTTCGCTGCCGGCCATGCGTCCACCTCCAATCGCAAAGCGTCCCGGCGGCCCCGGCTTTGGAACCGGCGGGTCCATGGCGGGCGCCGCCCACCGCGGAGAACGTCAGAGAAGAGGAAGAGCCGCGGGCCGGAGGCCCCAGCGGTTCCTCGGCGGGGCCATGTCCACGGGCCCACCAGGCTTCCGATGCTGTCGGAAAACGGTCAGGATCAGGCAACCGGCTCGGCGGCGGCGATCGGCTCGACCTCGAGTCGCGGTGCGTCGTCAGGATCGGAGCAGGCTTCCGGGCCGCGCACGAGCTTGGTCAGCGAATGTCGCGTTGCCTGAAAGCGATCGAGCAGGAAGTTGCACGCCTTTTGCGGGTTCGCCCGGTTGCCGCAGGTGAACACGTCAGCGGCGGCATACCCGTATTCCGGCCAGGTGTGGATGGAAATGTGCGATTCGGCCAGCAGTCCGAGCGCGGTCACGCCCTGGGGCGTGAACTGGTGGGAAACCTCTCCCATCAGGGTCGCCAGCCCGTACTCGGTGGCCTCGCGGATGGCTTGCGTGACGAACCGCTCGTCGTTGAGCAGCTCGGCGGGGCAGCCGTACATTTCCAGGATGCAGTGGGTACCGATGTTCGCCAAGGGTCCATACTCCGTAAGCCGGGCCGCGCCCGACGTCGCCCATACCTCAGATTACGAAGCACCCCCGCCGACCCCAACGCCAGCCGGCGGAACGGAACCCGGCTTTATAACACAAACCCCCGGGCAGGGAAAGCCGGCGGGCACCATAATTCGCGCCGGGCGTTGCTGGAAGCGTGGCCGGGACTCGTGGCGGCCCGCGTCCACGGCGGTCCTGCCGCAGCCGGCCGGCTGGCGAGGCGAAACGCGCGAGAAGGTGCCGGGGTGACGAGGCGAAAAGAAGGCGCAGCCCCCCGACTCTGCCCGCAGCCCAAGGGGGGCACAGGCGTCTCGGCTGTCACCTGGCCATCCGTGGCCCTGGCTTGCAAGCGGTGGGAATCGACGCCCGTGGCGCCGGGTTTCCACCGGCGGAAACCGCCAGCCCGGATTACTCGTGAGGCCGCTGCGCGGCATGAGAGAGCCCCCACGGCCCGGGTGCTGCCCGGCACGATCCGGCGCGGGGCCAACGCGAACACCGGTCAGGCGGAAGCGTCGCGTTTCCCGGGCGGTGCTGCCGGGTAAGGCCCGGACCGCAGGGGCCCGGTGGCTTTGTCCGGCCGGCCGCCACGGGGCTGCTGGGGGGCGGGCTTGCGCTTTCGCTTGCGCGGCGGCGGGACCGGCCGCCGGGCCGCGGGGATCTCGATCGCTTCGCGGCCGGCCAGGTACGCCCCCGTGAGGGAGGCCGGGCACCGCGCGACCTGTTCGAGCGTCCCCTGGGCGACGATCTCGCCGCCACGCACGCCGGGGCCCGGCCCGAAGTCCACGAGCTCGTCCGCCGCCGCCATCGTGTCGCGGTCGTGTTCGACGACGACGACGGTGTTGCCCATGTCGCGCAGCCGCTGGAGCGACGCCAGCAGCCGGCGGTGGTCGCGCGGATGCAGGCCGATGCTCGGCTCGTCGAGCACGTAGAGCACGCCGACCAGCCCGCAGCCGATCTGGCTCGCCAGCCGGATGCGCTGCGACTCGCCGCCCGAGAGCGTCGGCGCCGCGCGGTCGAGCGTCAGGTAGTCCAGCCCCACGTCGGTCAGGAAGCGCAGCCGCGCCCGAATCTCTTTCAGCGGCTCCTCGGCGATCAGGCGGCCCGTCTCGTCGAGCTCGACGTGCTCGAAGAACTCCAGCGCCCGTTGGATCGGCAACCGGCACACCTCGTCGATGTTCAGTGCCACGCGCCGGCGGCGCGCGCCGCGCCTGACCCGGCCGGTCAGGCGCACCGCCAGTGCCTGCGGAATCAGCCGGGCGCCGCCGCACGCCGGGCAGGGCGTCTGCCGCATGAACTGCTCGTAGAATCGGCGGACCATCGTCGAGGTGGTCTTGCGATACGAGGCGTGCAGCTCGGCGATGACGCCTTCGAACGTCCCGCCGTGTTTCCACAGGCCGTGCCGCCCGCGCCATTCGAACGTGATGTGCGCTTCCCCGGTGCCGTAGAGCAGCGCCCGGCGGGCCTTCGCCGGCAGATCGCGCCAGGGCGTGTCGAGATCGATCCCCAGGTACCGGGCGACCCCTTCGTAGATGTGCCGCCGCCAGCGTCCCGGCCGCGTGCGCAGCGCCGCGATGCACGGCGCCAGAAAGGTCCTGGAATCGTCCGGGATCAGCAAGTCGGGGTCGAAATCGAACCGCTGGCCCAGCCCGTCGCAGTGCGGGCACATCCCCTGCGGGCTGTTGAAGCTGAACATCTGCGGCTGCGGCGGCTCGAAGCTGACGTGGCAGTGCGTGCAGGCGTAGCCGGCCGAGAGCAGCACGTCGCGGCCGCGGCGGTTCTCCTCCAGGATCATCGCAATCGCCGATCCGCCGCCGACTTCCAGCGCCAGCTCGATCGCTTCCGCCAGCCGCGGGCGAATGCCCGGCCGCATCACGAGGCGATCGACGACGACCTCGATGTCGTGCCGGCGATAGCGGTCGAGCTCGGGCGCTTGGAGCAGCTCGACGATCTCGCCATCGACCCGCGCACGCGTAAACCCCTGGCGCAGCAGTTCTTCGAACAAGTCCTTGTACTCACCCTTCTGGCTGCGCACCTTGGGGGCCAGCAGGACAAACCGCGTCCCCTCCTCCAGCGCGAGCAACTGTCCGAGCATGTGCTCGCGGGTCTGCGCCGTGACTCGCCGCCCGCAATGCGGGCAGTGGGCCGTACCCGCGCGGGCGTACAGCACGCGCAGGTAGTCGTGGATCTGCGTGATCGTGCCGACGGTGCTGCGCGGGTTCCACCCGCTGGTCTTCTGCTGGATCGAGATCGACGGCGCCAGCCCCGTGATCTGGTCCACGTCCGGCTTGGGCAGTTCCCCCATGAACTGCCGGGCATACGAGCTGAGCGACTCGATGTATCGGCGCTGCCCCTCGGCATAGAGCGTGTCGAACGCCAGGCTGCTCTTGCCGCTGCCCGAGACGCCGGTGAAACAGATCAGCTTGCCTTTGGGGAGCTTGAGGCTGACCCCGCGCAGATTGTGGACCCGCGCCCCGCTGATTTGTATCAAATCCGGCTTCTGACGTGGCATGATCGCACAAGTCCGGCATGTCGGGGGCCAAAAAGAAAAGCCACCCGCGGGCCGCCGGGCCGGCGCAGGTGGCATGTCAAACCGGGCAAAGCGCGACGGGTCGCCCCGGCGTTACTTGGGCATCTCGAAGATCGACTGGGTCTTGACCAGCGTACATTCACGCGGGAACGCGTGGAACGCGTGCACGTGGAACTCGCGGTCGCGCGCCTCGTAGTCGATGTAGGTGAACGGCACGAGCGCGCCCGCTTCGGCCAACTGGTCGTAACTATAGAACCACCCGCGCTTTGCGGCATAGCGCACGAGGTCGTTGTGGACGGACTTGTACAGCGCTTCGTCCATGATCTCGACCTGGCTGCTGGCGAGGTAGTTCCAGCCGTCACCGGCTTCGCGTTCCGCGTCGCGTTCGCCCTTCATGCGAAAGCGGGTAAGCACGCCACGGGTCGGAAGGATTTCCTGCTCGCTCGAGACGAGCTCGGTGAGCGAGCGGTCACCCATCGAGACGGTCACGACGTGGCCGAGTCCGGTAATCCAAACGTCTGCATAATATCGTCCCTGGCGCACCCGATAGTCCGCATAGTGTCGGAATAGCTCAGGGTGCAGCGGGCGATCGTACAGGAACAGATGCAGATCGACAGCTTGTACGGTACTCACGTTCATCGCACACAAACACCTTTTCCATCTAACCTGCGCAGCCTCAGAAGCTTACGCCTTCTCGTAATCTTTAGCCGGGCATTATAACGCGAAATGCCGTCGCGGTGGCACACAAAAACCACAAAATGTTGGCAAGCCGTAAACTTTTACGTCGAAACCGGCTAGCCGGTTCGCCCGAAAAAAGGCGGCACGCGGCGGCTTTGCGTCTTGCGTCGTTCTCAGCCCAGCTCCCGCAGCAAACCGAAGTCGTAAATCCCCGTATCGTGGCCGTCCTTCCAGCGGATCTTGAGCCCGTAGTTGCCGACCAGCTCGGCATCTTCCACGACGACCATGTCCTCCTCGTTGACGTCCGCGGGCTGCACCGCCAGCGGGTTTTTCTCGCGGTCTTCACGGTCTGCCCGGCAGGTCGCGCACGGGCAGGCCTTCCGCAACGCCACCAGAGTGATCCGCGTGGTCGTGCCGTCCGACCACGTGATCCGTAATTCCTTGTGGCGATTAAGGTTAATCTCTGTCGGTCTGACCTCGTCTTCCGCCATGTCGCCACCCGATTCCTGTATCAGCCCCCGCGCGAACATTGGCGCCGCAGCGCTGCTCCGCGCAGAGGCCGATGGCCCGGCTCCTTCCGCTGCCTGATCAGTAACCCGCGGGGTTGCCGGCCCCAGACCGTACAAGGCCGACACGCCCGCTCGAGAGCTGCTGCTATTCCGCAGTGCCGGCCGCCACGCGAACGGCGGCGGACTTCCGGCGGCTGCGGGTTCTGGCCGGTCTGGCCTGTCTGGCGTCGTTTTCGACCGCTTCGAAAAACGACCCGATGTTGCGCAGGCGGTCGTACCGCCGCTTGAGAACCGTCTCGATCTTCAGTCGCTTCAGGTCGCGCAGCGACCGGGCGATCCATTTTTCGAGGCTCTTGGCGGCCGATTCGGGATCGCGGTGGGCCCCGCCGAGGGGTTCCGGGACGATCGCGTCGATCAGGCCCAGCCGTTTGAGCTCGTCGGCCGTGAGCCGCAGCGCGTTGGCCGCCCGGGTGGCCTGCTCGCCCGATTTCCAGAGGATCGCGGCACAGCCCTCCGGACTGATGACCGAATAGTACGCGTGCCGCATGACGCCGACCTGGTCGGCGACCGCGATGCCCAGCGCGCCGCCGCTGCCGCCTTCGCCGATGACGGCGGCGACGATCGGCGTGCGCAGGCGCGACATCTCCATCAGGTTCTCGGCGATGGCGCGGGCGATGCCCCGTTCCTCCGCCTGGACGCCGGGATAGGCGCCGGGCGTGTCGATCAGACAGACGACCGGCACGTGGAACTTCTCGGCGAGCTTCATGACGCGCAGGGCCTTGCGATAGCCGTCGGGATGGGCGCAGCCGAAGTTCGCCTCGATCCGCTCGCGCGTATCGCGTCCCTTCTGGTGTCCGATAAGCATGACGCGCTGGCCCGCCATCCGGGCGAAGCCGCAGACCATGGCCCTGTCGTCGGCGAACAGCCGATCGCCGTGCAGCTCGCAGAAGTCCTGGCACAGCATTCGGATGTAGTCGCGCAGCAGCGGCCGCCGCGGGTGCCGGGCGACCAGCACGGTTTCCCAGGGCGTGAGGTTCTCGTAGGCCTCGCGCAGGGCCTTGTCGAGCTGGTCGCGGATGCTCGCGATGATGTCGGAGTAGTCGCGCCCGGACTCGACCTGGCTGGCTTCGAGACGCTCGATCTCCTGCTCCATCTGGGCGATGGGCTTCTCGAACTGGAGTGCGTATTTCAAGTGATTACCTTGTAGTTGTCCCGCTGCGGGCCCGGAACTCATAGCTTTCCCTCGCCGCATGGTTGACGGCCGCGAGCCTGCCTCCTTGCAGACCTACCCTGCCAAAGGCAAGACTGTAAACATCCGGCTGCGGGGAAGGCAAGCAAAAAAACGCCCGCGCAGCGCGGGCCCGAAACCGACCCGCCGCCGCCCGAAACGGCCCTTGTAAATGTAACGCATGTAATTGCAGGGTCTTAGGAATGTTCGCGGCTCTCCCGCCCCCGAAGACGCCATTTTGCCCCCTGCTCATTTTTTTACCGCCGACAAGTGTCCCGGACGCATCCGGACGCCATCCCCGGCGTTACAATGCGCGAAGGCCGATAATCGTTCGTACCCGTGGATGGGGCGCCAATGCGCTTACCCAGCTTGCTGTTTCGCGGATCGCCCGATCTTGTCCGGGCCGCGCCGGACCCTCCGACGTTATCAGACGATACGGCCCGGCACGGACGACGCATCCCGTGGTCGCGCGTGGTCCTGTACGCGGCCGCGCTCGCGGCGGTGCCGGCGTCTTCGGCGCAGTCGGCCTCGCAACCGGGTCGGCCGGTGCCGCCTGCGCTGCGGGCCTCGCGCGTCTTTCAGCCCGGCGTGCGCATCGATTGGCGGGCACGCCGCGTGGTCGTCTCGGGTCGCGTAGTCTTTCGGGAAGGCGTGCTCGAGTACCTGGCCTGCTATCCCGGCAAGGAACACGAGAGCGTGGTGCTGCTGGACGGTCGCGCCGAGCACGTGCTGCTCGCGCTGGGGCTGGTCGGGTTGCGGCCGGGAACTCCGCCGCGCTGGGACGAGGCCGCGGAACGGTTCACTGGCCCCACCGGCGACCTGATCGACGTGCGCCTCTGGTGGCAGGAAGACGGCACGTACCACGCGGGGGACGGATTCGACTGGCTCCAGGAATACGAGTTCGGGCGTCCGCCGATCGCGCGGCCCTGGGTGTTTACGGGATCGCGCCGGCTGCGCGGCGGGGGCGTCGCCGCCGACCGGATGGGCGACGGGATCGCGGTCGTGGACAAGCCCGACGCGTTGATGAACCTTTCGCGCAGCCACACGGAATCCAATGCCGACCTCTGGTGCCTGGCGAACACGCCCGCGATTCCGCCGCTGGGGACGCGGGTGTGGATCGTCCTGGGGGCCGCGACCCCGCGCTGCTGGAAACTGCACGCCGATTTCCGCGGGGCGCTCTACGCCGACGACCGGCTGGTGACGCCGGGCGACGCGGCGGACCTGATTCGACTCGCGCGGCAACTGTCTCCCGACCGGCCCGTACCGATCGCGCTGCGGGGGACGCTGCGCTGCGACGCGGAGCGCTTGCGCCGCGCGCTGCGGACAGCGGGTGCCGAGGCCGCGGCATTCCGATTCACTCCCCGGCGGTGATCGCCGGCCGCCCCGTGGACACCGTGAAGCGACCGGCAGCATCGGCCTCCGGCGCCGTCCCCGTCACAAGACTTATCGGCGGTCTGGACGATAGAATCAGCAAGCGGGCGCTGCGCCCGCCGCAGGGATGATCCAGCCGTCGAGGGGTGGACCCCCCAACGAGAAGGAGTGCCTCGTGCTGGCCACGTTTCCGAAGGAACTGGAAGAGCAGCGGAAGGTGATCGAGGAAACCGCGCGGGCCGAGGGGCTCGACTTCTTCGAGACCATCTTCGAAATGCTGGATTTCGACCAGATGAACCAGATCGCGGCCTACGGCGGGTTCCCGACCCGTTATCCGCACTGGCGCTTCGGCATGGAGTACGAGCGGCTCAAGAAGCAGCACTCCTACGGGTTGGGCAAGATCTACGAGATGGTCATCAACAACGACCCCTGCTACGCCTACCTCCTGACCGACAACATGGCGGTGGACCAGAAGACCGTGATGGCCCACGTCTACGCCCACTGCGATTTCTTCAAGAACAACATCTGGTTCAGCAAGACCAACCGCAAGATGATGGACCAGATGGCCAACCACGCCACGCGCGTCTGGCGGCACATCGAGCGGCAGGGCTACGAGGAGGTCGAGCGCTTCATCGACGTCTGCCTCTCGCTGGAGAACCTGATCGATCCCTACGCCCCGTTCATGCGCCGCCAGCCCGACGTCCGCACGTCGCGCGAGAACGAGGCGGCCTCGGTCCGCGGCGAGGCCGAGGGACGCGTGGTCCGCTTCGACGCCAAACCCTACATGGACCGCTACATCAACCCGCCCGACCAGCTTCAGGCCGACCGCGACCAGCAGATCGAACGCATGCAGGCCCAGCAGGAACGCTTCCCCGCGGCGCCCGAACGCGACGTCCTGGGCTTCCTCCTGCGCTACGCCCCCCTGGCCGACTGGCAGGCCGACATCCTGGCGATCATCCGCGAAGAAGCGTACTACTTCGCCCCGCAGGGCCAGACCAAGATCATGAACGAGGGCTGGGCCACCTATTGGCACTCGTACATGATGACGCGCTACCACCTGCGCGACTCGGAACTGATCACCTACGCCGACCACCACTCCGGCACCCTGGCCACCGCGCCCGGGCGGCTCAACCCGTACAAGATGGGCGTCGAGCTGTTCCGCGACATCGAGGACCGCTGGAACAAGGGCCGCTTCGGCAAGGAATACGACGAATGCGCCGACCTCGAACGCCGGCGCAACTGGAACATCGAGCTCAACGAGGGCCGCGAGAAGATCTTCGAGGTCCGCCGCGTGCACAACGACGTCACGTTCATCGACGAGTTCCTCACGCCCGAGTTCGTCGATCGCTACAAGCTCTACCACTACCGGCAGGACCCGACGACGGGGCGGATGGTGGTGGTCAACCGCGACTTCGACACCATCAAGCAGACGATGCTGTTCATGCTGACCAACCACGGCCAGCCCTACATCTACGTCGTGGACGGCAACTACGCCAACCGCGGCGAGCTCTACCTGGCCCACAAGCACCTGGGCATCGACATCGACATCAAGTACGCCAGCGCGTGCCTGCAAAACCTCCAGCGCATCTGGCGGCGGCCGGTGCACCTCCAGGCCCGCATCGACGACGAAATGGTGCTCTTCACGAGCGAGGGCGACGAGATCAAGCAGCAGAAGATCAAGGACGATCTGCCCAGACCGGCCCACGAATCGCTGTAGACCGCCCGCTTCCCGCCGCGCGGAGCTCCTGTTCCGGCGGCACGCACTTCGGGCAGGGAAAACGATCAGGCGGGACGCGCACAGCGTTGTCTTGCCAGCTCGTCAGCCACGAGCAAGCCGGCCACGGCGCGATTGGTGGCCCCTCGGCTACAGACGTTCTTCATAAGACAGTTCGTACGCGTCGCCCTGCCGGCGATAGAAGCGGCAGCGAACGCCCCGGTTGTCGATGATCACGCGCACAAACGTGCTCGGCGTATCGCCGCTGCCCCGGCAGTGGCCGGCGTCGATCTGCCAGACGCCGTTGATGCGGGCCAGTGATGCCCGGTGCGTGTGGCCGCAGACGAACGCCGTGACGCCGCGTTCGCGCAGCAGCTTCCAGAACCGCACGGCGTGATCGGGATACTTGTTGAGCGAGCTGCCGCAGTGCCGGACGGCGCCGGTATCCAGGTCCGGGGCGGCGGCTATCGGCTCGTGCCCGATGACGAAGACATGGGGCTGTGTGGTCTCCGCCAGGTCCGCCGCGAGCCATTCGTATACCGCGTCGGATACGTCACCGTCGACGGGCTTGGCCCCGGCGGTGTCGAAGTACTGATCGATTACGACCAAATGGGCCGGGCCGGCGTCGAAGGCATAGCACGTCGCCTCGGCCCCCGGTGGACCGGTGCGCAGCAGCGGACCCACGTGCCCGTCGCGCACCTGGGCGCGCACGAAAGCGATGTACCCCGGCTTGTCGAACTCGTGGTTGCCGACCACCGGTACCCACGGGTAGTCCGGGCCGAATACGGCGTCGAGCGTGGCCCGCACGCGTCGCGGCGGGCTGAAGTCACCCGCGAGGATCATGAACTCGCTGCCGCCGAGCGACCTGATCGCCTGGCAGGCTCCCTCGAACGAATCGACGCCCGTGTGCTCTGGTGGCGTGCTGCCGAGCATGTCGGAGGTGATATCGAATACCAGCGTGTTACGCGGCGCGCAGCCGATTGTGAAGCCCGGCAGGACCAGGGCGGTCAGCGCGGTGACGATGCGGCGGGCGGCTCCGGGGGAACGCTCTGTCATGGCGGGCTCGGTCTCCTGTCGCGGCTCGGGTGGGCTCGCAGCGTCCGGGCCGACCGGCAGCCTACCGCCCCCGCGGCCGACCGACCAAGCCCCGCGCGCCGATTCTTTCCCACTGTGATGACAGAAACCGCGCATCTGCTGCCCCCGCGCGTGCGGCTGTCCGGAGGGTCGTTCGTTTTCTTGTCGGGGACAAGGGCGTCGGGGGGCGGAACCTACGGCTTGAGTTTCCAGTACCAGAAGACCGCGGCGCCGATCAGCGAAGCCACGCCCAGGCCCAGCCCGGCCCACGCGATGCCGGAGCGTTTGCCCGGGCCGTTGAACATCAGCGCACGCATGCCCATCCCGGCGGCGACGAGGCCGAAGATCCCTGCCGGGAAGAACAACAGCGCCAGCAAGCCGAAAGTCAGTGATATCGACGCTTGCCGCTCGTTGCGAATGCCCCCCTCGGTCGCGGCCCCCTCCAGCGTAAAAGGCGTATCGCACGAGGCGCAGGCATCGGCGTCCACGGGGTTGTACGTGCCGCAGCGGGGACAGATGATCATGGACGCGCCCGTGTCGAGCCGTACGATCTGCGGCGCACTCAGGCCGCTCGCGCCGTACGCGTGGGCCGGCACGGAGACGTCCTCGCCCTGTTCGAGCAGTTTGGCCTTGGCGGGCTTGCCCGAGCGCCGGCGAAGACGGGGGATCTCGAAGCGGGCTGCACACGTCGGGCAGGTCGCCACGTGGCCGCACATGCCCGTATGGGCCTCGAGCACCGACCCGCAGGCGGGACACGGAAAGTAGAATCCGCGCCGCGCGCCGAGGTACGGCCCATCCGCGCGCACCGGGCGGTCGTCCGGCGGCGCCTTCGGAACCCGCAACGGCGTGGCGCAGTGCGGACAGCGCACTTCGCGTCCGACCCAGGCTCTCCGGGCGAGCACCGGCCGATCACACAGCCGGCAGAGAATCACGAAACGATCACACTGTTGCGCTTCGGCGGCGGGCATACGATGGTCCCGGCTGTGCGAGGCACGCCTCCCGTGGCGGCCCCTGCCAGATTCTACGCCTGCGCGCCGGCTTTCCCAACATTTCGCGGGATCGGATGTTCGTAGACACGGCCTCCGGCCGCGTGCAGGACGTTGCCGGCGGACCGGCCCTCTTGCCAGGGGGGCCACAGGGGGGCTGCGGCGTCCTCCCTGGCTCTCCCTGAGAAAAAGGAAAGTGGCCGGCCGTCGCCTGCTGGCCTGACCGCGGGCGAGCCCCCCGTACCACCCTTGCCTTCGTCCCTCTGTCCCTCCGTCCCTTCGCCCCTGTGCCCCTCTCGGTCGTTTCCACTTGTCGGCTGCGCGCCTGTGGCCCGGCTTTGCCGCGGATATCGCCTCGGCCGCGATGTTTGCATACCATACGGGTCAGACGGAGGAACGCGCATGTCGGCAACCTTGCTGGTGAGAGGTGTGATTCAACTGGGGCGGCTTTCGGAATTCGCAAAGGAGGTGCGGGCCTTCTGCGAATACAGACGCAAGTGCGGCTGGGCCGTGCCCGAGGTTCTGTACGGCCTGAGCGGGCCGATGAACACGGTGTTGATGATCTTTCGCTACGATACACTCAGCGCCTGGGAAACCGAGTGCGCGGCGGAGCGCAGCGACGGCGAGTACGGCCGTATGGCCGGGAGGCTGCCTTACGCGGACGGCTCGATCGTGTACGAGCTGTACCAGGAGCAGGGGGACGGTTAGACGCCGCCGGGCGCCACGGTCGAACCTGGGCGGAGGTCGGCCGCGGGGACCGGCGCCGGTCCGCGGCGGAAACGCCAGACGGTTTGCCTATGGCCACATTTGCCACGTTTCAGCGACTCAAGGACAAGGGCGTCGCGGCGCTCAAGGCCGGCGACTACATCGCCGCCAAGCCCTACCTCATTCAGGCCGCCGAGTGCATGATCGAGCTGGCCGAGGAGAATCCCGACGCCGCCGAGCGGGCCGAGCAGGAGTCGTATGCCCGCGAACTGATCGAACTCGCCCGCGACTGCGACCGCAAGGCCGGGCAGGGTGCGCCCGGACGCGCCAGCCGTGACCGCGCCCGCGACGGCGAAGACGAAGGCCCTTCGGCCGACGACTGGATCGTCAGGGACAAGCCCAGCGTCCGCTTCGACGACATCGCCGGGCTCGAAGACGTCAAGGAAGAAATCCAGCTCAAGATGATTCACCCCTTCCGCCATCCCGAGCTGGCGAAAAAATACGGAATCGACGTCGGCGGCGGGATGCTGCTGTTCGGGCCACCGGGAACGGGCAAGACGATGATCGCCAAGGCGGTGGCGTGCGAACTGGACGCGACGATGTTCGTGATCTCGCCGGCCCAGATCATGAGCAAATGGGTCGGCGAAGCCGAACAGAACGTGCAAAAACTGTTCGACGCCGCCAAGGCCGAAGAAAAGGCGGTCATCTTCATGGACGAGGTCGAGGCGCTCGTGCCCAAGCGGCGCGGACAGCAATCGACCGTGATGCAGCGCGTCGTGCCGCAGATTCTCCAGGAGCTCGAGGGGTTCGACCGCAAGGCCGGACGGGCGCTGCTGTTTCTGGGGGCCACCAACGAACCCTGGCAGCTCGACCCCGCCATGATGCGCCCCGGCCGCCTCGACGTGAAGGTCTACGTGCCGCTGCCCGATCCGGCGGCGCGGTTCAAGCTGCTCGAAATCTACCTGGGCAAACGCCCCCTGGACGACGACGTGAACTTCGCCAGGCTCGTCGAGCTGACCGCCGGCTACAGCGGGGCGGATATCAAGGCGCTGGCGAGCCGTTCCGCAAGTCGCCCGTTTTTGGAATCCATAAACGGGGCTGCGCCGCGTAATATAAACATGGAGGATATTCTCGCCGTGCTGGAGGAGATGCCTCCGTCGGTCAGTCCGAAGGACGTGGCCAAGTACGAACAGTGGGCCACCACGCAGGCCTAGCTGCCGGACGTGAACAAGGACGCGGGCACGGATGATAATGCGCTGCGAACACTGCGGACACGCGAATCCCACCCCGGCGACGTACTGCGCCCACTGCGGCCGGCCCATGGCGATGACCCAACCCATCCGCGGAGACTATGGAATGAAATCGACCGGAACAGCCTATGGATTATGGGCGCTGTGCATCGTCGGCGTCGCCGGCATTCACCGCTTCTACGCCGGCAAACCCGTCACCGGGTTCATCTGGCTCGTGACCTGGGGCCTGCTCGGCATCGGCCTGCTCATCGACCTGTTCCTGATCCCCGGCATGATCGAGGAGGCCAACCGCAAGGCCGCCGCCGAGGGAAGTTACCAGTTGCCCTGATCAACCAAGCGCGCGGCACGGAAACCAAGGGACGCAGGGACTAAGGGATTAAGGGATCAAGGGATTAAGGGATCAAGGGATTAAGGGATTAAGGGACGCAGGGACGAAGGGCGTGAGGCGCCGAAGGGCCTTTCGGCATTCGGCATTCGGCATTCGCCATTCACGAAGGCGGTGAAGGCGAGAAGGGAGCAGGGATTAAGGGATTAAGGGACACAGGGACGAAGGGGTGAGGCGCCGAAGGGCCTTTCGCCATTCGGCATTCGGCATTCGCCATTCGCTGTTCAGAAAGGCGCAAAGACGATCACGCGACGCGATCAGACGACGAGCCGCGGGATTCCGTTGTCCCGCTGCCACGAGAACCCGCTCTTGCAGCCCTCTCGCCTGTGAAAGCGGGCAGGCGGACGCGGCCGGCGAGAATACCATCGCCGCCGCTGGAGCACAGGGCATGAGCCGTGACGTTCGCAAACAACTCGACGATCCGCAGTTGGTGGCGGTGTGCATCGACGGCGAGGCGTGGCCGCGCGGACTGCTCTCCGACGCGCCGCTGCCCGCCGGCTGGCTCGCGCTGCTCGTGCGTCCGGATGGCACGCGAGGGCTTCTCCCCGCCGGCGAACAACCCGATTGCGGACGCGGCGACAAGCTCGTGCTCGTCCGCGACGGCCCCGTACAGGTCCGCCTCGACGTGCACGACGTGCCTTGCGCGGACAAGCACGCGACCGACGGCTCCTGCGAAATCGTGCTGCGCTGGCCGGCCCGCGCGGACGACCTGGCGGCGCTGCACCAGAGCCTTCTCGCCGTGCCGCTGACCCGCGAACGACTGGCGGCGGCGCTCGCCGAAGGCGGGGCGCTGGCGGCGCTGCGCCGTTTCATCCACGAGCACCCGGCCCGCGTGCTGCTGGAAGACGACGTGCGGGCCGCGCTGCGCGATGCGTTGCGCGCCGGCCTGCGCAAGTTCCTCTTCGACGCCGGAGCGCAGCTGGCCGACCTGGCCGCGGTCGCGTTCACGAGCGAGTCGTACCGGCTGACCGCCCGGCGGCAGCAGCGGACGCGGGCCCGGATCGAGCAGATTCAGACGCGGGCGATGGTCGAGTCCGCCGCGATGGCCGCGACGCGCCGCCGACTCGACGATCTGCGTGGGCTGCTCGACAAGCTCCGCGACGTGGCCGGCCCGGAAGACACCCACCGCTGGCACGAACTACTGCCGGCGCTGAGCCCCGCCGAGCGCGGCCGGCTGCTGGAGAACCTCTGGCGGATCACGCCCGACCGGCGCGTCGCGCAGGCGATCGTCGTCGCCGCCGGCGGGGAGTGCCTCTGGCTCGACCCGGCCGAGCCCGAGCAGGTC
Organism: uncultured Planctomycetales bacterium; assembly: GCA_964428275.1. Taxonomy (GTDB): domain Bacteria; phylum Planctomycetota; class Phycisphaerae; order UBA1845; family Fen-1342; genus JALSRY01. The sequence continues at coordinate 5,738 of CAYRXN010000165.1, read as the reverse complement.
GCGCGGCGGAACGCGCCACCCGACGAGCTGGGCGGGCTCCGCTCGGTCGCGTTTCTGCCTCGGCGCAACTGGCTGCTGGCCGGTGCGGCTCGTGGCGTCTGGGCGCTCGATGCCGCCGACGGATCGGTCGTGGCGCGCTTCGCCGTTCCCGGAGAGCCGGCGCCGCGGACGGGTTTCAACGCCGCCACCTCGGCCGGCGGGCGGCTGGTCGCGACCAGTTCGCAACTGGGGTGCTGGAGCTGGGCGCTCGACGATCCGGCCGACGCCCGCCCGGTCCTCGAACCGGCCGACGGTGTGCCGCGGCGCGTGCGGGCGGTGGTCGCGACCGACGACGGCCGCATCCTCTTCGCCGCCGACGATTGCGTGCACCTGTGGGATCCGCAGGCCGACGCGCTGAGCGTGCTCGGCAGCGCCGATGCCGTGATCGCGAGCATGAACGTGCTGGGCGAGTGGCTGTTCGTCGGGACCACCAGCGGACGGCTCTACCGCGTCGCGCTCGAGCAGCCCGACGATTGGTGGCTGATCTACCAGGCGGCCGATGCGATCGAATCGGTCCAGGCGCGGCGGTGGCACGATCTGGTCGAGGTCGTGGTTCCGGCCGGGCCGCGCGGCGTGTGCGGGGTGTTCTGCGAAGAAAACGTCGTGACGACGTTGCTCGAATCGACGACGCCGATCCGCCGGGCCTGGGCGTGCGATGATGTCGTGCTGGGGCTCAATCACCTGCGCGACCGGCTGGTGGTGATGAACGCGAACGTGCCCGAGCGTGCGGGGCGCGTCGCGCGCATCGCCCGGCAAACGGGGCATACGATTCAAGATGCGTGTCTTGTGCTCGCCGCCAACGGCGACGACGCAGAGACTGAGGGAGGACACGGTAATGGGGGGTAACGGCGTGACAACCGAACAACGGGGCAGGAAGGCGTCGAACTACAGCCGGCGTGCCGCCAGCCCGAGTGCGACGCAAGCGCCTTGCCCGCGTGTTTCATCGCTTCACGGAAAAGAGGCCCGCGCCACGCCGGGCCGAGGCGTCTTGTCGCGTCTTCGGGGCGCTTCCCGGTGTTCCTGGTGGACAACGGGGCGACGAGAGGAACGAGTCGGCCGGCGGCACAACAGGTACGCGATACGGTGAACGGCTACCAGCAAAGCGTCTGTGAGCGGTGCAGCGAGCCGCTGACGCCGCGCGGCGGCGCGGCCCCGAAGTTCTGTCCGCGTTGCGGCCTGCCGGTGTGGCCGGGGCCGGTTGGGGCGGCAGGCCCGGCGCCTGCACCGCCGCCGTATCCGCGAATGTCCGCGGCGGCGACTCTCTCGGTCATCGCCAGCATCTTCGGATTTCTGCCGTTCTGTTTCCCGATGGGCCTGATCGGTATCGTGCTGGGAATCATCGCCCGCGGCCGAATCGCGTTGTCCTCGGGGCGTCTGCGGGGCATCCCGACGGCCAACGCCGGCATCGGGCTCGGAGTCATCTCGCTGGTCGCGTGGGTTCTCCTGATCTCGCACCGCGCTGCGCGTCTGTAGAAACACGCGCGGGTTCGCGGGCTACGCCTCGGGCACGCTGGGCGTCGGCCGCAGCCGTTGCACCGCCGCCGCGATCGCGGCATCGGGGTTCGCGTCCACGTCGAGAATCGCGTCGGGCGATACGTTCCAGCGCCGGGCGGCGTCGCGGATCAGGCTGCGTCGCACGGTGAAGAGCGTCACGCCGTCGCGCGCGGCGAGCTTGTCGAGGTGAGCCGCCCAGCCTCCGCCGCCGAACTCCAGCGGTCCCACCTCGTCCACGACGATCAGGGAACACGGCGAACCGCAGGCCCGGGCCAGTGCCGCGCGCCCCAGCTCCAGTCCCTCCGGCAGAAAGGTGAAACGCCCGGCGCGCTCGACGCCGGGTACGTCGATGCCGGCGAGCTGGGTACTGCGTCCGCCGGCCACGTCGACCACCTCGTACCCGACGCAGCGACCCTGTTCGTGAATCGCCGGGCTGAGGATTCCACCCACGCACAGGCCGCACCCGCGGGCGGTCTCCACGATTCGGCGGCAGGCGGTGGTCTTGCCGGATTGCCGCCCGCCCATCAGCAGAACGAGGCTCATGGTTGCGCTCCCTCCCTTGTTTCTCCGCCCTCGTGTTCGTCGGTTTCGTCGCGGCAGGCTGCGGCGTCGGCCAACAGCAGGGCCTCGGCCACGTCTTCGGTCATGCGCACCGTTTGCACGCCGACCGCCGTCACCAGTCGGCGCAGGTTTCCGATGCGGTTGCGACGCAGCCCCCCGCGCAGCCGCAACGCCAGCGTGGTCCGGCGGGCGATTTCGAGCATGGACGGCAGGAGGTTGATGCCGATGCCGCAGGCCAGCCCGACCTCGCGCCCCGCCACGCGTCCGATCAGCCGGGCGACGCGCGCCGGCGCGACGCAGCCGGTGATCAGCAGCATCGCGGCGAGCGTCGTCACGACGCGCAGCGCCATCGCAACGCCGATCCGCAGCGCCGCATGGCCGTGCGCGGCGTTCTCGGCGGCGCCGGCCCGCGAGGCGCCGAGCAACCACACGGGAACCACCAGCGCCAGCGTCAGCCCGAGCCAGAGCCACGGGTTGGCAAATACCGCCAGTTGCCGCCGATCCAGCAGCGCCAGCAGCAGCAGGCTCAGCACCGCCGGGACGAGGACCGCCGGCCAGTCGAGCAGCACGGCCGCCACGAGCGCCGCGACCGCACCGCCCAGCGCCAGCGCTACGCGGCCGCGCGTCCGAGGCGTACCCGAATTGTGCTTGCCAGGTTCCATGCCACCAGACCACAGACGAGCCCCACCGCGGCCGAGATCAGCGAGACTGCCAGCAGCAGCCCGCCGGCGGTCAGTCCCGCGAGCCCCAGCGCCTCCCCGCCCTGTTGCGTCAGCGTCTTGTCGCGCAGCACACCCAGGGCCGCCGGCCCGTACAGAATCGTCAACGTCACGACCCGCCGGACGACCGGCACGAGGCCGGCGAGCAGCCCGGCGGCGGCAAACCGCCCGCGTCCGGGACGACCCCACCACAGCATCGCTTCGACGCAAGCCGCCTCGCCCAGTACCGAAGTCAGCGCGGCGACGAAGCCGCGCGACACCGACAGCGGCAGGATCGCCGCCGTCACCAGGCCGATCGCCAGCGACGATCCGCGCGCCTCGCGTGGCGCTCCGAGCGTCCGCCGGGCCACGAGCATGACGACGACGCCCACGCCGGTCATCAACGTGCCGCGCAGCGGCACGCCGGCCGAGCGCAACAGCGCCCCGAGCGTGATCTCCGCGGCGCCCCACAGCGCGCCGAAGACGGCGACGACGGCGATCCAGCGGGCTCGGGTGGGCGTGGCCACGGTGCTCTACTCCAGACGCCCGTCGCGCAGCGTCAGCACGCGGTCGCTGATCGCTTCGAGCAGTTGGCGGTCGTGCGAGGCGATCACAAACGCCGTCCCGCGCCGCCGGCAGGCGGCGACGAAACGCACGATACCCGTCAGCCGCCGAGCGTCCATCCCGTGGGTCGGCTCGTCGAGCAGCACGACCGCCGGGTCGGCGGAGAGCGCCGCCGCCAGGGCCGTCCGCTGCTGCTCGCCGTAGGACAGCGCCAGCGTCATCCGTTCGGCGAGGGGGCCCAGGTCCGCGGCCTGAAGCAACCGCTGCACACGCGCGCCGGCGTCGGGCAGGCCGGCATTCTCTGCGGCCAGGGCGACCTCCTCGCGCACCGTGTCGCAAAAAAGCTGGTGCAGCGGGTTTTGCAGCAACAGACCGACGCCGTGGCCCTGCCGGTGGCCGCCGGCCGCGCTCGAACCGCTTGCGGCGCGCGGCTTGTCGCGGCGGCGTACCTTTCCGCCGGCTGGCCGCAACCCACCGGCCAGCAGCAGCAACAGCGTGCTCTTGCCGGCGCCGTTGGGTCCGGTGAGTCCCAGAATCTCGCCGCGGTGCAGCGCGAAGGTGACGCCGCCCAGGACCAGCCGGCCGCCTCGCTTGCAGCGCAGGTTCTCGGCGGCGAGCACCTCGTCGCCGCCGGGGAGTACCACGGCCCGCACGAGCTCGCGCAGCGCCTGGTAGTCGAAAGGCGGCGGAAGCACGTCGCCGGGGGCGGCCCCCGGCCGGCCGGTCCACACCCGCACGCCCCGCCCGTTGAGCTGGACGGAACCGTCGATCAGCCGGTGCACGTGCCGGGCCTGGTGCTCAGCGATCACGAGCCGCGTCCCCAGCTCGCGCACGCAGTCGGCCAGCAGGTCGGCCAGCGCGCCGGCGGACGCCGTATCGAGGTTGCTCGTGGGTTCGTCGAGCAGGACGACCTCCGGGCGAATCGCCAGCGCGGCCGCGACGGCGACGCGTTGTTGCTGCCCGCCGGAGAGCTGGACGATCCGCCGATCGAGCAGATCGCCCAGGCCCAGTTGCTCGACGAGCCGCGCGAGCCACGGACGACGCCCGCACACGACGTCGGCGGCAGACACGCCGGCCCGGGCCGCGAGCTCGTCCGCGACCCGGGGGCTGTGCAACATCGCCTGGGGGTTCTGAAATACGAACCCCACCCGGCCATCGGGCCGTGGCGGCACGGGCCGCCCGCACAAACACACCTGCCCGACAAGTTCCCCTCCGCGAACGCCTGGTACCAGACCGCACAGAATCCGCAGAAGCGTGCTCTTGCCCGAGCCGGAAGCACCAGAGATGAGCACGCTGCGGGCATCGCCCGTCGCGAAGTCCAGCGGCTGCCAAATGGGCGCCCGTGCCGCCGGTGGACTGTAGTTCAAACCGCAAGCCGTCAGCACTGGTTCGCTCGCCTGAGAGCCCGTGGCACTTGCCGGCCCTGCGGAGCAGCGGGCCGTGGCCGGGGGCCCCTCACGGTCCGAAGGCGGCCGGCGCCGCGCGGTTCCCGCGATCGAGTGGCGCCAGCGGTCCTACGGCACGCTCTGCCCGTAGGCGGCCAGCAGGATCGCCAGATCGGCCAGGTCCACGTCCCCGTCGTAATCGAAGTCTCCGTCTTCGAACGCCGCCCCGCCGGTGGTGCCGTAGTGGGTCAGCAGCAGCGACAGGTCGTTGAGATCCACGTTGCCGTCGTGATTGGCGTCGCCGCAGATGGCCAGGTCGGCGGACGAGAACGTCACGAGCTGGTAGTAGTCCCACCCGTCGGACAGGTTCGTGTACTGTTCCAGCACGCCGCGCAGGCCGCAGAACCCCTGCCCGACGCTGACGAACGGATGGTAGCCCGACGGATCGATGTCCGCGTTCATGTAGTCTGCGGCCCAGGCGTCGTGACCGTCCGCGTCGCGCACGTTGTAGTTGTCCACCGCTTTGCCCAGGTCCATCTCCGTCACGGCGACATCGTAGACGATCAGCCGCATGGACTCGTAGGGCTCGGCGTCGTGGTTGCTGACGTACCATCCGTCGGTTTCAGGATCGTAAACCGGCGCGGCGATCTCCGTCAGCGATACCGGCACGGCCGCTGGAAGCGGGTTGTCGTGACTGGTCACCACGAATCCCGCGCCGTTTTCCGGTTTGTACTGGAGGATCGTCGTCCGGGCGACCTCCTCGACCGCGACATGGGTGAGCACCACCCAGTCGCCGATCTGCACCTCGTCGTGCAGGTTGCCGAACGTCCAGTCGCGCACCTGCACGCCCCCCCAACCGTCGGGACTGTCGGGGTCGATGAGGATCAGCCGCGGCAGGAAACGATCCGACTTCGCAATGCAGATACCGCCGGCGCAATCGACGATGGTGCCGTCGTACACGCTCAGATCGCCGTCGCTGGTGTTCGACTGGATCTCG
>CAYRXN010000164.1:0-5428 GCA_964428275.1 uncultured Planctomycetales bacterium | reverse complement strand
TCGAACACCCGACCATCGAGAGCGCCGGCGAGATCTTTCACCATCCCGGCATCGCCATGCTGTGCGCGACCGGCGGGGCCGCGGTGGCGCACGCGGCGATGACCTCGGGCAAGCGGGCGGTGGTGGCCGGGCCGGGCAACCCCCCCGTCGTGGTCGACGAGACGGCGGACATCGAAAAGGCCGCCCGCGGAATCATCACCGGGGCTTCGTACGACAACAATCTCTTGTGCATCGCCGAAAAGGAAGTGTTCGTGGTGCAGGCGGTCGCGCAGCGGCTGATGCAGGCCCTCAAAGCCGCCGGGGCGTACCCGCTGACCACCGAACAGATCGACCGCTTCGCGGCCCAGTTCATCCACAAAGACCCGCATACCGGCCACTGGCTGCCGGAGAAGTCCCTGATCGGCAAAGACCCCTGGGTATTGGCCGAGCGGCTGGGCCTGTCGATCGACCAGCGGGTGCCGCTGCTGTTCGGGCAGACCGACGACCGCAATCCGCTGGTGCCCTGCGAGCAGATGATGCCGATCCTGCCGATCGTGCCGGTGCGCGACGTGGATGAGGCGATCGAAAAGGCCGTGCACTACGAACACGGCTTCAAGCACACCGCGATCATGTGGTCGGAAAGCGTGAGCAACCTGACCCGCATGGGACGGGCGTGCGATACGACCCTGTTCGTCAAGAACGGTCCCTGCATGGCGGGGCTCGGCGCCGGCGGTGAAGGCTACGGTTCGTTCTCGATCGCCACCCCGACCGGCGAAGGCGTGACCAGCCCGCTGGCGTTTACGCGCTACCGGCGGTGCGTGATGGTCGACGGATTGCGAATCGTCTGAGCGGCGCGAGCCGCCCCCAAGACGAGGGATGCCGAACATGCTCATCGCCCGGGTCATCGGTCATGCGACGGCGACGGTCAAGCACCGCTCGCTGAACACCGAGCGGCTGGTCGCCGTGCAGCCGCTGCGTTCGCTGACCACCGATCCGCTGCTGGTGCTCGACCGGCTCGGCGCCGGCCCGGGCGATCTGGTCGTCATCACCAGCGACGGCAAAGGCGCCCGCGAAATGGTCGGCGACGAAACCTCGCCGGCCCGCTGGTCCGTCGCCGGCATCGTCGATGGCGGGGCCGCGATCGAGGCCCTGGGAGGCTGAGCCGACCAGGATCTGGGAGAAACCCGGTGGCCCGCGGGTCGCCGCGGAACACGGGAAACACAGGACATGGCCCGAACACTGGTGACCGTCAACACGTTGCTGCGACAGGCCCGCGAGCACGGCGAGATCGTGCTGCCCGCCGACGCGCTCGTCACGCCGGCCGCCGCCGACTGGCTGGCCGGCGCGCGCGTGCCCGTCCGCCACGCTGCGCCCGACGGGCCCCCGACCGGCGCCCCCCCGGCCGACCCGGACCTGTACCTCATCGGCGACGCGGCCCACCCGACCATTCGCACGCTCTGGCCGCAGATGCAGCGGCGCTGGGCCGGCGCGACGCTGCGACCCTGCAACGGGCACCGGGCCGGCCTGCTCGACGCGACGCTCGAGGTCGGCCGCGCCCTGGGTTCGTGCGCAAACAAGCGGGCGGTGGTGGTCGTCAAGAGCGTGGCGATCGTGGCGTGTGTGGCGAACAAGTGTGCCGGCGTGCGGGCGGCGATCGCCTCGCGGCCGTCGGCGATGTTCGGCCTGATCCGCGAGCTGGGGATCAACATGTTGCTGATCGAGAACGAGCGGATGTCGGTGGGCCAGATGCTGGGGCTGATCGAGCGCTTCTTGGCCGGCCGGCCCGCGGTCGATCCGCTGATCGAGCGGGCCATCGCATCGGCCGGCGGAGCCGCTGCCAACGCCGCGGCGGCGGCGCCTGCCGGGGAGGCTGATTGTGCGTGTGGGTGAGGTGATCGGCCATGTGACGCTGTCGCGCCGGCTGGAGAACGTCGCCGGCGGCCGCTTCCTGATTGTGCAGCCACAATCGGCGGCCGCCCTGCGCGGCGGCGCGGTCGATCGGGCGCTCGCTCTCAACGAATCGACGGAAGCGCCGCGGGCTCAAGCCCGCGCGGTACCCGGCGCGCCCGACCGGGCTGGACCGACCAGCGAACCGCTGGTGGTCTACGACGCGCTGGGCGCCGGTCACGGGGCGCGCGTCGCGTTGACCGAAGGCCGCGAGGCCGCGATGCCGTTCTTGCCGCGTCTGGTGCCGGTCGACGCCTACTGCGCCGCCGTGCTGGATGCGGTGGAGCTGGTGCGATCGGAACCATGAGGAGACCGGCCGGCGAACCGGCCAGCGGCGCCCGCCGCGCCCGGACATTGAGGCACGATCGATGGTAGAGAAAACGCTGGATCGCAAACTCGCCCGGATCAAGGCGGACCCCCAATGCGGCGACTTCATCATCGCCGACGCCAAGGACGCCGACATGGCGTTCGGCATCGCGGCACCGGGCAGGAGTCCCGAGTATCACGGCCACGAGGCGCGTTTTCGCAGCCTCGCGGCCTACCGGCAGGCGATCCGCGAGGTGGTCGCCCACGGGGTCGTGGACATCGTGTTGATGTCCGCCCACACCAACTCGATCCTCACGATCGACGAGGGGCTGTTCGACAACTCTCCGATCACGCCCGCCGCCCGGGCCAACGATACGACCGACATCCACGTCATCCGCGGCGGCGTCTACCCCGGCGCCCCGTCGGCCCCCTTCCAGAGCGCCACGATCGACCACATCCAGTGCGGCCATATCGACTGCGCCGCCGACGAGCGCTCGATCGGCGCCAACCTGGGGCTCTACAGCGTGACCTTCAACAACGACCCGGAGCGCGACCGCGTCACGCTCGAAGCCTACAGGGCCTTCCGCATCGAGGCCGAGCGCAAGGGCTTTCGCCATTTCCTGGAGGTGTTCGACCCCAACGCGCCGCAGGCCCCGATCGAGGCGCTCGGCGCGTTCGTCAACGACCACATCGTGCGCATGCTCGCCGGCGTGCCCGAGGCCGGCCGACCGATCTTCCTGAAGATGGCCTACCACGGCCCGAAGTTCACCGAGGAGCTGGCCCACTACGACCCCACGCTGGTCATCGGCATCCTGGGCGGCTCCGCGGGCACCACCTACGACGCGTTCAAGCTCATCGCCGAGGCCCGCAGGTACGGCGCTCGCGCCGCCCTGTTCGGACGCAAGATCAACCACGCCGAGCACCAGCTCGCGTTCATCGAGATGCTGCGCCGGATCGTCAGCGATGAGATCTCGCCCGAGGAAGCCGTCTGCGCCTACCACGGCGTCTTGGGCAAGCTCGGCATCGAGCCCCACCGCAGCCTCGACGACGACCTGAAGCTCACCGACCAGGCCATGAGCTACGGCGGCGGGCGCAGCAGCGCCGTCGTACCGGGGCTCAGAGGGCCGGCGGCTGCGGCGCGGCCCGACCTCGCTTCGATGAGCAGCGCCGAGCGCCTGGCCTACTTCCGCCGGCGTCTGCGCGGCATCGGGAGCGACGGATGACCCGGCCGGCGATCACTCTGGAAACCATCGCGGCCGGCGGCGTGGTCGGCGCCGGCGGCGCGGGCTTCCCCACCCACGTCAAGCTCGCCGCCCAGGCCGACACGATCATCCTCAACGCCGCCGAGTGCGAGCCGCTCTTGCACAAGGACAAGGAGCTGCTGCGCCGCTGGCCGGATGAGATTCTGGCGGGTCTTCAGGCGGCTGCGGCGCTGGTCGGGGCGCGCGACAGCGCCGTGGGCATCAAGGGCAAGTACACCGACGTCATCGCGCAGCTGGAGCCGCGCCTGCCGGCCGGCGGGCGCATCGTCCCGCTGCACGACGCCTACCCCACCGGCGACGAGTTCATCCTGGTCTACGACGTCACCGGCCGCATCGTCCCGCCCGGCGGCATCCCGCTGGACGTGGGCTGCGTCGTCGTCAACGTCGAGACGGCGCTCAACATCGCCCGGGGCCGGCCCGTGACCGAGAAGTTTCTCACGGTCGCCGGTGCCGTCCGGACGCCGGTCACACTGCGGCTGCCGGTCGGCGTGTCGCTGCGCACGGCCATCGACCTGGCCGGTGGCGCGACCGTGGCCGACGCGGCCGTGCTCACCGGCGGCGTGATGATGGGCCGGCTGGCCGCTTCGCTCGACGAGCCGATTACCAAGACCACGGGCGGCCTGATCGTGCTGCCGGCCGATCACCCGGTGATCCGCCGCTACCGGGCCGACTGGAAGACCATCGCCCGCATCGGAGCGTCGGCCTGCGACCAGTGTTCGTTCTGCACCGAGTTCTGCCCGCGTTACCTGCTCGGTCATCCGATCGAGCCGCACCGGGCCATGCGTTCGTTGGGCTTTCGCGAGAACCGCGAGCCGCAGGTGTGGGGCACGCAATTCTGTTGCGAATGCAACCTGTGCACGATGATGGCCTGCCCGGAAGATCTCGACCCCAAGCGCGTCTGTGCGCGCAACAAGCACAAGCTGGCGGCCGCCGGGCGAAAATGGCAGGTCGAGCCGCACCCCTACCGGGCCGAGTTGCACCTGGACAACCGCCGCGTGCCGGTCAGCCGACTGATGCGCAAGCTGGGTCTGGACCGTTTCGAGAACACCGGGCCGCTGGTCGAGCCGGACCATGCCCCCGCGCGCGTCGTCCTGCCGCTCGGGCAGCACGTCGGCGTCCCGGCGACACCCCGCGTGGCCGACGGTCAGCGGGTCGCGCGGGGCGAGCTGATCGCGGCCCCCGCGGATGGCGCGCTCGGCGCCGCCCTGCACGCGAGTATCGCCGGGGTCTGCCGCGTGGAACCCGAGCGGATCACAATCGAGGCGTCATGATGGAAGCCGTCGGAATCATCGAACTGACCAGCATCGGCCTGGGCTACGTCGCCAGCGACGCGATGGTCAAGGCCGCGGACGTGCGCGTGGTGATCGCCCGGACGATCTGCTCGGGCAAGTACCTCGTCGCCGTCACCGGGCCGGTCGCCGAGGTTCAGGCGGCGGTCGATGCCGGTCTGGCCCGCATCCCGGATGGGCTGATCGATCACGCGGTGATCCCGCGGATCGCCCCGGCGGTCTTCAAGGCGCTGGGGCAGGGGGTCGAGCTGCGCATCTCGCCCGCGGGCGGTCCCGGCGGCAGCGCCGCGGCGCTTCCCAAGGCACTGGGGGTGGTGGAGACCTTCTCGGCGACCAGCATGTTCGAAGCGGCCGACGCGGCGGTCAAGGCGGCCGCCGTGACACTGTTTCGCGTCCACCTGGCGATGGCGCTGGGTGGCAAGGCGTACATGCTGCTGGCCGGCGGCGTGGCCGACGTACGGGCCGGTGTGGAGTCTGCGGCGGCGCTGGTCCGCGCGAAGGGCCTGTTGGTCAGTGCCGTGACCATCCCCGGCCCCTCGCGCGAGCTGCTGCGCGAGTATATCTGACCGGATCGGGGACCGTGCCCTGGGGGGCTGCGCCGCCCGAAGCGATGCGGAGGCGGGTTCTTCGCGTCCCGCCGTTTCT
>CAYRXN010000163.1:0-4693 GCA_964428275.1 uncultured Planctomycetales bacterium | reverse complement strand
CGAGAACTTGGCCCAGACCTCCATCCCGGGATCGCGCGTGAGCCGTCTGGCGGTGCCGCCGCGGCTTGAGACCAGCCACAAGTCGCCCTCGTAGGTGAAGACGATCTTGTCGCCGCAGATGTCGGCCATGCGCATCAGGTGGTGCGTTTGCGCGTCGGCCGGCGGCTGGGCGGCCGCGGATGACGTGATCCACGCCGCGATCGTCAGACAGGTCCAGAATCCCCCGAGTACCCCTTTTCGGTTCATGGTGTGGTCCTTTCCAGGTGCGGGCTTGTTGCAGCAAGCGTCGGTCGGAAACGAGTTTCGGTTCCACCGGTCGGCGGCGCGGGCCTTCGACACGCCGGGACCGCGATTGCGACTCGCAGCGCGGCCTTCCGGCGTCCGCCGTTGGTGGCGATGCTCGCCGATAGGCGTGTTTTACCCGCAGCGGCGTCGCGGCGAAAGGTGGGACAGGATGTGAAAGCGCGGTAGGGAGCCATCCCGAGGCGCAAGGGGAAAAAGACCTGGCGGACGCCGCGCGACCATCGCGGTCGGCAACGCCCGCCGAGGGTTTCTCGCCGGTTCGCAGTTGGGCTTGCGAGCAGATGGGGGCCCCCAGCGCCCGGGCTCCCGGGTGTGGAGGTGGTTTACACGCCGCGGTTATGCCCGGATATAGTTGTACGGCGTGTCCGTCTGATCGGTGATCGAGAGGATGTCGGTTTCGCCCTGACCCTTGACGGGACCTTTGTGGACGCCGACGGATGAAGCCGGTACCCAATCGTACTTCTCGTCACTCTTGTCGAACGTGTTGTTCGTGACTTCGAACTCGATGACGTTCTTTTCCTTGTTGACTTTCCAGGTGCCCTCGGCTTTCTGCTTGCCCTTGGGCTTCCCGGCCTTGTCACGCAGGCTGAAGACGAAGGTATGGTCGGCGTTGATCTCGACGTACCGGCGGTATTTCTCGCCCGCCCCCGCCGCGGCCCGGGGGTTTCCGGTTTCCGTGACCGGGATCTCGATCCACTTGCCGGCGATGGCGGCCTCGTCGGTCGGGGGGCGCGACGGTTTCTTGCTGCAACCATCCATCAGCACAAGCCCGCCGAGGGCGAGAGCGACCAGAACCAGTGGTTTCCCGTTGCGGGTCATCGTTTTTTCTCCTCACGCGAGTTGCTGTCCGTACGGTCCATTGCCTCAAGCGCGGCCACCATACCGCGCACGGCGCCGATCGTAAATCGCCAGCGCCGAAACCACCGCGGGTATACGGTGACGCGCCCCGCGTTGGCGGTGTTGCCTGAGCCGTCGTGGGGGCTGGTCGAATCCGTTTCCGGCGCCAGGAGGACGCTGACGGCCGTTTTCGCCCGGGTGGATGGGTTGCAAGGGCGGCAGCGGCTGTTATCATACCTGATTCCGGTTCTCGCGGCCCGAGCGTCGGGCGCGGGGAAAGTATGTTCTCACGAAGAGGTCAGACGTGCATGCTTCGGGTCAAGGTTCGGAGCAACGAATCCATCGAGCAGATGGTACGCCGCTTCAAGAAACTGTGCGAAAAAGAAGGCTTGACGCGGGACATCAAACGAACGAGCTACTACGAAAAGCCTTCGGAGCGGCGGCGGCGGCGGATTCGCAAGTCGATCAAGCGGATCGCCCGCGAACAAGGCTGAACCGGGGCCTTCGCATTGCACCCCACCTGCCGTTCGGCGCGGGATGAGCCCCGGCGGCTCGTCGGGCGGCAGATGCGTGTCCGGACGCCCGCGGTCGGCGACCGGCCATCGTACAGGTGTCAGCGAGTGGTCCAGCGAAGGTGGGAGCACTCTCGGCGCGCCGGGTCGCGCGTTTCTTCGTGTACGCTGAAAACATTTCCACAACATTCCCTCTGGAAGGAGACTCTGCCGTGGAGAGGCTGAGCCGACTAAACCGCGTTTTCCTGTTTGGATTTCTGCTGCTGGCGGTCGCCTGCTGCGTTCCGTCGGTCTGGGCCCAGGACGCCGCCGCCGCGGCGGCCGATGGCAACGCCGCGGCCCATCCGGCGATGCCGCTGATCTGGCTGATCGCGCCGCTGGGCGCGATCATCGCGCTGGTCTTCGCCTGGAAGTTCTATCACGAGGTGACGGCCTCCGACCCCGGCGACCCGGACATGATCGAGATCGCCGGATTCGTCCGCGACGGGGCGATGGCCTACCTCCGCCGGCAGTACCGGGTCGTGACGGTCGTGTTTCTCGTGCTCGCCGGCATCCTGGCGTTCATGGGGTACGTCCTCAAGGTCCAGAACGAAATCGTCTGGTTCGCCTTCCTGACCGGCGGGTTCTTCAGCGGCCTGTGCGGCTACCTCGGGATGCGCACCGCCACCATCGCCAGCAACCGCACGGCGGCCGGGGCACGCAAATCGCTCAACGACGGGCTCCGCGTGGCGTTCCGCGCCGGCGCGGTCATGGGGCTGGTCGTGGTCGGGTTCGGCCTGATCGACATCACCGGCTGGTTCTCGGTGCTCTACTTCCTCGGACCGCACATCGGCATCGACCTGCACCTCTCCACGATCACGGTCATCATGCTGACCTTCGGCATGGGAGCCAGCACGCAGGCGTTGTTCGCCCGCGTCGGCGGCGGAATCTACACCAAGGCCGCCGACGTCGGCGCCGACCTGGTCGGCAAGGTCGAGGCCGGCATCCCCGAAGATGACCCCCGCAACCCCGCCGCGATCGCCGACAACGTCGGCGACAACGTCGGCGACGTGGCCGGCATGGGCGCCGACCTGTACGAGTCCTACTGCGGTTCGATCCTGGCCACCGCCGCCCTGGGCGTCGCGGCCGCGGCCGCCCTGTTCGGTTCGGAAACCAGCGCGGAGGGCGCCAACGCCGCCATCCGTTTCCTCGCGGCGCCGATGGTGCTCGCCGGCGTGGGCATCATTCTCTCGATCGTCGGCATCTACATGGTCAAAAGCGAAGAGAAGGCCACGATGAGCGTGCTCATGAAGGCGCTCAACAAGGGCATCTGGGGCAGCAGCTTCTTTATCGCGATCGCCTCGGGCATCGTCTGCTACTTCCTGCTCGACGGTATCGCGGGCGTTCACTGGTACGGCATCTGGGGGGCCATCCTCGCGGGGCTGATCGGCGGCCTCGTGATCGGCTTCTCCACCGAGTACTACACCAGCTACGACTACGCCCCGACGCGGGCCATCAGCGCCCAGGCCATCACCGGCCCCGCCACCATCATCATCAGCGGCGTCGCCGAGGGAATGAAGAGCACCTGGGCCTCGCTGGCCACGATCATCGTCGCGATCATGCTGGCGTTCACGTTCGCCGGCGGCGGTGACGAGTTCATGCTCGGCCTCTACGGCGTCGGCTTCGCCGCGGTCGGCATGCTCGCCACGCTCGGCATCACGCTCGCCACCGACGCCTACGGCCCCATCGCCGACAACGCCGGCGGAAACGCCGAGATGACCGGCCAGAAGCCGATCGTCCGCGAGCGCACCGACGCCCTCGACGCCCTCGGCAACACCACCGCCGCCACGGGCAAGGGCTTTGCGATCGGATCGGCGGCGCTGACCGCGCTGGCCCTGCTCGCCGCGTACATCGAGGAAGTCCGCTTCGGCCAGCTCTACGAGGCCCGCGACAAGGTCGTCCAGGTGTTCGAAGCCCCCGCCCCCGAGCAGGCCGTCTTTCTCGGATTCAACAAGTTCGGCTCGCACGTCCGCGAGGGCAAGGCGACCGAGGACTTCGAGGCCTTCATGGCGCTCAACATCACGCCGCAGATCGCCGAGCATCTCGAGGCCGGTCAGACCAAGGTCACGCTTGGTCCGGTGGGCAACAAGGACAACGCCTACGTCCGCAAGGCCACACTCGTCGATGGCGACCAGAACGTCACCATCGACCTCGTGCCGACCCGCCGGGCCTCGCTGGCCCAGTTCATGACGTTCTACAACGTGACGCTCATGAACCCCAAGGTGTTGTGTGGTCTGTTCTCGGGGGTGCTGCTGGCGTTCCTGTTCTGCGCGTTGACGATGAAGGCCGTCGGACGGGCGGCCAACCGCATGATGCTCGAGTGCCGCCGGCAGTTCGAGAAGATCCGCCAGGCGCTGCGCAACGAGGGCAAGGACGAAGCCTACGTCCAGGATCCCGATAACTGGCCGCGGCGGGTCGAGGTCGACGGGCACCAGTACCCCGACTACGCCAACTGCGTCGAGATTTCCACCCGCGGGGCCCAGCGTGAAATGGTCATGCCTTCGCTGCTGGCGATCATCGTGCCGGTCGTGGTGGGGCTGCTCTTCGGCGTCGCGGGCGTGATGGGGCTGCTGGCCGGCGGCCTGACCAGCGGGTTCGCCGTCGCGATCCTCATGGCCAACTCGGGCGGCGCCTGGGACAACGCCAAGAAGCTGATCGAAACCTACGGCAAGATCACCGCGAAGGACCTGGTCGAGAATCCCGACGTCAAGGTGCCCGAGAGCATTCGCAACGAGCTGCTCATGCGGGCCAAGAACGCGGTCAACGCCGGTCGGCCGGACGAGATCATCTACGGCAAGGGGTCCGAAGACCACAAGGCCGGCATCGTCGGCGACACCGTGGGCGACCCGTTCAAGGACACCTCCGGCCCCAGCCTGAACATCCTCATCAAGCTGATGAGCATGGTGAGCGTGGTGTTCGCCGGCCTGATCGTCCGCTTCGCGCCGCAGATCGGCCACTGGATCGGTCTGGGCTGATCGCGCGCTTGCGGCCCAGGAAGCGTA
>CAYRXN010000162.1:0-22636 GCA_964428275.1 uncultured Planctomycetales bacterium | reverse complement strand
TGAAGGCGACAAGACAACGAGCCAGCCGGCTCCGCAAATGACGCCAGCGGGATCGGGTGGAAGTATTGCGTTTCTTGCCGCGGGCGTGCCGGGCGGAACCCGGCCTGCGCAATGGCGTTGTGAATGGCAAATGGCGAATGGCGAATGGCGAATGGCGAATGGCGAATGCCGAATGGCAAATGGCGAATGGCGAATGGCGAATGCCGAATGCCGAATGGCGAATTTGCTTTCGCTGCCTCCGCCCCTCGGTCCCTGATCCCTCAGTCCCTGATCCCTCAGTCCCTGATCCCTCGGTCCCTGATCCCTCAGTCCCCGATCCCTTGCACTTCGTGCCTCCGTCCCTTGCTGAATGGCGAATGGCGAATGCCGAATGGCGAATTTGCTTTCGCTGCCTCCGTCCCTCCGTCCCTCGATCCCTCAGTCCCTGATCCCTCGGTCCCTGATCCCTCGGTCCCTGATCCCTCGGTCCCTGATCCCTCGGTCCCCGATCCCTCGGTCCCTGATCCCTCAGTCCCCGATCCCTTGCACTTCGTGCCTCCGTCCCTTGCTGAATGGCGAATGGCGAATGCCGAATGGCGAATTTGCTTTCGCTGCCTCCGCCCCTCGGTCCCTGATCCCTCAGTCCCTGATCCCTTGCACATCGTGCCTTGCTGCCTCGTCTTGTGGTGCTACGCGGGAATCAGGGGCTGTAACCGCGGTTCACGTGCGCCTCGCCGTGGCAGGTGAGCGTGCACGTTCCGCTGCGGCGGCCGGTGTCGCGGTAACGAATGCGGCGGGAAGCAGGGTCCGGGCGGACGATGCGCGTGTCGAAGTTGATGAGGTGCGTGTGGTCGGAGCCGAACCCGAGCGTGAGGCTCACGCCGTGGGGATCGTGACACGCCGAACAGGGGGCGTGCTGTTCGACGACGTGGAGGTAGTGCAGGGGGAAGCTGCGATCGGACAGGACCGTCGCGCGCTGGTGGCACTTGTAGCACAGGGCGTACTCGAAAGCGGACTCGACGGTGTCGTCGC
Organism: uncultured Planctomycetales bacterium; assembly: GCA_964428275.1. Classification (GTDB taxonomy): domain Bacteria; phylum Planctomycetota; class Phycisphaerae; order UBA1845; family Fen-1342; genus JALSRY01. The sequence goes on along the minus strand of CAYRXN010000162.1, from coordinate 21,625 downwards.
GGGTGGTGTAGTTGCGCTCGAGCAGGAAGTCGTAGGCCGAGCCGTGGGGGCCGTCGGGGCCGCCGCCGCCGGCCCGCGGGCCGGAGTCGTTGTTGTGGCAGTCGGTGCAGCGAATCGTCGAACCGGCCGGCAGACCCGGCACCAGACTCACGGTGGCGCGCGAGGAGACCGGAGCGACGACGGGGTGATAGCTGGGGTTGGACGGGCTGAACTCGAGCCGCAGGTTCTCGGTGTGCGCCTGGCGGACGATGCCGCAGCGGATGCGCACCGGCGCGTCGGCGTGGCAGCGAAAGCAGACCTCGTATTCACGCCGGGCTTCGATCAGCGGGGCGCCACCCAGGGCGACACCGGCCACCTTGCGCATCGTGCGGCCGATCGCCGGCCCGCTCCCGGCGGCGGCCCGCGCGGGCTCCGCCGCGACGGCGTGGGGGTTGTGACAATCGGTGCACTCGACGTGCGGTCGGTCGCCGGCGCGCGTCTCCGCCGGATCGTGGATGCCTTCGTAACGCCGGGGGTCGTGCGCACTGGGCTTGTCGAGCTCGGCGAGGATGTTCGCGCGGGCCACACGGCCGTCGTGGCAGTCGAGGCAGTTGTCTTCCTCGCGCTGGAAGATCAGCAGGCGTTCGTGACCGCCGGCGGTGTGGGAACGGTGGCACGAGCGGCAGGCGTTCTCGGCGACCGTCGCGTAGGGCCAGTCGCCGAGGCGGGCGGCGGCGATGGGGGCGTTGGCGGTGCGGTGGGCACAACTGCGCCAGCCGTCCATGCGGTGACAGGCGGTGCACAACGCGCCGTACTCGTTGCTCATCTGCAGGAACTGGCCGTAGCGGTTGTGGTGCGGATCGTGGCAGGACGTGCACTGGAGCTGGCTGCGCCGGTCGAGCCTGATCGCGTGTGGCAGCGTGGCGGGGTCGGCCAGTTGGCGGTCGGCGGCCGCCAGGCCCGAGGTGTACGCGAAGCTGATGGGATGGTCATCGGAAAGGTCGGTCCCGAGGTTGCTCAGGCCCGCGGGGATGAAGTCGCCGCCGATCATGCGGATGCGGTCGGCACGGCTCAGTACGCTGCCCAGCGCGATCGTGCCGTCGTGACAGCTCAGGCAGAGCTTGCTCGATCCGGTGGGCTGGCCCGGCCTGGCGTCGAGCGTGGATGACTGATAGATGCGATAGCTCGAAACCGACAACTCGCGGTTCCACAGCGGCCGCATGCCGGCGGTGTTGTGCGGCGCATGGCAGAAAATGCACACGCGGCTCTCGTCGGCGGCCCGCACGCGCCCGGGACCGCTGAGGGAAAGGTTGTGGGGGGTGTCGGCCACGCGGTCCTGGGCGCCGGCGCCGGGCGGCCCAACGAGCGCGGCGGCCAGCACGAGCAGACACAGAGCGGGGGAGGCGAGTCGTGATCTCATGGTGTCTCCGCCTTCGCACCAGGGACGGCGGGTGCGGGCCCGACGTACTGGAAGACCTGCACGCGCCGATTGTAGGTGTCGCAAATCCATATCCGGTCGTCGGCGTCGATGGAAATGCCGCCGGGAAGCCAGAACTGTCCCGGGCCGGAACCTTCCTCGCCAAAAAACAGCAACAGACGCCCGGCGGTATCAAACACCTGCACGTTCTCGAAGCGGGCATCGACGACGTAGAGGTGGCCGGCACTGTCGGCGGCGACGTCCTTGGGCAGCGCGAGGTCGCCGGGCGCGTCGCCGGCCCGGCCGAATTGCGCCACCGGCTCGCCCGAGCGCTTCAATCCCTGGATGCGGTGGTTGCCGGCGTCGGCGACCCACAGCAGATCGCCGGCGGCCGCGATGCCGCAGGGGAAGTTGAACTCGCCGGGGGCGGCCCCACGCCGACCGATCAGACGCAGCAGCCGGCCGCTGCGGTCGAGCACCTTGATGTCGTGGCCGGCGGCATCGACGACGAACAGCGCGCCCGCGGAGTCGTCGTAGATCAGGGCGGCGGGTCGCCGGAGCTCGCTGGGAACCCGCAGCGATTCGAGCAGCCTGCCCGTGTGAGACTCGAAGCGGTGGATCGCCGCCGCTTCGGAATCGCACACGTAGATCGACCGATCGGGACCGAGGCAGAGGTCCACCGGGGTCAGCAGCGGCGCGGCGCGGGGGCCCTCGATCCGCCGGTAGGTGCGCCTGGCGAGGTCGAACAGGTGCAGACAACGGCCGCCCGGATCGGCGACCCACAGCGCCTCGCCGTCGGGGGTACACAGCGCGGCCCGCGGGCCGTAGAGCCGCGGGGGCTCCTTCTTTCCGACGGCAAGATCGCCCAGCGCCGCCAGCGGGCTGCGCGGGGCCCTGAGGTCCGCGGCCGAGCCGATCTGCCCGAGATAGCGGATGCGGGCGGGATGGGGCGGCGGCGGCCACGCGAGGCCGCTGCGCGACGCGTCGAAGATCGGCCCGGTGCTGCGCGCGCAGCCGCAAACCGCAAGCGAGGCGGCCAGAACGCCGAGCCGGAAGTGGACGGGCCAGCGGGACATCAGAACTTGCGCCTTATCTGAAGGTAGAACGTGGAGGACTCGTTCCGGGCGAAATCGTCCTCGAACTGGCTGAACTCATAGCTTATGCGGACCTCCGTCTGGCGGATGAGCCATTCCAGCGCAATATCAAAATCGACACCATCATCGGGACCGCTGTAGGAGTCCTCGCCTTTGCGATACAAGAGCGATCCTTCCACGGTGAGTCGCCTCGTGAGCGGGTGGCGGTAGCGTCCTTCGATCGTGAAGAGCCTGACCTGTCGGGCCGGCGTGGCGCTGCCGGGGCGGCCCGACTCGGAATACGAGACGTCGGACCAGCGCGCCGCGAGGCTGCCCGATGCGCCGAACTCGAAGTTGTGGTTGTAGCTGGCGCGCAGCCGCCAGGCCTTCTGCGGCCGGATGGTGGAGTCGCGGTCCTCGTACTCGGCGCCCAGCCGCAGGGCGCCGCGCCGGTACTCCACGCCCAGCGTGTGCGCCGTGATGTCCTCGGCGATGGCGCCGGCGGTGTCGGCCGGGGTGACGGTCTGGTCCTGCCGGCGCAGGCGGTAGTACGGCGAGAGGCCGAACGAGAAGTCCTGGCGCAGACGGAAGTTCTGCGTGGTCGTGTCGAGCGTGAGGTTGCCGACGATGCGGTAGGTGTAGTCGATGAGCACCGTCTGGCCGTCGGCGATGCGGCCGGAAGGCAGCCGACTGACTTCGACCCGGTCGCCGACGGTGCGCACGGTGTAGTCGCGCCCGCGATAGAAGACCGTGGCCCGGTCTTCGGCCGTGATGAAAATGGAGCCGGTGTCCACGTGGGCGCCGGAGAGCGTGACGGGATCGGGGTCGCGGAAGGTGTGCTGCTCGTCGAGGATCTCGACGCTCCGGTCGCCGCCGGTGCGTTTCTGGCGTTCGATGCCGGCACGGTACCCGGCCAGCAGCACGCCCCAGCGGTTGGTCTTGCGGTAGTCGAAGCTCAACTGGCCGCCGTAGCGATCGACGTCGGGCCCGGTCCGGAACTGCTGGCGGTGGAGGTAGGCGCTGGCCTGGGTGACGAGGCTCTCGTAGAGCTGGTGTTCGACGGTCCCGGTAAGACGCAGGGCGCGCTCGTCGATCGGCGCGAGCCCGGTGATGCTGCCCTGGTTGCGGTCCATGACGTCCAGCTCGTACCAGGAGCGCAGGTTCTCCGTGTGGTCGATCCGGAGGGTCTCACGCCACTCGGCACGCTTGATGCCGAAGTCGCCGCGCTGGTTGAAGACGCTCACTTCCGATTCAAGCTGGTACTGGTGGCGGTCGCCGAACGCGATGTAGTGCGACAGGCTGAGGTCGTCGGAGTCGTAGCGCAGCCCGAACGGCTCGTCACGCACGCTGTCGCGCGTGTAGTTGGCGGTCAGGCTGTGGTAGTCGCTGAAGTTGCAGGTGGCCTCGAGCTGGAAGGTGAGGTTCTTCTGGCGGCTGTCGGCCTCTTCGCCTCCGAGGGGGTGCAGAAAGACGTCCACGTAGTCGAGCTGCATGCGGACGGGGGTCTTCTCGCTGACGTATTGCCAGAGCACGCCGTAGCTGGTCGTCGTGGTTTCCATGCTCGAACGGAACAGCCGCGGCTGGAGGGCGTGGTGGCGCCGGGCGTAGACGAAGCCGGGATAGGGCTTTTTCTTCAGAAACCAGCCGGTGGCGTCGAAGTCGAGGATGTTCCCCGACTCGCTGAACGAGCGCGTGCGGCCGGAGAGATCCTCGAAGTAGTCGCGCTGGGTGAGCCCGAACAGCCCGGCGAGCGTGAATTCGAGGAAGTTGGGATGGTAGACGTAGCCTTCGGTCTCGAGGTTGACGTTCTCCTCGAAGATGTTCTCGCGCGTGCGCGTATCGAGCGCGCCGACCTTGGAGGTCTGCTGCTGTTCGCGCCGGCGGGCGACGAATTCGAGATAGCCGCCGAAGTCCTTGAAATGGACGTTGCGGGGCTGCTCGGCCGGCGCGACTTCGGGCGCCTCCGCGGACCGGGGCTGCACCTCGGGCATCCGGGCGCGACAGCCCGCCAGCGCCGCGACGCAGGCGAGCACGACCGCCGCCGGCGTCTGCCGGAAAAGCGAGGATCGCGCCTGTCGCTCCGCCGGTTTCACGGATTGCTGCTTTTCAAACGGAAGCGGTCGGCGCCGCCGTGGGGATCGTGACAGTCGATGCAGCGCTGACGGCCGAAGGTGGCCCGGTGGCTCTCCGGGCTGAGCTGGTCGCGCTGGTGGCAACGAAAACAGAGCTCGGCCGGGTCGGCGAGGAGGATGCGCGGATAGGCCGAGGCGTGGTAGTGGTGGCAGGCGAGGCAGTCGTTGTCGGCCACCGGCTTGTGGACGAACTCGGTCCCGGGCGCGGGGCGGGGGTGGCACATGTTGCACAGACCCTCGGCCACCGGCCGGACGAGCCCGCCGCCGAACATGTCGTGGCACTGGTCGCAACGGTTGTCGCGATAGAGCGGGTGGGCGTGGGCGAGCAGCCTGGGCTGCTCGACCCCGGCCGGCTGGGTGGCGGCCACCTCGGCCGGTTGCGTGCTGGTCTGGGCGGCGACGCGCGCAGGACGGTTGGGGTCGGGTACGCCGTCGAAGAAGAACTTCAGCACGCGGTAGCGCGTGGGCGCGCTGCACGCCGCCGCCAGCAGCAGCGCCGCCGCCAGCAGCCGTCCCCCCGCCGCAAGGTGGCCTCGAGCGTCAGGGCGCATCGTCTTTCGGAGGCGTGGCGTTGTCGCTTTTCTCAGGCGGCGTCTCTTGTTGCGGGGGCACCAGGCCGCTGTGCGGGGACTCGACCGGCTCGGGCCGGCCGCCCACGTCGCCGATGCCCTTTTCCGGCGGGGCCTTGGGCAACTCGGCGATCTCGCCCGCGGAGAACCGGTAGCCCTCGGGGAACGCGCCGAAGGCGTAGACGCTGATGAGGTTTCGGCCGTACTGACTGGCGGCGAAGAGCAGGTACTCGGCCTTGAAGTCCGGGTGGATGTACTGCTTGAAATAGGGCAGCGACGAGGCGTCCACGGCCAGCGACGCGGGCAGCACGAGGGCGCCGGGCGTGTTGCCGGGACCGCCGAAGTACATCAGCGTGCGTCCCTCGGTGTCGAACATCTGGACGATCTCGGTGGCGCCGTCCACCACGTAGAGCACGCCGTCGGCCGCGGCGCGGATGCCACGCGGACGGCCGAACTGGCCGAGGTGGTAGCCGGCCATGCCCTTCTGCCAGATGGGCTTGCCTTCGCGGGTGAGCTTCTGGATGCGCCAGTTGTGGGTGTCGCTGACGTAGAGGTTGCCGTCGGCATCGACGCAGAGGCTGTTGGGGATCTTGAACTGGCCGGGGCCGCCACCGGGCTCGCCGAAGGTGCGCAGCACGGCGCCGCTGCGGCGGTCCATCACGACGATCTGGCACGATTCGTCGTTGTCGAGCACGAAGAGCTCGTCGCCGTAGACCGCGACATCCACCGGCCGGCAGGGCTCGGGAACCGGGAAGGCCTTGACGAAGCGGTCGTCGGGACCGAAGACGACCACCTCCTTGCGCACCGGGTCGGCGACGAACTTGTAACCCAGCGAATCGATCACCACGTTGATCGGCTTGCGCAGCCGCCCGGGGCCGCGGGTGCCCAGCACGGCGTAGGTCCGGTTCCTGAAGTCCAGCCGGCACAGGCCGATCCCCTTCGTGTCGCAGACGTAGACCACGCCGTCGCGGGCGGCGACGCCGTAGGGCTTGTCGATCACGCGCCCCTCTTGACGCTCCTCACCGAGCACGAAATCCTCGAACGCGCTGGTCTTGCCCCGGACCCCCTCGGCCCCGTTGAACGTCGTGAGAAACTGGATGCGCGGCCGGGCCGGCGGCGTCGGAAAAACGAGCAGCGCCCGCCTGGGGCCCCGCGCAGAACGACATCCGGCCAGCAGGAGCAGACAGGTCGCGGCGACGAGTGCGTAAGATCGTTTCAACTCTCAACCTCCTCAGGTGGCAACTTCAGTCAGGTCGCGGGCCGGCGCGGGGGCCCGTGCGGCGGCCCCGGGCGCGCCGGGCTCAGGGCGCCGGCGGCCGCGCCGGGGCCGCCGGACTTCGGACGCGCGGGCCGAACCAGAGGGTCAGCTCTCCGCGCGCGGTCTTCACGTTGCGCGCCTTGCCCATCGGCAACCAGAGCGTGTCCGCGACGCCGCGGGCGCCGGTATAGCTGATCTCGATCACCCGCACGGCGTCGCGGCCCGCGCCGGGCGCGTACTGCTCGCGGAGCTCGCCGGCGGGGAGGAACCGGGCGACCCGGAACGCGTAGCTGGAGCCGGGTACCTGGACGGCTTCGTCAACGGCCAGCTTCTTCGCGCGGCAGGTGCCTTCGTGGCGCGTCCAGAGCTCGAGCGTCTTCCCGCCGACGGCGACGAGCGCGAAATCGGGCACCGGACGCTGCGGTTCGACGGGACAGTCGAGCCGCACCTGAAGCGGCAGCGGGTTCTTGCCGGAGTTGAACTTCGGAAACTTGGCGAAGACCCAGCGCTGCTCGACCCGCTCGCCGACGCGAATCTCGACCAGGGCGGCGGGGTTGATCCGCTTGTCGGACCGGTTGACCGGGTGCCCCTGCTTCTCGTCGAAGGCGAAGTGCGGGAAGAACTCGCGGACGACGACCGAGCCGCCGAGATCCTCCAGCTCGTGCGGGGTGTGCTCTTGCGCCGGCACGCGCTGCGCGCCGGTGCCGTCGGGGCGGCTGACGATCAGCATCGGCGGGCGGGTCAGCTCGCCGGCGAACGCCTCCAGGAGCTTGTCGCGATGTTCGCCGGGATCGACCCGCATGAACCGCCAGGTGCCGATGAAGCTGATCAGGCGGTTGCGCTCGTCATCGCCGGCGACCAGCCAGCGCTCGTACGACTGCGTCGGCCCCTTCAGCGCCAGCAGGACGAGCGGCCGGGCACCGGGACCGGCCGCGGGGCGGGCCCGCTGGCGCAGCACGGCGCGGGTCAGGTAACGCTTGATCCGCAGCGGCTCGAACGGCGGCGGCAGCGCGACCGGCTGATCGAGCACGCGGGCGGTGCCGTAGGTCGTCAGCGCCAGGGGCGTGTCGATCACCCTGGCGCCGGCGCCCCGTCCGATGCGGCACTGGAGAAAGAGCTCCTGGTTGGGCATGAGCGGATGGCCGCCGTGGCCGGGCGTCTGGCCCGCGGCGAAGGCGCAGCCGAGCAGGATCGCCCCGAGCACGCCGACCCGCGGCAGATGGTTCGGAGTTGCCGAATAGTGCGAACAGGTGCCTGTCTTCATCGTTCTGGTCTCGTGGTCGCGGGACTCGGCGCGGCCGGCGCGGCCGCCTTCAGATCACCGTGTGTCCCAGCTCGGAGGTCCGGATCGGCGTCTTGGTGATTCCCAGTTCGTCCATCTTGCGGTAGAGGCTCGACAGGCCGATGCCCAGCGCTTCGGCCGCGGCCTTCTTGTTGTTGTCGAAGCGCGCCAGCGTGCGGATGATGTGGCGGCGCTCGAAGTCGCGCGTGGCGGAGCGCAGGTCGAGCGACGGCGGTTCGGAAGCGGCCCCGATGATGTTCTTGATGCAGCAGAGGTCCGCCAGGCAGACCCGGCGATCGCCCGCGAAAATCAGGGCACGCTCGACCGTGTTTTGCAGCTCGCGCACGTTGCCGCGCCACTGGTGCCGGCACAGGGCGTCCATCGCTTCGGCGTCGAAGCCGGGGCAGTTGGTGTTCAACTCGGCGTTGTACTTGGTCACGAAATACTCGACCAGCGGCGGGATGTCTTCCGGACGCTCGCGCAGCGGCGGCATCGTGATGCGCACCACGTTGAGCCGGAAGAACAGGTCTTCGCGGAACTCGCCCGCCTCGACCGCGGTTTCCAGGGCGCGGTTGGTGGCGGCGATCAGGCGGATGTCCACCGGGCGCGGACGCGTGTCGCCGACGCGGGCCACGGCCTTTTCCTCGATGGCCCGCAGCAGCACCGCCTGGCTGGGGCGGGGCAGGTTGCCGATCTCGTCGAGAAAGAGCGTGCCGCCGTCGGCCGCTTCGAAGTAGCCGCGCCGGTCGTTCTCCGCGCCGGTAAACGCGCCGCGGCGATAACCGAACAGCTCGCTCTCGACGAGACCCTCGACCAGACCGCCGCAGTTGACGGCGACGAAGGGCCGTTCGCGGCGCGGGCCCTTCGAATGGAGGTAGCGGGCGAGCACTTCCTTGCCGGTGCCGCTTTCGCCGCAGATCAGCACGTTGCTGTTGGTCTGGGCCACGCGTTCGGCGGCATCCATGATCGCCTTCATGGAAGCCGATTCGGCGACGATGGCCTGGGCCTCGTAGACGCCGCGGACCTGTTCGCGCAGCAGGCGGTTTTCCTGGGCGAGCTGCTCGTGGCTGAGCAGACGCTTGATCTTGAAAATGAGCTCGTCGAAAATCACCGGCTTGCAGATGTAGTCCTGCGCGCCCTTCTTCATGACCTCGACGGCGGTCTCCACCTCGCCGAAGGCCGTGATGACCACGATGACCGCGCTGGGGGCCAGCTTGGCGGCGTGGTCGATCAGTTCCATGCCGCTGATGCCCGGCATGCGCAGGTCGGTGATGATCGCGTCGACCTGGGTGGCCTTCAGCTCACGCAGCGCGGTCGAGCCGTCTGCGCAGGCGATCACGTCGAACCCTTCCTCGCGCAGCACCTGGGCGAGGTTCTCGCGCAGCGTGTCTTCGTCATCGACCAGCAGGATGGTGTGCCTGGCCATGTTGCAACTCCGGAGGCTCGTGGTGGATGGGGATCTCCACGGTGAAAACGGTGCCGCCCCCCTCGTTGGGGGCGAAACTGATGCTCCCGTCGTGCTTCTGGATGATTCCGTAACTGACGGTCAATCCCAGCCCGGCGCCCTTGCCCGGCGGCTTGGTCGTGAAGAACGGTTCGAACACGCGCCGGCCGGCGTCGGGGGCGATCCCGCAGCCCGAATCGACGATGCGGACGACGATCCGGCCGGCCCGGGGCTCCACGGCGATGTGCAGCGTGCCGCCCTCGGGCATCGCGTCGAGCGCGTTGAGCGAGAGGTTGAGAAAGACCTGCTGGAGCTGATCGCGCAGGCCGTAGGTGCGCGGCAGCGCTTCCGGCGGCTCGAAGATGATGCGCACGTCGCGCGCCCGCCGATCGTAGGAGACGAGCCGGATCACGTCCTTGAGCACCTCGCGCAGGTCGAGCAACTCCCAGCGGTCGGCGGCCGGCCGGGCGAAGGCGACGAGCTGACGGACGATCGTCGAGATGCGCTGGATGTGCGTCTCGATCAGCGCCAGTTGCTGGCGGTTGTCCTCGCAGGCGTTGCGGCGGGTGAGCATCTGCACGATGGCCGAGATGCTCGAGAGCGGGTTGCCGATCTCGTGCGCGACGCCGGCCGAGATCTGCCCGATCGCGGCCATCTTCTCGCGTTCGAGCAGCTGCGACTGCATCCGCCGCGTCCGCCGCGATTCGGTTTCGAGCAGGAACATCAGGTTGTTGAACGCTTCGCCGAGTTCGGTCAGCCGGTCGGGACACGAGCGGCGGTAGACTTCGCAGTCCATGCACTGGCGCAATTCGATCCGGGGGGAGCCGGCGTCGCCGTTGACCCGCCGCTGGGCCATGATCTGCCAGCAGCGGTCATCGACCGAGCTGCGCACCGGGCAGTCGTCCACCTCGCAGTGCAGCGCTTCGTGACACGGGATCAGGTGCGGGTTCCTGAACCGCACCGGGGTCGCAGAGCCCGCCTGGTAAGACTCGAGCAGACGGGCCAACTGCTCGGCGGTCTCCGCCAGACGCCGCTGCTCGCGCCGCATCACCAGGTAGACGATCGCCGCGGCCAGCGCCGTCACCACCGCCGCCCGGAACGTCAGCAGCGCGTGGCGCAGTCCGATCGACATCTTCGGGAACGCGATCTCGGTGACGACCTCCCAGCCGACGATCAGCGTCGCGAACCCGCAGAGGATCGTCAGGATCGCCACCGCGTAGGCGGCCTTCCACTGGACCAGCGGGCCGCGCCGCCTGGTCCGCGACGGGCCCGTGCGCCGGCACGGCAGGTCGCGTGAGGCGGGGAGGACTCCCGAGTCGCCGCGGCCTGCCTGCGCCGCCGGACAGACGGTGCAGCGCTGCTCGTGTGCCTGGCTCTCCATCGCTTTTCGTCCGGCGGCCCGCAAAACGCGTGCCGCGCGCCTGCCCCACTCCGTTCAGACGACCCGGCACCACGGCGCCGGGCTGACCCGCCGGAAAATATGCAAGTCGCGTGCCGCGCACGGCGGGACGCTCGGCGACCCCGCGCAGCGCCGGCCGAAGCGCCGCGCACGCCTGCTCCGGGCCCGGAACCGACGCCCCACGCCGCGCGGCACGCGGTTTGCACGCTTGGGGTCTGACATATGCACAGTTGCATAACGATTTGCGCCGGCCGACGATTAGCGCCGGCGGTCGAGGGAATACGGAGGAAACCTGCGTGATCTTGCGCAAGCGAAAAAAATCGGCGGTGGTGGCGGGGAGTCTCGTGCTGCTCGCACCGCTTACGCTGGGCGGATGCCCCGAGGTACGCAATCAGCTCGTGGACATCGCGGAAACCGCCACGCGAACGGTCATCTTCACCGATCAGGACCCCCAGAAAACGCTCGAAAACGTGATCTACGGCATCGTGGACGCCGGCATCGACCTGGTGTTCGACCAGTTCCGCAGCGATACCAACCGCTGGAACTGAACGCGCCCCGGGCGGTGCAGCGGCCGGCGCTCAGTCCATCGCGTGACACGTGAAACAGAGCTGCGAACGTTCGATCGGCACCGACAGGCGGCCGGGGCCGGTCGCGTAGAGGTTGTGGCAGGAAACGCAACTCACCTTGCCCCCCACCAGCCGGACCTGCGCCGGCAACAGGTACTCGGACTTGAGCTGCGTCCGCGCGCCGCGCGGCTTGCGTGAGAGGTAACGCACGCCGACGGGGTGGTCGCGCTTGAGGTCGGAGCCGCCGTGGCCGCCGGCCGACATCGAACGCGAGTCGCTCGTGCTCACGCCGTCGTGACATTCCAGGCAGCGGCGCGAGTGTTCGTCGAGCGCGCCGAACGAACGGGTCGTGCGGTCCTGCTCCGGCGTCACGTGGGCCACGCGGACCGCCATCCAGTGCAGGCCGGCCGCGGTGCGGGGGCCATCCGTCTGATGACAGTTCGTGCAGAAATCGATCTCCGGCTGCGCGCCGCCGGCGACGCCGCGCAACGCCGGGTCGGCCCCTTCGCGCAGCCCCGGCAGCTTCGTGTGACAGGTCAGGCACGTGAGTGACCCGGTGGGGTCCAGCGGCCAGCCGGCGGGAATCCGCACGGCGCGCGTGGGACGCACGTGCACCGGGTGGTTCTCGATTCCCGGGCCGTAACGAAGCTGTTCGACGGGGCTGCGCACGGCTCGACCGCCCCCCGCAGCGGGCGCCGCCAGCAACGCCGCCAGCAGCGCCGCCGTCAACCGTCCGTTGATCGTGTGCCCGCTCGTGCCTGTCGAAAGCGTCATGTGGCGTCCCTCGGAGCGTCGGTTCCCGTTTCCGCGGCCCACCAGCCTCCGAGGGCGGCACCAGCCAATCTGAAGGATGCGAAACGTCACGCGCAGACGCAAAGCACACGCACCAATCGCCAGAGTTGGGGATCGAGAGGGTCGCCGTGTTCCCAGATGCGAGAATCCAGGGGGTCTCGGTTCCGGGAATCGGGAATGGCTTTCTCGCCGCGGCATGCTTATGGGACGTTCGAGAGCGGGGGTTGGCGGCTTGACGCGGTCGATCGCGGGATTGGGGGGGCTGCCCGGCACCAGCCGAACGCGAACACGCGATGGAATGACGCTTGCAAGTTACTGGTGGATCAGGCTCGGTCGTGCTCGCAGAGTATTGCTGGAGAGAGGAAGCCCCATGAACGTGCTGATGGTAACGATAATCGCGGTGTTCCTTCCGGACGTCAGCCCCCTGGTTCACGTGGGGACGCTGTCGGACGGGTTGCGCAGTCCGGCGCGGGTCGCGGTCGCGGCCGAGGGCCGGGTGTACGTGACCGACCCGTGGTCGGCGAAAGTGGTGTGGTACGACGCGAGCGGTGCCTGGGAGGGCAGCTGGCCGATCGTCGAGGGTCCGCTGGGGATCGCGGCGCACCCCGACGGCCGCGTGTTCATCTCGCTGCGCGACACCCACGAGATCGGCATCTACGTCGTGAACAACGGCGTGCTCGTGCGCACGGGGACGCTGGACGGCGACGGCAACCCGGTCGTGAGCCTCGACGGGCCGACCGACATCGCGATCGATCCGGCGACGGGCCGCATCTACGTGGTAGACGCCGCGAGCGACGACGTGTACGGCTTCGAGTCCGACGGCAGCCTGGCGCTCAAGTTCGGCATCCGCGGCGAGGGCAACGGCCAGTTCATGTACCCCAGCGCGATCGCCTTCGATGGTGGCGCCGACCACATCATCGTGGCCGACCACGACAACTTCCGCGGCGAGGTCTTCGACACGTCGGGGGTGTTCCAGCGGCGGTTCGGCTTCCGGATGATCTACCTTCCGGGCGGCGTGCAGGAAGGCTGGATGCCGCGCACGCAGGGGTTGGCGGTGGACAGCCTGGGCCACATCTACGTGGCCGACGCCCTGATGTCCGCCGTTCGGATTCTGGATTCGGAGGGCCACCACCTGGGTAAGGTGGTGAGCTACGGCTCGGACCCCGGCGATCTGCGCACACCCTGCGACCTGGCGCTGAGCCCCGACGGCACGCGGCTGTACGTGGTGAGCACGAACACGTCGAGCGTGGAGGTCTACCAGACGCCGACGTGGCTGCTGTCGCCGGGCGGAGGCGCCGGCGACGGCGGCTTCGATCCGCCGGGAACCGACTGGTGCGCGCTGGACGCGAAGGGCCCGCTTGCGCCGCTGGGGCTCAGCCCGCTGGGCGGACCGACGGCCCCGGGGCCCCAGCCGGGCTACGACGGTCCGCACATGAACGAGGACGCGAGCATCATCTGCGGCCGCTGCCACGGCCTGACCGGCCAGCCGGGCGGTGACGTGGGCACGCAGGAAGGCCAGCAGGCGCTGTGTTTCTCGTGCCACAGCGCCGGCGGACAGGCGCTGGACATGCCGCTGCACGAACGCGACGCGGCCGACCCGTACGGGACGAACCCGAACGCGGTGGACGGTCAGGGCAGTTCGCACGCGTGGGGCGTTCCGGCGGTCAGCGCGGCGGCCGATTCGGTGGGGCCGGCGCCCGGCGGCGAGATGGAGCGGTATCTCGACGATTCGGGCAATATCAAGTGCGCCACCTGTCACAACCAGCACAACAGCGACGCGGGAGCGCCCTACCTGCGGGTGAGCAACGCCGGCGACGCGATGTGCAAGGAATGCCACGCGCCGCGCAACGAGGGGCCGGGCGCGCGGGGCACGCACGCGGTCGGTTTTGCCTACCCGGCCGGCCAGGGCGAGTTCCCGGACGCGGCGGCGATCGACCCGCTGGCGCTGATCTCGGGCAACGTGGAGTGCCAGACCTGTCACGCGGTCCACAACGCCACCTCGGGCGGCGTCAACGGCGGCGAGGGCGACGGGATGCTGCTGCGGACGGCCAACGGAGACGCGCTTTGCCAGACGTGCCACACCGAGCACGGACGGCACGAAGTTCGCGGTCCGTGGCAGCCGGGTTGTCAGGATTGCCACGACGTGCACGATCCGGCCAGCGAGAACCTGGCGCTGGTTTCGCGGCTGATCTTCGGGACGGCGGTGACGTTCGAGGACGACGACGTTTCGGGCGACGGACTGGCGGACTTCATCCACGGCAACCACGATCCGGCGCGCTACGACGGCGTCTGCGAGGTGTGCCACGAGAACACCGCGCACCACCGCAACTCGGCGGACGGCGACCACGACCACTACGCCGGCCAGAACTGCACCGACTGCCACCCGCACAGCGCGGGCTTCCTGCCCACGGGGGGCTCGTGTACCGACTGTCACGGCCAGCCGCCCGACGGCGACGCATTTCCCAATACCGCCGGCGCGCACGCCGTACACATGAGTGACCCCGGCGGCCCCGGCATTTCAAACTGTTTCGTGTGTCACGCGGCGCTGAGCGCCGGCAACCACAACAACGGCCAGTCCAGCTTCGCGTCGGGTGTGGACAGCAACGGCGACGGCGACATCGACCTGTCCGAAACCGACGTTTGTGACTCCTGCCACAGCCCCGACGGTCCGTTCGACGGCGTCGCCGAGGGCAAGAGCCAGTGGAGCACCGGCGCCGGCGTGAGCTGCGAAGGTTGTCACGACACGGGAACGTCGGTGATCCTGGGCGTGAGCGCTCCGCCGGTGGCCGGCGACAACGCGACCTGGGGGTATTACGCCACGGGCCACGGGCGGTCACAGGCGGTCGCGTGCCTCGATTGTCACGACGATTCGGCACCGCACTTCGACGGCGTGGCCCACACGTACAGCGCGGCGCTGGACAACTACCAGACCGCGTTCCGGCTCTCCGACGTCAACGGCGGTCCGCCGCTGGTCGTGCCGCGCTTCCTGCCCGACGTGCTCGACGCCTACGACGACCCGCCCTACTGGGAGCTGTGTTTCCAGTGCCACGACAAGTACGCGCTGATCGGCGGTCCGGATGCGCCCGCCGGTCCGTACTACGCCGACGAGTTCCGCACCAATTTCCGCAGCCAGTCGAGCGTGATCATCCCCGACGGAGAGGGAACCGACATCGCCGAGTACTCGATCGGAGGCGCCGCGGACGTCAATTCGCACCACCAGCACCTGGCCGGCCCGCCGCACTTCGTCGATTCCGATCACGACGGGGAGACGGATTCGTTCGGTACCTGCGTGGCGTGCCACAACGTACACGGCAGCACGTTCCCCGCGATGATACGTGACGGAAAACTCATCGGGGCGGAGCCGTCCCTCAACTTCGGTTACGTGCGCTACGACCGGACCGATCCGCCCCAGGGCGGGTGCGAGTCTCCGATCATCATGACGTCCGATGGGGTGACGCTGGCGGAGAGCCAGGGCGGCATCATGCGCGCCAACAGCGGCGAGAACGGCGTTTGTACGTTCTGTCACGTGGGCGGCGCCGGAACGGGCGACCCCGAATACATCATCAACTGCTACACGCCCGACCCGGTCGCCTACTACCGCGATCCCGTCGCGACCGCCAGCGGTTGCGGCATCTGTCACGCGCGGCCGCTGGACAACGGCGACGGCCTGCCCGTCGGCGGGCGGCGCGCGGTCATGGGCGAGTTCCCCGCCGGCGACGCGCACGCGCACTTCGGGGCCGAGCTGAACAGCGCGGCCTGCGTCGTCTGCCACGACATGACCACGCACATGGACGGCTACGTGGACCTGCTCGACGCCGACACGGGGGCGCTGTACCGGTTCGTCGAACCCGCGGACCTCGTATCCGATCCCGATCTGTCCGATTTCTGCATGAGCTGCCACGACGCCGACGGCGCCGCCCGGCTGGCCGATCCGGCCGATCCCTTCGGCAACGGCAACGCTCCGCCCGACGTGGCGACGAAGTTCATGGGCACCTTGCAGTGGAACGAATGGTACGGCGACGCCTGCTTCGGCGAAGAAGGTACGCTGCGCGGCGTCAACAGCCACCACGACATCAGCGACGCGGACCAGGCCTTCAGCGGGGCCAAGATCGAGTGCCTCAACTGCCACGGCAGCCACTCGGCCGGCAGCACGCAGCCGCTGATCGATCCGTATGACCCCGCGAGCACCTGGAGCGGCGACGACAACGCCTTCTGCCTCGCGTGCCACACGGGCGGCAACGGACCGACCGATCCGGCGTTTCCGGACGGCGTGGTCGGACCCAGCGTGGCGCTGCGCGGGCTGGATACCTGCGACTACCAGGGCGAGCCGTGGTACGTGGACTACCGCTGGACGCACACCGCGCACGGGCCGGATTCCAAACGGGGCTGGGACGGCTACTCCGGCGCGCCGAGCTTCATCGTCGATTGCATGGTCTGCCACGACCCGCACGGCTCGTACACGCCGAACCACCCGGCGGGCAACCCGTACATGATCCGCGACTTCGTGGACGGCACCTCGTTCGTGGACGACGGCTACCGCTACGGCGGAAACTGGAACGGGCCGCCCTGGGATACCTACGGGACCGCCCGCGACGTGCAGATCTCCATCAGCGGCCTGGACGTGGACTGGGGCGGGCCGACCGGATTGTGCGCGGTGTGCCACGCCAACTGGCTTCCCGCGCAGCACTACCACGATACGTGCACGGCGTGCCAGACCTGCCACGGCCACGGTCAGGCGTTCGGGGAGTACGACTGGGTCAGCCCGTACGACGACCAGCCCTGCCCCGCCAAGGCCGGCGATCGCGGCGGGGACGGCGAGCCGCCGATCCATCGGCTCCGGTCCGAGGCGCCGGAGCCGGCGCCGCAGCCGCAGCCGGCCGGAGCGCGGCCGCTACGCTGAGGCGCGGACGAGCACGACGCAGACACGCCCCGGGCCGTGAACGCCGGTGATGAGGATGCCCTCGATGTCGGCGGTCTTGCTCGGACCGCTGATGAGCGCGAGGTGGGCGGGAAGCCCGCTGCCGACCCGGCCGGCGAAGAAATCGACCAGATCGGGGACGATCTGATCCTCGCGCAAGATCGCGATGTGCGCCGGGGGGATCAGGCTCAGCCCGCGCCAGCGTTGCGCGCCGCTGGCGCAGACGATGCTGCCGGTCTCCGCGATGGCCGCACAAACGCCGGTGATGCCGACGTCGGCCGCGAAGACGGCCTCGTCGCCGGCGGCCGGATCGAGCAGTTCGGCCAGCTCGCCCAGGGCCGTTTCGATCGACTCGCGCGCGCGCAGCGCCGGCTCGATGACGACCCTGGGGCGGTCGGCGGGGTTGTGGGAAAGCTCGCGCACCCGTTCCGCGACGGACCGAGCGAGGTTGTCCGGCGACGATTCGACCACGTGCAAGCCGACGCCCTGCGCTCGCTCGCGGAAGATCGCAACGAGATCGTCATCGGGACCGACACACCGAACGCGAGCGTCGTCGATTCCCGGCAGCGGCGTCGGGGGCTCACCTTTCACTTTACGCCTCTCACTTTGCACGTTGGTCGCAAACCTGATCGGGCGCATGCTTGCGCTGCGCATCGCGTTCTTGTTTCCACAATTCGCGGAACGGGCGGGCGGCGGGACGGGGGACGTCGCGGAACCGCGTGAACCGCTTCGCCGGGCCGGGCAGCTTGCGGTTCCACTGCCCGTCGGCCCACGGGGCCGTGACGAGCCGGGCCAGCTTCTGGGCCAGGCGGTACCTCCACGGCGACGCCAGCGCGCGGAACATCCACCGGAACGCCCGCAGCCGGTCGGCCGGCACGGCCCCGTCGCGCACCTGGTCGCGCCGCAGCCGCACCAGCACGTCCGGGATATTGATCCGCACCGGGCAGACTTCCAGGCACAGCCCGCACAGGCTCGATGCCTGCGGCAGGTCGGCGTAGTGGTCCTTGTCATTCAGCAGCGGCGCCAGCAGTTTGCCGATCGGGCCGGGGTAGACGTTGCCGTAGGCGTGTCCGCCGATGCGGCGATAGACCGGGCAGGCGTTGAGGCAGGCGCCGCAACGGATGCAACGCAGGACCTCGCTGTACTCGCCTCGCAGGACGCGCCGCCGCCCGCCGTCGAGAATGACGACGTGCAGTTGCTCGGGGCCGTCCGGGTCGGCGGGGCGGCGGGGGCCGTTGATCAGCGATGTGTAGACGGTGATCGGCTGGCCGGTGCTGGAACGCGCCAGAATCTTGAGAAATACCGCCAGATCGGCCATGCGCGGGATGACCTTCTCGATTCCCATCAGTGCGACGTGTACCTTTGGCCGCGTGGTCGAGAGCCGCCCGTTGCCCTCGTTGGTGCAGATGCAGATCGTGCCCGTCTCGGCGATGGCGAAGTTGACGCCGCTGACACCCAGATCGCAACGGCGGAAGATGTCGCGCAGATAGCGGCGGGCGTGCATCGTGAGCGTTTCGGGGTTTTCGGTGTACTCGACGCCGATCTCGCGGGCGAAGGCCTGCGCGATGATCTTGCGGTTCTTGTGGATGATCGGCGTGACGATGTGGCTGGGGCGGTCGTGGTCGAGCTGCACGATGAACTCGCCCAGGTCGGTCTCGACCACGCGAACGCCGGCGGCCTCGAGCGCGGCGTTGAGCTCGGTCTCCTCGCTGGTCATCGACTTGACCTTGACGCCGAGCTTCAGATCGTTGTCGCGGGCGATCCCGGCGATGATGCGGTTGGCGTCGCCGGCGGTTTCGGCCAGGTGGACCTTGCCGCCGAGGGCCTCGACGTTGGCGATGAACTGGTCGAGATAGCGGTCGAGGTTTTCGACGGTGTGCTGCTTGATGTCCCGGGCGAGGTCGCGCAGCGTCTCGAAGTTGGCGACCTCGGCGACGGCGGCGGCGCGGGCGTCGATCTTCTTGACCGCCGCGTTGTCGATCGCGGCGCGCACGACGTCGTCGGCCAGGGCCTTCTCGACATTCCGCTCGAACCAGGTCGGGCCGCTCATGGCTGGTCGTCCATCAGGCCGAGCGCTTCGGCGAGCACTTCGGCCAGGTGCTTGAACTTCACGTTCACGCCGCGCCGCCGGGCGGTTCCCTCGATGGTCATGGTGCAGCCGGCTTCGTTGCTGATGACGATCTCGGCCCCGGTTCGCCGGATCGTGTCGAGTTTGTCGCAGGCCATGGCGTTGCTGATGTCGGGGTAGATGGCGCCGAACGCGCCGCCGAAGCCGCAGCACTGGTTGAGCTGCTCCAGCGGGCGATAGTCGATTCCGCCGAGGCTGCTCACCATCCGCGAGGCCTGCTCGGCCGACATGATGCCGCGCAGGTGGCAACTGTAGTGGTAGGTCATCGGGCGCGACGAATCGACCGTGATCGATGCGAAGTCCACCTTGAGCACGTCGGCGAGAAACCGGCCGAACTCCCAGGTCCGCCCGGCGAGGCTGCGCGACTTGCCGGCGTAGGCCGGATCGGACGCGAGCAACTCGGGCAGGTGATGGATGACCATCGCCGCGCAGGAGCCGGACGGCGTGACCACGTGCTCGTATCCCTCGAACACGTCGATCAGCCGGCGGCCCATCGCGGCGGCCTCGTCGTGAAAGCCGTTGTTGTAGGCCGGCTGGCCGCAGCAGGTCTGATCGGGCGGGAAGTGGAGCGTGCAGCCGAAATGGCGCAGCACGCGCACGACCGCCACGCCGACGCGCGGGGCGAACGTGTCGGTCAGGCAGGTTACGAACAGGGCGACGTCCATGCTCTCGATGTTCCGTGTCAGGTTGCTTGTCCGCGGTCGAGCGACCGCGCGGGCTTCAGGCCCGCGGCCCATCGCTACGTGCTCGCGGTCAGTACTGCGTCGAAGCGCCGGCGGGCCTCGTCCCACTCGGTCGAGGCGCGCGGTTCGTAACGCGCGAGCCGGGTGCTGCGCGCCACGACCTGGCGAATCTCGGCCAGCGAGCCGACGCGCCCCATCGCCAGCGCCTGGACCATGACGTTGCCGATCGCGGTCGCTTCCGACGGTCCGGCGACGACCGGCTTGCCGGTGGCGTCCGCCGTCAGTTGGCACAGCAGCCGGTTGTTGACGCCGCCGCCGACCACGTGGAGCACGCCGATCGGGCGGCCGGTGAGGCGTTCGGCCGAGCGCAGCACGCGGTCGTACTTGAGCGCCAGGCTCTCCAGCACGCAACGTATGACCGCGCCCTTCGACTGCGGGACCGGCTGGCGCGTCGCGGCGCAGCGCTCGCGGATGCGGCTCGGCATGTCGCCCGGCTCGGCGAACAGCGGCCAATCGGGATCGACGAACGAAACCCGCGGCGGGGCGGCGGCGGCCATGTCGGCGAGCTCCCGAAACGAATGCGATTCGCCCCGGCCGGCCCAGATGCGCCGGCACTCCTGGACCAGCCACAGCCCGGCCACGTTGCTCAGGAAACGGATCGTCCCCGCGACGCCGCCCTCGTTGGTGAAGTTGGCGGCGAGTGCGTCGGCGGTGGCCATCGGCCGTTCGAGCTCCACGCCGACCAGCGACCATGTGCCGGAACTGATGTAGGCCCAGTCGCCCGTGCCCGGTACGGCGGCGACGGCGCAGGCCGTATCGTGGCCGGCGGGGGCGATCACCGTGGTCGGTTTCAGGCCGGTTTCGTCGAGCACGCTCCTGTGCAGCGCGCCGACCGGCGTGGCCGGGTCGGCGATCGGCGGCATGATCCGGGCGGGGATGCCCAGCCGGTCCAGCAGGTCGCGGTCCCAGGTTCCGGTGCGGGCCTCGAGCAGTTGCGACGTGCTGGCGATCGTGTATTCGCTGCGCCGCTGCCCGGTGAGCCAGTAGTTGAGCAGGTCGGGCATCAGCAGGAGCGTCTCGGCCGCGTCGAGCAGCCGGCTCGGACCCAGCCGCAGCGCGAGCAGCTGATAGAGCGTGTTGAGCTCCATGAACTGGATGCCGGTGCGGGCGTAGATCTCCTCGCGCGGGACGCGCTCGAACGCTTCGGCCAGCAGGCCGCGCGTGCGGGCGTCGCGGTAGTGGCAGGGCAGGTCGAGCAGCTCGCCGGCGGCCGAGAGCAGCCCGAAATCCACGCCCCAGGTGTCGATGCCGACGCCGTCGAGTGTAATTCCCTCGGCGGCGCAGCCGGCCAGGCCGATCTTGATCTCCTGCAAGAGCCGCGGCGCGTCCCAGTGCAGGCGGTCGAGGATGCGGACCGGGCCGTTTTCGAAGCGGTGGATCTCCTCCAGCGCGATCCGCCGGCCGTCGAAGCGGCCGAGCATGGCCCGCCCGCTGGATGCGCCGAGGTCGAACGCCAGGTAGTTGCTCGTCGCGGCCATGCGGGAATCGTAAACCGCATGAGCGCGACGTGAAACCGCCGGGGGACGAGCACCGGCCGTCTACCGCGGATCGACCGCCCGCAGGTCGCCGGTCCGGCGAAACGCGTCGTGGCAGAGCGCCGAGGTGGCCGTGTTGGCGGCGCGGCAGTGCGCGAGGATCAGGCCGGGCGCGATCAGGACGCCCGAATCGCCCCGGTACTGGAACGTCGGGACATCACGCAAATCGAGCACTCTCGCCCAGGCCGATTCGGTCTCGCGCTTGTGCCAGACTCGATCACGCCGGCATCGAATGCCGAATGGCGAATGCCGAATGCCGAATGCCGAATGGCGAATGGCGAATTGTCTCCCGTCGGGGCGCCGCCTCCGTCCCTGTGTCCCTTCGTTCCTCAGTGCCGCTGTGAATGGCGAATAGCGAATGCCGAATGGCGAATGGCGAATGCCGAATTG
>CAYRXN010000161.1:0-16695 GCA_964428275.1 uncultured Planctomycetales bacterium | reverse complement strand
CCGTCGCCTCGATCGCGCTGATCGGCACGTGGGTCGGCGCGGAGATCGGCTACATCGACACCGGGCTCGAGCAACTGGCCCACCGGCCGGCGTTCCTCCAGCACGTAACCGCCTACCATGCGTTTCTCAGCAGCATTCCCTACCGGTTCTACGCGATTCTGGCGCTCGTGATGGTCCTGCTGGTCGGCTGGCTGGGGCGCGATTTCGGCCCGATGAAGAAGGCCGAACGGCGGGCGGCCGCTCAGACACCGGACGCGAGCGCCCCGGACCAGGCGGCGCCGGCGACCGGCGGGCGGGCATGGTTCGCGGCCGTGCCGGTGGCCGTGATGGTGGCGCTGACGGTCGCCCTGCTGGGTGTCACCGGCTGGCCCGACGTTCCGTTGGAACAGCTCGAACTTGTCGGCGAGGGGCCGCGGTGGCTGCTGCTGGTACAACACATCGTCAGCAACGCCGACCCGTACAATTCGCTGCTCTACGGAGCGCTCGCGAGCGTGGTCGTCGCGATCGCGATCTCGCTGATGACGGGCGCGCTCGCCCTGGGACGCACCATGGATGCGGCGACCGAGGCCATGTCCCGGCTGCTGCCGACGCTGATCGTGCTCGTGCTCGCGTGGGCGCTCTCGCACGCGATGAACGAGCTGCGGCTGGGATTCATCGCCGCCGACCTGCTGGAAAAGGCGCAGCTTGACGCCATCTGGCTGCCGATGCTCATTTTTGTCAGCGCCTGCGTCGTTTCGTTCGCGACCGGCACGTCGTGGGGCACGATGGGCATTCTCTGTCCGGTGACCGTGACGATCGCCGCCCGCCTCTTGGCGGACGTGCCGGCCGCGCAGGCGTTGCCGGTGTTCTACGCGGCGGTCGGGGCGGTGCTGGCCGGGGCGGTATTCGGCGATCATTGCTCGCCGATCAGCGACACGACGGTCATCTCGGCCCTGGCCAGCGAATGCTCGCTCGAATCGCACGTATGGACACAGTTGCCGTACGCGCTGACGGTCGCCGGCGTGTCAGTCCTTTCAGGCGACGTGCTTTGCCGTTACTACGACCAGCCGGCGTGGGTCGGCCTGCTGGCCGGCAGCGCGTTGCTGCTGCTGATCGTCCTGATCGTCGGCCGGCGGGTTTCGCCGCCTGCCGGCGGCACCCGATCTCGATGAGCCCGGTGCCCCGGCCCCCCCGGGGCGCTCGACGGGCAGCACCCGCTTTCCAACCTGTCGCAGCGGTTGTCGATCGGTCGTGAGCAGGGTCCCCGCGCTCCCCGGTCCTGCCGACGCGCATCGGCGAGCCGCCGGTGCGATCCCTCCGGCGCGCCCTCGGCTGCGGACGTTTCGCCACCGATGGCTGGCGACACGTCATGTTACCGGTCGTTGGAAAAAGACGGCGATCTCGGGTTCGGGCGCGTGGCGCCGCGGCACGGCGTGCGCTTACGAGAAGGGACGAGGGAGGCCTTCGACTGCGTGGAGCAGTCGAAACTGAAGGCAGTCCAACAGCGAGGGCGGCAAGAGGCTCAGAACCGCCAGTGGGCTCAGGAGGTCTGAACGATGAACATGCGCAAGACAGTGGTTTCGGTTGGCGTGGTCCTCTTTGCGGTGGGGCTGCCCGCGGCGGCGGTCGCACAGGGGTATACGTTTACGAGCATCGTGGATACCGACGACGAGTTCGACGGCTTCAACCCGCCGTCGATCAACAACGCCGGCGTCGTGGCGTTCTTCGCGTTTCGTGACGACGGTTCCGCCGGCGTGTTCACGAGCGACGGGGTGACGACCACGACGATCGTGGACGACACCGGCGACTTCAGCTTCTTCGGCGGCGGCATCACACTCGCCAGTTTCCCGGCGATGGGAAACAACGGCGAGGTGGCCTTCTTCGCCTACCGCGACTACGGCGAACAGGGAATCTACAAGAGCTCGGGCGGATCGATCATCACGATCGCCGAGAGCGGAACCGGCAATTACGAATGCACCGAGAGCAATCCCTCGATCAACGACTACGGCTTCGTGGCCTTTCGCGCCTGCCTGACGGGGATCGGCGGCGCGTTGCTGGTCGGCGACGGCACGACGACCACCAACATCATCGACGAGTCCGGGGAGGCCTCGTACGTCACGGACATGCTGGCGCTCAACAACGGCGGCACGGTCGCATTCGTGGGCACGCTGAGCGACGGACGCGAGGGTATCTTCGCGACGGCCGGCGGTGCCGTGACCACCATCGCCGACACGACCGGCGACTTCGCCTGGTTCCAGGGTCCGCCGGACATCAACGACGCGGGGCTCGTGGCGTTCTGCGCGTTTCTGGGTGAAGCGTACACCGACGGTATCTTCACCGGCGACGGCACCACCATCACCACGATCGCCGACACGCTCGGGCCGTTCGACTCGTTCGATCCGTACTCGGTCGGCGTCAACAACGCCGGGCAGGTCGCGTTCGTGGCCCAGCTCGACACCTGGGAGAGGGGTATCTTCACGGGCGACGATCCCAACCAGGACGCCGTCATCCAGACCGGCGACGCCCTGTTCGGCTCGACGGTCTCGGGCGTCGAGCTGATGCGCTTCGCCCTCAACGACAACGGCCAGATCGCGTTTGTCTATCACCTGGAAGACGGCCGCACCGGCATCGCGGTCGCGACCCCGGACGCCGGGTGTCCGGGCGACCTGGACGGCGATGGCGACGTCGATCTGGCCGACCTGGCCAAGCTGCTCGCCCACTACGGCGTCACCGGCGGCGCAAGCTATGCCGACGGCGACCTGGACGGCGATGGCGACGTCGACCTGGCCGACCTGGCCGAGCTGCTCGCCGTCTACGGAACCACCTGCTGAGGGCAGGCGGAAAACGATCCGCTGAACCGAGATCCAGCGACCGGCGCGTACCTCGCGGGGGGACGCGCCGGTCGTCTTTTTGTCCGGCCGGCGGCCGGGGTCGTGCCATTTTGACGCGGCCGGCGAAGCGGGCCGTGGTCCGGCGCGTGTTCTCTAACTTCTGATTGCAGCGCCACTTACAGAGCGGATGCGCGGCGCCTGCGTTTGGCACGCCATTTGCGATGTTGTGGCTCGGGGCCACCAGAAAGTGGTGAAATGAAGGTGAATGTATTCAGGCTGACTGGAGGTAGCGCCATGTTTCGCAACGATCTGATGAACCCGCTCAACGAGCTGCGGCAGGAGATGACGAGACTGCTGGACGCGTTCGGGGCCGGGATGTTGCGGCCGCCGCTGGCGACGCGCGAGGTCTTTCCGGCGCTCAACATCTGGGACGCGGGCGACCGGATCGCGGTCGAGGCGGAGGTGCCGGGGATCAGCAAGGACGATCTCGAAGTCTACGCGGCCGGCAACGAGCTGACCATCAAGGGGCGTCGCAAGCCGCTCGAGGGTCAGAACCTCGTCTATCACCGCCAGGAGCGCGGCACCGGCGAGTTCACCCGCGTGGTCACGCTGCCGGTGGACGTGAACGCCGACGCGGTCGAAGCCGTCGTGCAGAACGGCGTGCTGACGGTGCACCTGCCCAAGGCGGAGGAGGCCAAGCCGCGCAAGATCGCGGTCAAGGCGAGCTAGCGTGACGGGGACCGGGGGAAGTGTCTGATCGAGACGACAAACGCACACGATGCGGAGGTGTAGCGATGGCCGACGAAACCGCAATGCAGAAACGCGAGACGCAGGATATCAAGCCCGAGCGCATCCGCAGCGGGCGGACGTACATCCCCAACGTGGACATCGTCGAGCAGGACGACAAGCTGCTGCTGCTGGCCGACCTGCCCGGCGTGCGCCCGGACGACGTGGAAATCAACTACGAACGGGGCGAACTGACCATCCACGGCAAGGTGACGCCGCGCCAGGACCCCGAGCAGACGAACTACCTGCTGCGCGAGTACGGCGTGGGCGATTTCTACCGATCGTTCCAGATCGGCGAAGGCGTGGACCACGGCCGGATCGAGGCGGAACTGCACGACGGCGTGCTGACGCTGACGCTGCCCAAGTCGCCCGACGTGCTCCCGCGCAAGATCGAGCTCAAGACGCAGTCCTGACGCGAGCGCGCCAGCCGAAGGGAACACCCATGCGATGACGTGCAGGAAGGAGGTGCGTCATGAACCTGATTCCCTGGAGAAGGAAACGCGAGCACGAGATCGAAATGACGCCGGAAAACGCGATCGTTCGGTTCCGGCAGGACATGGAAAACCTCTTCGAACGGTTCCTGAGCGATCCGTGGGGATTCAGCGGCCTGAGCGGCTTTACCAGCGCCCTGGCCAGCCTGCCCCGAACCGACCTGGCCGATTCGGAAAAGGAGGTCACGGTCACGATGGAGCTGCCGGGCGTGGACCCCAAGGACGTGGACATCAGCGTGACCGGCGATCTGCTGACCGTTCGCGGCGAGAAGAAGGCCGAGACGCAAGAGAAGAAAAAGGACTACCACTACGTCGAACGGCAGTTCGGCACCTTCCAGCGGACGGTGCGGCTGCCCAGCACGATCGACCCGGACAAGGTGGACGCGACGTTCAAGAACGGCGTGCTCACGGTCCGGATCGCCAAGCACCCGGATGCGGTTCCGCGGAAGATCACGGTTCGCAACGCCTGATGACCCGGCCTGTCGCCTGCCGCCGCGCCGCCGCTTTCGAGCGCAGCCGGCGGCTTCGTCTTGCCCCGGCGGCGGAGACGCGCGCCGAAGGCAAGCCGCCGGGAACGCCAAAAATGCAGCGGGCGAAGCGCGAACATCGTGCCGTCGAAAACGTAACGGTTTAACGAAACGGGTCGCAGGGAGGCGCGGAGCCGGCACGCATGGTCGCCGGACCCGGCCCGCCGGCGCCGGGCCGGAGTAGGAAAAAGTGACAGGAGGTGAGACATGTTCAGGTCCATGCTGATTATCTGGACGACGCTGGCCTGCCTGTTCCTTTTCGGCGTCGGGCTCTATGCCCTGCTGGCGCCCGGCGACCAGACGGGGCTCGCGATCACGCTAATCCTGCTGGCGGGTGTGCTGAGCTACATCGCCGTCGTGACCGGCATGGAGGAATGGGGCTGGCGCAGGCGCACGAGTGCGGCGGCCGCGCCGTCCGGGCGGCGCCCGCAAGGATCGCGCCGGCCCGGGGCGAGCCGCGGCGGTCGGCCGCGGGGCCGGGCGGCCGTGGATGTCGCCGCCGGTTGAACCCGACCCGGACCACGCGAGCGCGAACCGCGTGGTGAGCGGATCGAAAGGAACCTCAAGAAAGGAAACTCACGATGAAAACCACACACAGATGGATGACGGCGGGGTTGGTCCTGGCGGCGGGGGTCGCGCTCGGGCTGTCCTTCCCCGATCTCACGGCCCGCGTGGCCTACGCCGTGCAGAGCGTCAAGGCCGACGCCGCGGCGGGCCGGCTCTCGGCGGCGTCCGATCTCTCCGACGCTTTCGCCAACGTGGCCGAAGTGATCCGCCCCTCGGTCGTGCAGATCAGCTCGGTCAAGAAGATCACGCCGCGGCGGCGCTTCGGCGGCATCAACCCGTTTGAAGACAGTCCCCTGCGCGAGTTCTTCGGCGACCGCTTCTTTGAACGCATCCTGCCGATGCCGCGCGAATACGTGCAGCGCGGCCTGGGTACCGGCGTGATCGTCAGCGACGACGGCTACGTCCTGACGAACAACCACGTCGTGGGCGACGCGGACGAAGTCTCGGTCAAGCTCTCCGACAACCGCGTCTTCAAGGCCCGCGTGGTCGGGACCGACAGCAAGACCGACCTGGCCGTGCTCAAGATCGACGCCGAGAACCTGCACCCGGCGCGGCTGGGCGATTCGGACAAGCTGCGCGTGGGCGACTGGGTCGTCGCCGCGGGGAGCCCGTTCGGCCTGACCGCGACGATCACGGCGGGCATCGTCAGCGCCAAGGGCCGCGCGAATGTGGGCATCGTCGATTACGAGGACTTCATCCAGACCGACGCCGCCATCAACCCCGGCAACAGCGGCGGACCGCTGGTCAACCTGCGCGGCGAGGTCATCGGCATCAACACCGCGATCTTCACCAAGAGCGGCGGCTACATGGGCATCGGGTTCGCGATCCCGATCAACATGGCCAAGTCGGTGATGGACAGCCTCATCAAGGAGGGGCGCGTCGTCCGCGGGTTCCTCGGCGTGCAGATCCAGAACCTCGACGAGGGGTTGGCCAGGTCGTTCGGGTACGACGGGACCGAGGGCGCCCTGGTCGCGGACGTGGTGCGCGGCGGCCCGGCCGACAAGGCCGACCTCAAACCCGGCGACATCATCGTTCGGTTCAACGGCAAGAAGGTCAAGAACACCAACGACCTGCGCGAGCGTGTCGCCGCCACGCGGCCCGGCACGAAAACGACGCTGGAAATCGTCCGCGAAGGGAAGCGCATGGAACTGCGGGTCGAGATCGGCGAACTGGAAAGCAAGGTCGCCGCGGCGGGCAACGAGACCGCCCCGGTCGATCTGGGCCTGACCGTGCGCAACATCACGCCGGAGATCGCGCGGCAGCTCGGCGCCAGCGAGTACACGCGGGGTGTGGTGGTGACGAACGTGGAACCCCTGAGCCCCGCCGAAGAGGCCGGCCTGCGCGTCCGCGACATCATCGTCAGCGTGCAGGGCCAGCCGGTGCACAACGTCTCCGAGTTCCGCCACGAGATGGCCAAGTACGATCTCAAGGCCGGCGTGCGGCTGGGCGTCGTCACCGATGCGGTGCGGCACTACGTGTTCATCCGCAGCGAGAAGTGACCGGGGCCGCCGGGGCAGGCGGCGGCGCCGGTCCCGGGTCGTGGCAGGACAACATCGCCAGGTTCATGGTCCGGCGGCGGCGAGCGAGTGAGTCCCGTTCCTCCTCCCGTCGCCGGTACCTCTGCGCCGGCGATCAGAAGTCGATCTTGACGGCATCCAGCGCCGCGGGGAGATCCCGCTGCTCATCGAGTGTGCTGACGACGCACACGCACACGTGTTCGCTCTCCAGGTGCATCAGGCGCAACTTGCCCGCCCGGACGATGTGACCGCCGTGCGAACCCACCCGGCAGGCGACGCACTGGCGATTGCCGTAGTGCTTGCGGGTGTGTGGCGGACACTGGAGCAGCAGCAGCCGGCCGCGCGGCCCGACGTACCAGAACGCCAGCGCCTGGTGGTGGCCGCCCATGTTCAGCATGTAGAGGCCGCGCAGTTGCAGTCTGCCGGGCAGCTCACGGGGGCCGTGTACGCGCACGCGCATCCGCGCCGCAGCCTGCTCCGGCGTGATCGGCTCGCCCCCGTAGGTCTTCAACAAGGACTGAATGCCGGCGTCGATGTCGCCGTCGGCCTGTTCGAGCAGCGGGCGGAAGTCGATCTGGCTGGCGCCCGCGGGGGCCTCCCACGGCGCCGTGACCACGAGCCAACCCAACCCCACGGTGATCAGCAGAGAGGCCGCGGTTGCCAGCGGACGGCGCAACAGCCAGCGCCACCGCCGCCTGCGGCCGGAAGCCCCGCGGCGCGCCCCGGACACAGCCGGCTGATCGAGGCGCCGGGCGATCGAAGCCCAAAGCGCCTCGGAGGGCACCGGGGCGTTGGTGGGCGCGTTCAGCGCCCGCGCGAGCTCCCGCAGTTGCTCCAGTTCGGCCGCACAAGCAGCGCAGCGGTCCAGGTGCGCAGCGATCTCCTGCCGCTGCGGGTCGCGGACCTCACCGTCGAGGTACTCGCCGAGCCGTGATCTCACCTGGTCGCAATTCATTGCGTCATTCCTGTTCCGTTGGATGCGTGCGGCGACCGCTTTCTTCCCCGTCCGGCACGGCGCGTGGCAACAGCGCCTCGCGCAGCGCGGCCCGTGCGCGGTTCAATCGCGACGCCACCGTACCGGGCGAGCATTCGAGCACTTGCGCGATCTGGGCATAGTCAAGATTCTGCTGATAACGCAAGAGCAGAATGAGGCGATGTTGTTCCGATAATGTTACCAGGGCGCTTTCGATGTCATGGTCGGTGTCGTCTGGTGGGGGAGCGGCCGCTTGCTCGCGGCTGCGGCCGATCAGTTCCAGGTGGCGTCGCTCGGTTCGCCGCCTGCGCAGCCACTGGAGGCCTTCGTTGGTGGCGATGCGGTAGAGCCAGGTTCCCAGGCCCGAGCGGCCTTCGAAATCGCCGATACGGTCGAACGCGCGCAGAAACGTGTCCTGCACGAGGTCGAACGCTTCGTGCTCGTCGCGCGTCAGGCGCAGCAGGAGGCGGTAGATGCGCTCGTGGTAGCGCTCGAACGTCGCCCGCTGCGCATCGCGTTCGCCGCGTTTGCAGCCTTCGATGAGTTCGGCATCGTCCACGGGCGCTATCATACGACCGCCGGGGCGGCGTGTCAGCGTGACGCGCCGGTGCGGCTTGTCTTGCGGGTGGCGCGTGGCTACCGTATCGGGCGACTCGCCGATCGCACGATACCAGGGAAGGGCCAGATGGAATTCCTGTGGGTTCTGACGCACATCGGGCTGGTGGCGGGCTTCCTGCTCGCCGTGTTGGTCGTGGCCCACCTGCTTCGGGAGCAGCGTTCTCCCTCCGGTACGATGGCGTGGCTGCTGGTCATCGTCCTGTTGCCGCACATCGGCGTCCCCCTCTATCTGATCCTCGGCGGGCGGAAGATGAAACGAATCGCCGCCAGCAAGCAGGATCTGACGCTGCCCGCCGATGATTCGCGGCCCACTGCGACTCCGTCGCGTGTCGAACGGTTGCTGCGTCCCTACCACATTCCCGGGGCGACGGAAGGAAACCGGCTCACGCTCTACCACGACGGCGAAGAGGCGTACGCCCGGCTGGTGGACCTGATCGAGACCGCGCACGAATCGTTGCATATCATGACGTTCATCCTGCGGCTCGACGAAGTCGGCCGCGACGTCCTCGCCCGGCTCGCACGCCGGGCACGGGAGGGAATCCAGGTCCGGTTGCTGCTGGACGGTGTGGGATCCTTGCACACCCGCGGGCGGCCGGTGGCGGATTTTGTAAGAGCGGGCGGGCGCATCGAGTTCTTCATGCCCGTGCTGCACCGCCCGTTTCGCGGACGCACCAACCTGCGCAACCATCGCAAGATCGCGATTGCCGACGGGCGGCGCGTCATGGCCGGCGGCGCGAACATCGCGCACGAGTACATCGGCCCCAAGCCCGCGCCGGACCGGTGGCGCGATTTGTCGTTCATGCTCGAAGGGCCGGCCGTGCGGCACTACGCGGACATCTTCCGGGCCGACTGGCTGTTCGCCGGCGGCGACGAGTTTGCGCCGCACGAAGGCAACCTGCCCGTCGTCGGGGAAGCCGCCGTGCAGGTCGTTCCGTCCGGACCGGACGTGGAAGGCGACACGATCTACGCGGTGACGCTTTCGGCTGCGTTCGCCGCCCGGGAGCGTTTCTGGGTGGTGACGCCCTACTTCGTGCCCGATCATGCGCTGGTGCAGGCATTCATTCTCGCGGCCCATCGCGGCGTGGACGTGCGCATCATCATCCCCCGGAAATCCAACCACCGGCTCGCAGACCTTGCCAGTCGCACGTATCTGCGTGACATCCAGGCCGCTGGCGGCCGCGTCCACTGCTACATGCCGGGGATGATGCACGGCAAGGCGCTGCTCGTGGATGACGAACTCGCCATGATCGGCTCGGCCAACATGGACTCGCGCAGCCTGTTTCTCAACTACGAGGCGGCGCTGTTCGTGTACAGCCGCTCGGACATCCGGGCCGTGGAACAGTGGGTCGACGAGACGCTGGCGCGCACGCGTGTGGGCATGCGCGCCGTGAGCGCGACACGCGAGCTGATCGAAGGCGTCGCCCGGCTCGCCGCTCCCTTGCTGTGACCGCTTTCGGCCACAGCCAATCTCAGCCGCGCTGAAACCAGCCCGTTGCGCGGCAGCGCAGCCGGGCTCGGATCCGCGGAGGGGGGCTGCGCTTCCGCGCCCGGGGTCGCGGGGCCGCACGCCCTTGCCGACCCGACTCGACGGCCTCGCGCGTGCCGGACCCGTTTGGAGGCCGCAGCCTCAGATCCTCGCGTTTTCCTCAGACTGGCGGCAGATCGCGCCTCGGACGGTCCAGGTACTTGTGTGCCAGCCGGAAACCGCTCACCTGAACAGGGCCGGCGTGTATCGAGGAAGCGCCAGCGCCGGCGTTCCAGCGGTTCGCGGAAGTCGTGGTGCCGATGCACGTTCGGCCGCTTCGGGAAGCGTGCCACCGTCGGCGGCGGATCTTTGACCACAACCACGGGCGGCGGTTCGCACGCCAGGCAACACGGGCTGGAACCGGCTTGGCGTGGGTCGGCGACCACCCCGGGCGCGCGCCTGAACTGATGGGCGGTGCTCGGTTACTGACGCTGCTCGAACGAGACGCTCATGGTGAAGTCGCCGGCGTCGGACTTGAACGGCACTTCGACCCACGGTACGCCCGTCGGCCGGCTCATGGTGAAGCCCGAACCCATCACGACCGTAGGCAGCGAGAGTTGCGGCGGCGGGTCGAGATTGAACTTCGATTTTGCGGCACCGGCGACGATGTTGGCGAGCTCGGCCAGGGCGTCGGTCACGTCGTCGTTGATCTCGGTGATTTCGCAGCCGAGGAACCGGCAGGCAAGCTCGATGGCGGTCTTGCGCGGGAAGTTCAGGGCAACGCTGCCGGTGGCGCGGCCGCTCATTCCGATAATCGAGGTGATGGAGTGGTCGTCCCGTTTCGCGTCGCCGCCGCCGATACGGAGCTTCTGACGCTCAATCGTGGTATTGAGCATCATGTCGAAGACGGTGTCGATGCTCTCCAGAAACGGATTGATGAACTCAACCTTCACGCGCAAATCCTCATCACCGGCGAGTAGTCCAGGCGAGGCGCGAGCCTCTGGGACAGCATCGGTCAAATCGGGGCATGGAATCAGTCGCACGTCACCCGTGGTGCCTGCTTGCGCTGGCCGATAATCCTGTCGCCGACCCTGCGGATTCCGCGTAGAATCGTCCGGGACGACAAGGCGGAGCGCGAACATGGCCATTCAGCGGACCTTGCTGGAACGGCTGCGTGATCCCGAGCCCCCGGGCGAACGCAGCCTGCACACCTCAACGCAGGAAGTGCTGGAATCCATCCTGCACAATTTGCAAAACGTGCTGAACACGACGCGCGGGAACTGCCTGACCGACGAGCAGTACGGATTGCCGCACATGTCGAGCGTTCGCAGCGCCATGCCGTGGTCGATCGCGGGGTTCGTGACGGCGATTCGCGCCACGATCGAGCGCAACGAGCCGCGGCTGAGTAACGTCCGCGTGCGGCACGCGCCCGGAAACGACCGGACGATGGCGCTGCGTTTCGAGATCTCCGCGCTCATCGTTGACGAATCGGGCCGCCACGCGGTCCGTTTCGAAACGCTGGTAGACGACGAGGGGCGGATCCGCGTGCGGTAGGGGGGACAAGCCGCAAGGTGCCGCGTGAACCGGCCGCGGGGCAGCCCCCATCGCTTCGGGGGCCACCGGGCCCGAACCGCAGCTTGTTGTGGTTCTCAGACACCGGGCCCGCTGGCGAACCGGGGCGTTTCGGGGTATAAAACACGGCGTGTATACGCTCGTTTCGCAGGCGGTTCGGCGGCGGTCGTCGCCGAGCAGCGCGGTCGGGCTGCGTCGGCGGCCCGGCGGCGGTCCGGGACGGCGCGGGCGGATGCGGGTTTGCAAGACTACACGGCTTCACGACATCGGAATCGACAGCCTATGAAAGCGATATTGCCACGGCAGGACTTTCAGGAAGCACTGAACGCGGTTGCCACGCTGACCACGGGGCGAACCACGCGTCCGATCTTCAAGTGCGTGAAACTCACCGGGCACGAAAACCACATCGAGCTGTCGGCGACCGACGGCGAGGTCGGCCTGCATCTGGAAGTGCCCGTACTGTCGATGAAAAAGCCCGCCGAGGTCGTGGTGCGCGCCGAACGGCTGGTGCCGGTCGTGCGGGAGATGACCGACGTCGAAATCACGCTCGACGCCGACGACCGCTACTGCACGATCCACGGCGAGGGCAGTGACATCCGCCTGTTCGTCATGGACGCCGCCGATTTTCCGAAGGTGCCGGTGTTCGAGGACGAGGCCGACCTGGTCATCGACGGTGCCGACCTGCGCCGGATGGTGGGGCTGACGCTCTACGCCGCCGCCCGCGAAACCAGCCGGTACGCGATCAACGGCGTGTTGTGGCAGAAACGCGGCGATCAGCTCTTCGTGGTCGCCACCGACGGCCGGCGGCTGGCGCGGGCGGGCGACAAGCTCGGCAGCGCGTCGGGCGGCGATTTCGAGGCGATCCTGCCGGCCAAGGCGATGAGCGTGTTCGAGCGCGTGTTCGCCGCCGCGTCGGATGGGCAGGAAGACAAGGTGGACGTCAAGTTCCTGCCGAACCAGGTTCTGCTCCGCAGCAACCAGCGGGTGTTGTCCTCGGTGCTGGTCGAGGGCAACTTCCCGAAATACGAGGAAGTGATCCCCAACGAGCACGACAAGGTCGCCCGGATCGACCGCGATGCGTTTCTCGGCGCGGTTCGGCGGGCGGCCCTGTTGACGACCGAGGACTCGCGGGCGGTCAAGCTGGCGTTCGAAGAGAGCAAGCTGGTCATCACGTCGCAGACGCCCGAGGAAGGTGACGCCCGCGTCGAGATCCCGATCAGCTACGAGGGCGAAACCCTCGCGATCGGCTTCAATCCGGCGTTCCTCAGCGACGCCCTGCGGGTCGTCCCCTATGAAGAGGTGGTGTTCGAGCTGCACGAGGCGTTTCGGCCCGGGGTGCTCACCGGCGGCAACCGCGAGGAGTTCCTGTACGTGGTCATGCCGGTCTCGCTCTCGCAGTGATGCCCACCCGCACGCAGCCGATGAACGGACGACAATACCAGCAACTGGTCGCGAACCGACGCCGGGCGGTCCTCGTGCCGCTGTTCGACGCCGGCACCGCCGACGGCCTGTTGCGGCGGGCGGCCCGCAGCCTCAAACGCCGCGAACGCGCCCAGCGGGCGCTCGACGCCGTGGTGCCACGCGACGTCTCCGCGGCGACGCGCGTCGCGGGTCTCGAAAACGGCACACTCTGGCTCGTCGCGCCCGATCCGGTCGTCCGGGAGCGGTTGCGGCGACAGACGCCGCGTTTGGTGCGCGATCTGGCCCGCAGGGTCCCCGACCTGGCGCGGATTCGTATCACGCGCACAGAACAGGGTAGTGAACATGAAAGCGGAAGTTTCCCCGCCGAGGGAGAATGAGGCAGCCGTGACGTCCCCCCCGCCCGCGCAGAACTACGACGAGAGCAAGGTGCAGGTGCTCGAAGGCACCGAGCACGTCCGCAAACGCCCCGGCATGTACATCGGCGATACCGGCGTCTACGGGCTGCACCACCTGGTCTACGAGGTCGTCGATAACGCGATCGACGAAGCGATGGCGGGGGTCTGCAAGAACATCGTCGTTACGATCAAGGCCGACGGCAGCGTCAGCGTCGAGGACGACGGCCGCGGCTTTCCGGTGGGCATCAAGGAAGAATACGGCATGTCCGCGCTCGAGCTGTGCCTGACCAAGCTCGGTGCCGGCGCCAAGTTCGACCGCGACTCGTACAAAGTCTCCGGCGGCCTGCACGGCGTCGGCGTGAGCGTCGTCAACGCCCTGTCGGAAACGTGCGAGGTGCAGACCCGCCGCGACGGCAAGGTCTGGGTGATCGGCTTCGAACGCGGCAAGACCGTCCGGCCGCTCGAAGCGATCGGCGAAACCGACCGCACCGGCACCCGGGTCGAGTTCAAGCCCGATCCCGAGATCTTCGTCGGCGTCGAGTTTCAGCACGATATTCTCGCCCGCCGGCTGCGCGAGCTGGCCTATCTCAACTCGGGGTTGCGGATCGTCCTCAACGACGAACGCGAGGAATCTTCCGAGACGTTCTATTTCGAACACGGCATCCGCCAGTTCGTCGAGCACCTGACCGAGGGCAAGACCGCCCTGCACCCGGCGGTCCATTTTCGACGCGAGGACCCGGCCAGCCGGCTGATCTGCGAGGTCGCCCTGCGCTACACCGACAGCTACAACGAGAACGTCCGCTCGTTCGCCAACAATATCAACACGGTCGAGGGCGGTACGCACCTGTCGGGCTTCCGCAGCGCCCTGACGCGCTGCATCAACAGCTACGCCCGCAAGAACAACCTGTTCAAACCCAACGACCCGACCCCCTCGGGCGAAGACGTGCGCGAAGGACTCACGGCGATCGTCTCGGTCATGGTTCCCGAGCCGCAGTTCGAGGGACAGACCAAGACCAAGCTCGGCAACGGCGAAGTGGGCACGTTCGTCGAAACCTCCCTCAACGAGGCGCTGGGCATCTACCTCGAAGAACACCCCGCCGAGGCCAAGCGGATCGTCCAGAAGGCCGTCCAGGCGGCCCAGGCCCGCGAGGCCGCCCGCCGGGCCCGCGAAACCGCGCGCAAGTCGGCCCTCTCGGGCGGCGGACTGTCGCGCAAGCTGGTCGATTGCTCGAGCCGCAAGGTGGACGAGACCGAGCTGTTCATCGTCGAGGGAGATTCGGCGGCCGGCTCGGCCAAGGGCTACCGCGACGCCCGCACGCAGGCGATCCTGCCGATCCGCGGGAAGATCCTCAACGTCGAAAAGGCCCGGCTGCACAAGGTCTTCAGCCACGAGGAGATCGTCGAGATCATCCGCGCGCTGGGGACCGGGATCGGCAGCGAAGACTTCGACATCTCCAAGCTGCGCTACGGCAAGGTGATCGTGATGACCGATGCCGACGTGGACGGCTCGCACATCCGCACGCTGCTGTTGACGTTCTTCTTCCGCCACCTGCGGCCGCTGATCGAAAAGGGCGTGGTCTACATCGCCCAGCCGCCGCTGTATCAGCTTCGCAAGGGCAAGTCGGTCCGCTACGTGCTCGACGACGCGGAACTGAATCGGCGGCTGACCGAGCTCGGGCTGGAGGGAACGCACCTGGAGATCCAGCGGGCCGGCCGCGAGCGTCTGGCGGCTTCGCCGGAGGCGACGGCCGAACTGCTGCATCTCGTGGAGACGATCGACCGGCAGTCGCGGATACTGGCCCGCCGAGGCATCCAGTTGCGGCCGTTCGTCGAGCGGTGGTACCGCGACGGGCGGTTGCCGCTGCTGCGGGCGGTGTACAACGGCAGCGAGACGTTCTTCTACTCCGCCGAGGAGTTCGAGCAGTTTCGGCGCGAGCGGGTGCAGGAGGGGCAGGAGGTCGTCCGGCACGAGCTGTCCGAAACGCGCGCGATGGAGGAAGCGTTCGGCGCGCTGGCCCGCCACCACTGCGAAGTCGGCGACCTGTTCCTGCGGCGGGAGGAGCTCGTTACCGGCGAGCTCAGCCCGGCGGTGTTCATGCTGGTTCGCGGCGAAGACGACGTGATCGAGCTCGACAACCTGGCGCAACTGCCCGACGGCGTGCGTTCGATCGGTGCCCGCGGGCTGGAAATCAAGCGGTTCAAGGGGCTCGGCGAGATGAACAAGGAAGAGCTCTGGGAAACCACGATGAACCCCGCCAACCGCGTGCTCCGCAAGGTCACCGTCAGCGACGACGGCGCCGACCCGGAACAGGCCGAGATCGACGCGAGCGAAGCCGACCAGATGTTCAGCGTGCTGATGGGCGAGAACGTCGAGCAGCGCCGGCGCTTCATCGACGAAAACGCCATCCACGTGAAGAACCTCGACGTGTAGCAGGCGCTACTGATCTGCCCTCGTTCTCGATTGCTTTCCGCGCGCGGGTTGTTCTGTCCCCACCTTTTCGTGACACGGGCCTCTGGTCACGGGTCGCTCGGCTCGGGGTTATTGTGCATCCGGGCGGGGCTCTGGGCCCGTGATTCGAGCGCTGCCAACAGATCAGCACGACGAACAGGCCGTCAATCAGGTGCGACGATTCGGTACGATCAGCCGGGAGGATGGCGTCGCGACGAAAATGGCGCACGCTTTTCCGGGGGGCAGTAAACATGTCTGGACGCCGCATGCTTGCCATGATGGCCGCGTCCCCGGCTGTGGCCGTCCACGGCGTTGCCCAGACCAATTCCACCTTCTTTTTCTCGAAGCTATCCGAAAACCGGACACCTGTGTGTTTCGTATAGTCGTACATGCCCACGCTCACGAAAGCACAACCTGGCTGGTTGGCGGAACGGATTCC
Organism: uncultured Planctomycetales bacterium; assembly: GCA_964428275.1. Classification (GTDB taxonomy): domain Bacteria; phylum Planctomycetota; class Phycisphaerae; order UBA1845; family Fen-1342; genus JALSRY01. The sequence continues at coordinate 664 of CAYRXN010000161.1, read as the reverse complement.
TGGTCACGGACGCACTCCGAAGGGTGGACGACCGCCGGCGGACAAGCGCAAGGTTATTCAGGGCATCTTTTGGATTCTCGACAACGGCGCCAAGTGGAAAGACGGGCCGCGCAGGTTCGGATCGAAGAGCACTGTGCATCGCTGGTTCCAGATCTGGACGCACGCCGGCGTTTTCGAGGACATCATGCGCGACGCCGGGCGGTGTATCGAAGAGCGTGACGGCTATCGGTTGTGCGAGTGCTTTATCGACGGCACGTTCGTTCGGGCCAAGGGCGGCGGCGACGGCATCGGCTGCACGAAAGCCGGAAAAGGCGTGAAAATCATGGTTCTGGTGGACGCCCGCGGCTTGCCGGTCGCGATCGACACGGCGTCGGCCAGCCCGCACGAAAGCCGACTCGTGCAGAACCTGTTTGAATTCATGCTGACCGAAGAAACTCCGAAACGTGTGATCGGCGACAAGGCGTACGATAGCGACCCACTGGCCGAGGAACTGGCGGAGGAGGGTATCGAGTTGATCGCGCCGCACCGCAAGAACCGCAGGCCGGAACACGTCACGCAGGACGGCCGTCCATTGCGTCGCTACAAGCGGCGCTGGACCGTCGAGCGCACCATCGCCTGGATTCAACACTACCGCCGACTCTGTATTCGCTGGGAGAAGTCGACC